>JALYSR010000037.1 GCA_030854715.1 Acidobacteriota bacterium
CTGATTGCCAGAGTCAGTAACACGCCACGCGTTTCCAGGCGCCCGGCTCCACGAAGAACACGAGGTACGACGAGATGCCCCAGGGCGATCGCGCCTATCAGGAAAGCCAGCGCCTTTCCTGCAATCACCGCGACGCCCATCATTGAAAGTGCGGCACCCGGGCCGGTGGCTTTGATTGTCCCTGCGATAACCGCCAGAATAATCAAACCCAGAACATCATCAATCACAGCCGCGCCAAGGATGATACGCGCCTCAGGCGTACCAAGCTTGCCCAGATCTTTTAAGACACGGGCCGTGATGCCAACGCTGGTTGCGCAAAGTGTGGCGCCGATAAAAATGTGAACAAGCGTGGGTTCGTTTGGAAGGAAGTATCGGGAAACACCCCAACCCAGAAAGAACGGAGCAATTACGCCCAGGACCGCAACCAACAAAGATGACCAGCCAACCTTTGCCATTTCCTTGAGATCTGATTCGAGCCCGACTTCAAAGAGCAGAATAATCACGCCCAACTCTGCCAGCGCGGCGATAAGGTCGTTGGTCTTCAGTTGTTCCGCGCCGGTGAAACCAAACAATGCAAGATTGCCAACAATGATGCCGGCAACCAACTCACCCAGCACCGCCGGCTGTCCGATTCTTTCAAACAATTCGCCGCCCAGCTTCGCGACGATCAATATCGCGGCGAGTCCGACGAGAACCATCGGCTGCAGGCCGTGGGCGTCGGCGAAGGACGATGCCTCCCCAGCCGCTGCAGCCGTTTGCCAGAACAGAAGGGCCAGTGGAATTGCCAGGATTGCAAGCAGGTTTCGCATTAGTTAACTGAGATCAGGAGCGGATTATTGCATAAATGACCTCAGAACCCGCGGAGGTCAGTGAAGGCGCGGGAACTGGTTCACTTTGGAAACCCGCCTCTCTTTGGAGTACGGTGACCCGGCGCCGCTTTTGGTCGGCTGCGATTTGTCGCAGCCTCTTGCAGCTTGAATGCGCGGGCAGAAAGCGGTGCCGGGCCGCCGCGGGCGAAAGCGGTGACAAGTCACCGCACTCCGAAGTGGCTGTTTTATCGATTCCCGCGGTTTGCGTAACGAGATTCCGGCCTCTATAATGCGCCAAAATTTCAGGAAGCCAACTTATATGCTGATATTTGCGGAATCAGCGTGCTTCTTGAAGTGAAACGGAAACCAAAACCTTTCAATGTCAACCCCCATTCGATCGAAACAACGCGGGCGTGCTGCGGTTATTGGCGGTAGTCGGCCGGAAACTCCATTGCGGGCCTTCGCACTCAATCTAACTGAGGCCGCGCGTTCCGCGCTCACTGAACCGCATCGTCTGACCATCGAGCATCAGCAGATTCATCTGCGGCGTTTACCGCAAGCTCTCGACGGCTTTCGCATTGTTCAGCTTTCCGATATCCACCACAGCCCATTCACCAGCCGCGAACAGATTAAGCGCGCCGTTGAGACGGCAAATAACCTGCAACCCGACATGATCGCTTTGACCGGCGACTACATTTCCAAGGAACGTCGCTATGCGGCGCCTTGTGCCGAATTGCTGGGAAAACTACGCGCCCGACACGGCGTCTACGCCGTGCTTGGCAACCATGACCACTGGACGGATGCGGCTTTGATTACCGACCTCTTCCGGGCTGAAGGAATAACTGTACTAGTTAACCAGGGCATGCGTTTCGAGAAGAATGGCGCCGCGTTTTGGCTGGCTGGCGTGGACGATACGATGGTTGGTCTTGAAGATTTGTCGCTGGCCCTGGCAGGGGCCAGTGAAGCTGAGATGAAGCTTTTGCTTGCGCACAATCCCATAATCCTGCGGCGAGCCGCTCGTGCCGGAGTCGATCTGGTACTCAGCGGTCACACGCATGGCGGTCAGGTTAGTTTGCGATCAGAACGCAGCGTTTCCGGCCGGCCGCGTCGCCGCTTGCTAAAAGGCCTGGCGCGCCAGGATGAAACTCAGATCTACATAACGCGCGGCCTGGGAACTGTTGTTTTGCCGGTACGTTTTGGCTGCCCCCCCGAGGTTTCATTGCTCGAGTTGCGAACTGCGTGAATTAGTGGATGACCCAGTTTTGTAAATAGTGCCGCCGCCCAAGCGTTTTTCCTATTCCCTATTTACCATTCACTATTTACTGATCCATGTCCTCCCGGATTCTTACCGTTCCCAATATGCTCACCGTCTTTAGGATGGTGCTCATTCCTGTTTTTGTAACCCTGCTTTTCTATCAACGATTTGTCCTGGCCTTAGCGGTTTTTGCGATAGCCGGTTTCACCGACGGCCTTGATGGTCTGCTCGCTCGCCGGTTCGACCAGCAGTCGCAGCTGGGCACTGTGCTCGATCCCATTGCCGATAAACTGATGCTGGTGACCGCGTTCATTGTGTTGTCAATGCGCAGCGTTTTCCCGCAACCCTTGCCCAGCCATTTGCCCGTACCCTTCTGGGTAACCGTCGCTGTCATCAGCCGCGATGTGTTCATTATTGTCGGCGCCGCGGCGATCAATATCATGACCGGCTTTCGCGGCTTCCGGCCGTCCTGGCTGGGCAAGCTCAACACCACAGTCCAGATCGGGGGCATTGCCGCCATAATGTTCGCCGCCAGCGTTCCTTACTACACGGGCTATTACCTACCCACGGTTTATGTCGCAGTTTTTGCCTTAGCTATTTTGTCAGGCCTCCACTACATCTTCTTCGCCTCAAAACTGCTGAACGAGGACCGAAAACCAGCTCCTTCCGCCGAAATCAGCCAAAAACGGTAGTAAAACTGGACCGATCCAAGCTCGTGGTATACCTACTCTAAAAGTTGACAAGGAGGGACTCAGGTATTATACTACGCGTCCATTCAACTGGAATTTTGATATCTCGTGGCAATAGTTGATGGCTCGCGAAAAGCTGGAGGTGGGTTCCCCGATGGGCGGCCCGGCTGAGTGGCAGTAGCGAGTAACTTTCGTTTTGGAGAACAAAATAATGAGCAAGATTATAGGGATTGACTTGGGAACGACGAACTCCGTGGTGGCAGTTATGGAGGGTGGCGAGCCCACCGTGATCACGAATTCGGAAGGTGGCCGCACCACTCCTTCGGTAGTGGCGTTCACCAAGGATGGCAGCAGATTGGTTGGTCAGGTAGCTAAACGGCAGGCAGTCACCAACCCGGAGAATACCGTTTATTCAATCAAGAGATTTATGGGCCGGCGCTTCGACGAAGTGACGGAAGAGATTAAGCAGGTGCCCTACAAAGTGAAGGCTGCCGGCACTGGCGATGTACGCATCGAGGCTGGCGGCAAGGAATGGAGCCCGCCGGAGATCTCGGCGATCATCCTGCAAAAGATGAAGCAATCGGCTGAAGACTACCTGGGGCAAAAGGTGGACAAGGCGGTGATAACCGTTCCCGCCTACTTCAACGATGCGCAGCGCCAGGCGACCAAAGACGCGGGCAAGATTGCCGGTCTGGAAGTGATGCGTATTGTGAATGAGCCGACGGCGGCGGCACTCGCTTACGGCCTGGACAAGAAGAAGGACGAAACAATTGCAGTGTTCGACTTCGGCGGCGGAACATTTGATATCTCAATTCTCGAGGTGGGTGAGGGCGTCGTAGAAGTGAAGTCGACCAATGGTGACACGCACCTTGGCGGTGACGACATCGATGAACGTCTGACCGAATGGATTATCGAAGAATTCAAGAAGGACCAGGGCATTGATCTTTCGAATGACAAGATGGCTCTGCAGCGTTTGAAGGAGGCTTCGGAGAAGGCGAAGATTGAGTTGTCCAGCACCATGGAGACTGAAATCAATTTGCCTTTCGTTACAGCCGATCAGTCTGGGCCGAAGCACCTGGCAATGAAGCTGACCCGGGCCAGGTTTGAGCAGTTGGCTGAACCAATCCTGGGGCGTTTGAAATCTCCAGTGGAACAGGCGATTAAGGATGCCGGCATCGATGCCAAGAAGATCGATGAAGTTGTTTTAGTAGGTGGTTCGACTCGCATTCCCAAAGTGCAGCAATTGGTACGCGACCTGTTTGGTAAAGAGCCGAACAAGAGCGTGAACCCTGACGAAGTAGTGGCGATTGGAGCCGCCGTACAGGCGGGCGTTCTGTCTGGCGAAAAGACAGACATCCTGCTGCTGGACGTTACTCCGCTCAGCCTGGGCATTGAGACGCTGGGTGGTGTTTTTACGAAACTGATCGAGCGCAACACGACCATTCCGACGCGCAAGTCGGAAATATTCTCGACCGCCTCGGACAATCAAACGTCCGTCGAAGTCCACGTGCTTCAGGGTGAGCGTCCCATGGCGAGTGACAATCGCACACTGGGTAAGTTTCATCTCATCGGTATCCCGCCGGCTCCTCGCGGCATGCCGCAGGTTGAAGTCGCTTTTGACATCGACGCCAATGGCATCGTCAACGTATCTGCTAAAGACATGGGCACTGGACGCGAGCAGAAGATAACCATCACTGCCTCTTCAGGTCTCTCGAAAGAAGAGATCGACAAGATGATGCGCGATGCTGAGTCTCATGCGGCTGACGACGTCAAGAAGCGCGAGGAAATCGAAGCGCGCAACCGTCTGGATAGCCTCGTCTATCAGATGGAAAAGACGCTGAACGACAATCGCGAGAAAGTCGGCGATGTTGCCGGCGAAGTGGAAACCGCAATCGCCGAAGCAAAGAAGGCGCTGGCGGACGGTGGCGTGGAAAAGCTGAACGAAGCTTTCAACCAGCTACAGACGTCATCGCACAAACTGGCGGAGGCGCTTTATCAACAGGCTCCGACGCCGGGAGCTGAGGCACCCGAGGGAGACCAGGCCTCGGCGGCTGGCGCGTCCGGGACCACCGGTTCAGGCGAAGACAATGTCATCGACGCCGAATACGTTGACGTAGACGAGAATAAGTAAGGGGATTGCCAATTTGCGATTGCCAATTGCCAATTGAAGAGGGGCGGGGGATGAAATATTCTTCCGCCCTTTTAAATCGGCAATCGGCAATTGGCAATCGGAAATGTACAAGTGGCCAAGCAAGATTATTACGAAGTACTGGGCATCAAGAAAGACGCTAAGCCTGAGGACATCAAGAAGGCTTATCGCCGCCTTGCGCGCAAATATCATCCGGATGTAAACCCTGGCGACAAAGCATCCGAAGAGCGTTTCAAACTAACCACTGAAGCGCACGACGTGCTTTCTGATCCCAAGAAACGAAAAGTTTACGATCGCTTCGGCCAGTATTCCGAGAATCTTGCCGACGCCGCGGCCCGCGGTGCCGGGCCAACGACCGGACGCGCAGCTCCGGGTTTTGATTTCAGCGGCTTCGACTGGAGCACCACCACCACACCGGGCGGCGCAACCAGCGGTGGCACGAGTTTTCGCGACATCTTTGCCGATCTTTTTGGCGGCGCGACCAAAGAGGAGGAACCACCTCGAGCACAACCAAAACGCGGCGCCGATATCGAGATGCCTCTGTCATTAACGTTTGAAGAGGCCATCACCGGATTAACAACAAACCTCACGGTCAATCGTTCCGAACAATGTTCGCGTTGCAATGGCGCCGGCGATATCGGTGGGCCAGTGATGGTCTGCGCGACGTGCAAAGGCTCCGGACAAGTGCAACGCGCCGGTGGCCGTTTGCGCTTTGCGCAGGAATGTCCTGATTGCGCCGGCACCGGACGGAGACGAGCGCCCTGCTCTTTATGCAAAGGCAAAGGCACGGTGCCAAAGACAGAAAATGTTAAGGTCCGCATACCCGCCGGAGTTGAAACCGGTTCGCGTGTGAGAATTCCAGGCAAAGGCGAAGGCGGCCGACTCGGCGCGCCGCCGGGTGACCTGCACATTATTACCAACGTCGGCACACATAAATATTTCACGCGTAAAGGCGATAACATTTACGTCACCGTTCCCATTACCGTGCCTGAGGCAGCGCTGGGGGCAAAGATTGAAGTGCCGACTGTGGAAGGCAAGGCGCAGTTGCGCATACCGCCGGGCACACAGTCAGCCCAAAAGTTTCGCCTGCGCCAGCGCGGTGCGCCTTCTTTGCGCAACCCGGGCGCGCGCGGCGATCAGTTTGTCGAAGTGCAGGTAACCCTTCCGAAAGTGATTTCGGAAGAGACAAAGGAACTGCTGCGACAGTATTCGAAGATGAATGACGAGAACCCACGGGTGGAGATGGGATTGGAGTAAATAGTGAATGATAAATGATAAATAGAAAAGCCTGTTCATTCCAAAAGCCACACGGGCGCGGATTCATTGCAGCGGCGTTTGCTTCTTACCATTTACCATTTACGATTTACCATTTACCGATTTATGAAACGTAAGGCCAAAACATATACAATCAGCGCCGTCGCGGATCAATATGGCATTCATCCGCAGACGCTGAGGCTTTATGAACGCGAGGGACTACTGAAGCCATCGCGGTCGGAAGGGAACACGCGTCTTTACACCGATCCCGATCTCGCGCGGCTCGAGCTGATTCTTTCACTGACGCGCGATCTCGGTGTAAATCTCGCCGGCGTTGAGATCATTCTCAACATGCGGGAGAAGATGGATACGATGCAACACGAGTTTGAACGCTTCTTCCAATACCTTCAGTCACACGCCGATGAGTTAACAAACTTCGTCGAACCTCCCGCCGAAGGCATCTCCGAATCCCTCGTTCCGCTGACGCGTGCGGCCGCACTCCGCCGCCGCACCGCCTCCCGCGGCTAAGCCATTCTTTCCAAAAATCAGAACCGGGAGCAGTAGCGACCGGGTCCTTCCGCTGAGAGTACTCAACGTAGGTGAAACTAATAGAGATCGTCCGGTTCACGATCTTCGCTCTCACTGGCCTGTGGACACTCGATGTTAAGTGTGAGCCCAACTTGGAACCGGTCGCTACTGCTCCCGGTTCTGACATTTGTCATGCCAAGTCTCTTGCATCTGTCATTCCTGCTCTTCTCCCGCCGCAGCATGACGTAACAGATTCCTTCGCACTAGACTATCTCCCCACCGCTTGCCATCACCCTCCAGCAGAGTTTTCCGGACGCAGCAGTTTGCGCCGAGATCACTTAGCTTCACCGCAGTCCGTTCAGGGTTCAGCAAATGGAAATTCTTCCCTCAAAGCGTTTTATCACTACCCTTCTCCTTTGTCTGCTTCTGTGCGTGAAACTCGCAGAGCCCGCACAAGTTTTGGGGCAGGATCTGGATAACGTCACTATCACCGGGCGAGTGGTAGATCAGAATGCCGCTGTTATTCCGGGAGCAACAGTCGAAGCGGTTCTCGTAAAGACTGGCGCTACTCGTACCGTACTTACCGATGCCGATGGACGTTATCGCCTCATTCAACTCGAGCCGGGAGCTTACAACGTAAAGATCTCTTGCTCTGGCTTTGCACCTGAGGAGAGGAAAGAACTGGCGCTCATCGCCGGACAAAACCTGCAACTCGAGATCACGCTCTGGCCACAGGACGTGACTGTTGATCCGCTGGTCATTACGATTGCGGAAGCGGCCCCTCTCGATACCACCCGCACCGTTGTTGGTGGCACCGTAGTCACACACGAAGTCGAATCGCTGCCGGTCGCAACCCGTTCGCCACTCGATTTGATTTTCACGCTTCCGGGCGTTTCCGAAGAACCACTTTCGACCCGCGATCTCGCCGAGGACCGCAATACAAATCCCGCGAACACACCGGAAGAATCTGGAACCTTCTCCCTATCGGGGGGACCCGCTTATTCAAACAACATCACCATTGACGGTCTCGACAACAACGACGACCGCGCCGCGCGTGAACGTTTCCAACCTTCAATGGAAGCGGTGGAGGAAGTTCAGGTCATCACAAACCAGTTTGCAGCCGAATATGGCAGGGCATCAGGTGGCCGAATCAACATTCGCACGCGCGGCGGATCCAATCATTACCGCGGACGTCTCTTTCATTTTTTCCGGAACGACTACTTTAACGCGAACACTTCCAACAACCAGGCGAGGGGCCTGCAACGATTGCCGCTCGAAGAACACAATCCCGGTTTCACCTTCAGCGGTCCTGTCCGCCTGCCATTTTATGACGGCCGGCAACGCACTTTTTTCTTCAGCGCTTACGAATACGACACTGTGTTTGACTCGGCGACAATAGATACGCTGGTGCCCATCGTACAAAACCCGCTCTTCCCGCTTCCGCCGCCGACGGTAACGGAGCCGGCATTGATTGGAGACGCTCGTTTGAAAGCTGGTCTCGCGCCCTTCATTTCAACGGTCTCGACACCCGTCAGGAACCACACATTCACGACGCGCGTCGATCACAAGTTTTCAGATCTGCACAATGGCTCACTGCTTTACCAGTTGGGCCGGCAAAATAATTTACGACAGTTTGGCGGTGGCAACCGGCTGGCGGAGGCATTGTTGGGCAGGACGCGTGGCACTGATGCCGTTTCTTACACTGACAACTTCGTTTTTTCTCCCACGCTCGTCAACCAAACACGCGTTCAGTTTTCACGTTTGACGCCTGCGGTAGAGGCGAGCGGAGGCAGGAAACCAGTCGTTCTGATTACTTTGAACGACCCGTTAACTTCCGGCGATCCTGACCAACGCTCTGGCACACTAGTGGCCGGCTCATCAACCTCTGGCGCGACCGATCGCCGCGAGTTTCGAGTGCAGGTGCAGGACGTGCTTGCGTGGCTAGATGGGCCACACTCATTCAAGTTCGGCGGCGACCTCCAGCACGTCCGCTCGACCTTTATCGATTTATCGGACATCTCCGGCACCTTCAGCTTTGCAGGCGTTGGGGATTTCTTGAAGAACGCTCCCAGCCGTTTCCGGCAAAACTTTCAGGCAGAATCAACGCAAAAGAATTCTTACGTTGGCTTCTTTCTTCAGGATGAGTGGCGAATGCTTCCGAACCTGGTACTGAGTTATGGCTTGCGTTACGAGATGGAAAGTATCATTCACGACCGAAACAACTGGGGACCACGTGTGTCGCTTGCTTATGATCCGTTTAAGTCGGGAAAGACGGTGATTAGAATTGGCGCCGGGCTCTTTTACAACCGCGCGCTGCTACGAACAATCGACGATTTCACGCTCGGAGCGCGCCAGCTCTTTTTCGATACCAGCACGATCGTCAATCCGGCAACCGGACAAATTGGTAGCGCCGATTTCCATCGCGATTTCATCTTAAAGAATCTCAAGTTTCCGCAAACCCTCTCAATTGATTCTGATCTGGTAAAAACATACGGCGTGCTCAACGTCGGGTTTTCCCGCCGCCTCGATCCCAAACTGCGAATACCCGAGAGCTACCAGGCCAACCTCGGGTTCGAAAGAGATCTGGGACAGGGTTTTGTCTTCGAAGCGAACTACACGTTCAATCGCGGTTTACATCTGTGGCGGGAGTTCAATGCAAATGCGCCCAGACTTCCACCGGGTTTCAAAAGTTTCACTGAATACCTTGGCTCACGGGATTTTGTTAACTTCCGCAGCCTTCCCGGAGGTCCGCGCCCACTCTATAACGTTTCCACTGCGGGTGAACTGGTGAGGTTTGTTTTTGGACCGCTTGATCCGGCGAACCCAAATGCTGTAGTCCGCGTGACTGAGTTTGGCTTACCGATTTCAGTTGTCAACCTCAACAGTTTTACGTCGACTACGCCGGTTGAAGTTGCCCTGGCGGCGCTCAATCGTTTCCGGCCTGACTCGAGCCGCGCTGAAGTTGAGCAGCTTATTTCAGCCGGCAACAGTTTTTATCGCGGTTTGACGTTTGAGCTTCGCAAGAGATTCAAGCAAACAAGAGGGTTTGGTTTATCGTTCCGTGCTGCCTATACGTTTTCCTACACGAAGGACGACGGCATTGTAAACACTTCCGATGCGCTGATCGCTGGAGACTTCTTCGGAGAGAGGGCGCGCAGCCTGCTCGACCGGCGGCACCGTTTTGTTTTTTCCGGAACCTTCGATCTCCCACGCTATCTGGGTAAGCTGCGCCTTGCTCCGGTTTGGCGTCTCTCCTCAGGAGCGCCGTTCAACATCTCCATTGGCGGCGCGGATCGAAACCTTGACGACGTTGGAAATGACCGGCCCATCTTCAACGGGGACACCAGGCTGCTGCGCTGGCGCGCCTCCGGCGATCCGATCGACCCGGCGATACTAAACTTCTTTGCTCTGCCGTCGATCGGGCAGACCGGAAACCTGCCACGCAACGCAGGCCAGGGCCCAGGCCAGTTTTTTCTCGATCTCAACGTAACACGCGAATTCCGGCTTTCGGAGAAGATGCGTCTGCGCCCCACGGTCGAGTTTGATAATGTGCTCAACAAAACCGTTTTCAGCTTTGGCAGTGAGTTCATCAACTTCAGCGCCATCTCGCCCAACGCGACGCCCGAACAACGTCGGGCGTTCCTCGATTCGTTTCTCGTAACCACCCGCACACTCCGCCCGCGCCAGGTTCGTTTTGGAGTTCGCCTGGATTTTTGAGGGAGTGCAGGAAGACGTGAGTCAACTCCTTGGAGTCTAATCCGCCGCAAGATAAACATGAGCCTTACCGCACTGTGCGGCGGCAAAGCCGCAAATTCCTGCGACAACTATTCCTCTCGTTATTCCGTTCCGGGTTCTAATAAACGCGCTTGCTCCTGTGCTAAACTTCGCCCGAAATGGCGGACCCTTCATCAACAGAGCATATCAGCGAGGTCGATACGGCCCTGCTCGACGCTGACCTCTTCCTCAAATACAAGTCGCCTGACCGGGCCATCGCCCGGCTGCGAGAGTCGCTCGAGACCAATCCCCGCTCGATTCCACTGCGCGAGCGCATACGAGAAATCTGTATTAATCAGAAGCAAACTGAGGCGGCCGCGCGCGAGTGTCTGGCGCTCGCCAGTCTCTACATCGAGCGAGAACAATTCGATAACGGCCATGATCGGCTGCTGGAGGCCAAGCACCTCGACTCTCGTATCAACATCGCGGGTGGTTTGGAAGCAATCCGGCGGGCACGTCGTCCGGATTTGCGACCGGAAGCAGCTCCGCCTCAGACTTCCCAGCACGGACCAGCAATCACACTCGGCGGTGACCTGATGGCGATCAATGTCTTTGATGTGATTCAAGTAATTGAGAATTCAAAATTGACGGGAACTCTTCGGCTAACTAACGACACGCAATCCGGCAGCATTAGTTTCAATGAAGGAAGAATCGTCGACGCCGAAGCCGCCGGCGCCACCGGCGAGCCGGGCTTCCGGCAGATCGTGGAGATAACTACCGGAGGGTTTGAATTTCAAAAATCCGCAATGGAATTTCCCGTGGGGATCCAGGCGCTCAGCAATACCAATCTGATCCTTGATACCCTCCGCCAACTGGATGAAGACAAAAATGTGTAATTTCCAGCCTGAAATTAACTTTAAATCAGTCGCTGGAAGAAGGCAGCTCAATGGTGAAGGTGCTTCCTCTGCCCAACTCAGAAGTGACGGTAACCTCACCGCCGTGGGCGCGCGCAAGGTGCTTCACGATTGCCAGACCTAATCCGGTGCCGCCCATGTCTCGCGAACGCGCGCGATCGACACGATAAAATCTTTCGAAAAGCCGCTCCAGATGTTGGGCCGGAATTCCTTCGCCGGAGTCTTCCACAATAATCTTTTCCCGCCTGGGTGTGTCGCTTTGGAGTGCATCAGTCACGGCGCCACTACTTTCAAACTTGATCGTCACCACGCCGTTTTCTCGATTGAACTTGACCGCATTCTCCACCAGATTCGTCAACATCTGTTCGAGTCGCCGCGCGTCTGCGTAAACCGTCCGCTCGCGAGGGACAGCATTTGTCACGACAACTCCCTGGTTGGAAGCTTTGGTTGCCAGCGATGAGATGACATCGTTCACAATTGGATACAGCTCAACCTGCTCCGCTCTAACCTGCACATTACCGGCTTCAATGGCGCTCAACTCGAGAATGTCATCGATAAGGTCGTGCATCCTCGTCGCGTTCTTACGAATGATTCCAAGGAACCGGTGGCTCGCCTCCCTGTCGTCAACCGCGCCCGTCTCGAGGGTTTCGACAAACGCCATAATCGCCGTCAGCGGTGTGCGCAGCTCATGGGAAACGTTGGAAAGAAATTCCTGTCTCACCAGCTCCAATCGCTCCATGCGCGTGACGTCAATGAAAACACCCAGCGCTCCCTGAGCATTTCGCGCGCTTCGGCCTTTGCCATTAGCGTCAGGCGTCGACTGTCCCTGAGATGCCAGGGGGACCACGCGAAGATCGAAGACCAGCCGCTCTGGTCCATGTGTTTCGATTTTCACGCCGCTGCGTTCAATTCCTTTCAGAGCATCCAGAAAAGCACTATAGATGGCCGGGTTGCGGGTCAGTTCCGTTAGCCGCTGTGTCTCAAGTTTGCCTTTCGACAGATTGAACAACCTGTGCGCCGCCGCATTTGATGCCACGACACGCATGTCGTTATCAACCACCAGCAAACCTTCGCGCATCCCGCTCATAGTTGCTTCAAACAACTTTCCCAGCGCAAAGATCTCCGTTGCGGACTGGTCATCAGCAGGCTTCGTACCCACACGCGACTGAAGTGTTTCAGTGGAGCTTTTGTCCGAGAATGCTCGGCCCACTAATACCAGGGCCAATACCAAAAGAAGACAGGCAACAACAACTCGCACGGTGAACGAAGGCAGGAGGAGAATAACGGCGAGAAAAACTACGCAGGCGGCGATCAGATAAGCATTACGCTTGGACATAAAGATGGTAACAACCTAATAGCAAGTATCTCAAGCAGTCCCCGCGCAACCAACGAACCGGTAGCCCACACCGACCACAGTTTCAATGCAGTCGCCACAATCACCGAGCTTCTGCCGCAGCCGCCTAATGTGAACGTCGAGCGTGCGCGCATCGCCGTAATAACTATAGCCCCAGACGTTATCCAGCAACTGCTGTCGAGTCACAACGCGGTCCGTGCTCTTGGCTAAAACCGACAGCAAGCTGAACTCCTTATTGGTGAGTTTCACCTTGCTGCCATGGCAGACCACCCGAATGTCATCAAAGTCGATCAGCAGATGGTCGTCCTCGTAAGTTTTGCCTCGCGTCTCATCAATACGGCGCATGACGGCGCGCACTCGCGCCAGCAGTTCTCTTACGGAAAAAGGTTTGGTGATGTAATCGTCCGCGCCGAGATCCAGGCCGGCGATGCGATCTAACTCCGTGGTCTTTGCCGTCAACATGATGATCGGAGTACGTCGAGTGGCGGGTTCTCTTCTGAGCCGGCGGCACAACTCACTCCCGCTCATTCCCGGCAACATTAAATCCAGGATTATCAGCAGCGGGGGTTCGCGCTCATTGAGGGCGGCGGCCAGACCCGCTTCACCGGTTGAGGCGGTGGTGGCAGTCAATCCTTCGCGCTCGAAGTTGTATTTCAAACTTTCTGAGATGTCAGGGTCATCTTCAATGATAAGGATGGGCCGTTGCATTTTTACTGGAGTAGGATTGGCATTCCTGATTGTCCGTTTAGTTTCTTAGCCTCGTAAATCAACCAGGCAAGAAGAAAGATTTTCCATTTCTCATTTCACAATTTTTCATTTGTCATTTGGCGGACTCTCTCTTACTCCTCGCGGTTTGTCTTCAATGAAAAATGGGAATTGAGAGATGATAAGTGGAAAATCTCTCTGTCTGTCCTACTTAAAGTGTTTGATGAATGCTGCTTCAGCCATGTAAACAGTCAATTCGCAGATGTCGGTCACGTAATCCCCGATCCGCTCCAGATGTTTCGCTACAAACAATAGCCGCGCGTCGCGAGTTGCAGTGCCTGGCTCGGTCACCATCATTTCAATCAAACCATGGAAAATGTGGTTGTAAAGCTCGTTGATCGCGGCATCGCTCTGAATAACTTCGCGGGCCGCCTTTGGATCGTTTGAAGTAAACGCGTCCAGCGCCCCCCTCAACATTGACAATGCGTGATCGGCCATCTGTTTCAGGTCGATAACCGACTTCAGCTCAGGTTCGTTGTTGAGATCGATGGCTACTCGCGCAATGTTGGCCGCGTGATCGGCGATTCGCTCAAGCACCGGGGCCATCTTCGCAACTGTGATCACAAAACGCAGATCGCGCGCTGCCGGTTGCCGCAGCGCAATGATGTCGATGCACTGGCGATCAATTTCAACCTCCAGCTTATCGATCTGATCATCCTGCTCAAGTACCTGGCGCGCCAGTTCACTGTCGCGCTCGGTCAGCGCCTTCATGGCGCGTTCAAGTGCAGCTTCCGCTTCTCCGCCCAACAACAACACCCGGTCGCGCAGAGAGTTGAGTTCGTCGTCAAGATGTCGATGCTGATACATAATCTATCTCAGAAAGAATCCGCAGATTACACAGATTCAAAAGAAACAAAGGGTGGCATCAAGTTATTAGATTCTCTCCATCAGGATCTCTTTCTGCGTAATCTGCGTAATCTGCGTATGGTTTTTCTTCATCCAAATCGCCCGGTAATGTAATCCTCAGTCAGCTTCTCGTTGGGATTAGTAAACATTTTCTCAGTTGAGTTGACTTCAATCAGCTTGCCAAGCAGAAAGAACGCCGTCGTATCGGAGACGCGGGCCGCTTGCTGCATGTTATGCGTCACAATCGCAATCGTGTATTGCTTCTTTAGCTCCACGATCAACTCTTCAATCTTATGCGTCGCTACCGGATCGAGGGCGGATGCGGGCTCGTCCATCAATACTACCTCAGGCCGGATGGCCAGCGCTCGCGCGATGCAAAGACGTTGCTGTTGTCCGCCGGAGAGACTTAAGGCCGATGATTTCAAACGGTCCTTGACTTCGTTCCACAGTGCAGCGTCTTTCAGTGCCAGCTCAACACGTTCCGCCAGCTCAGTCTGGCTCCTGGTGAGACGATTTATTCGCAGGCCGTAAGCCACGTTATCAAATATCGACTTCGGAAAGGGGTTCGATTTCTGAAACACCATCCCCACTTTGCGTCGCAGCTCCACCACGTCGGTGCCGGGTTCATAAATATCGCGCCCATCCATCAGCACTTCGCCTTCAACGCGCGTTGCCGGAATCACGTCGTTCATGCGATTTAACGTGCGGAGGAATGTCGACTTGCCGCAGCCGGAGGGGCCAATGAAAGCCATCACGATATGTTCAGGAATCTCCAACGAAACATTGTGCAGTGCCTGCGCCTTGCCGTAGTAGAAACTCAAATTTCGCACGGCGATCTTCGCGCCGTCTGCCGCTCGCGGAGAATCCGGGCTGTCCGGATCGCGCTCGTTAGCCGTAACCCTGGTTGCAAATGTTGGTGCCGTGGTCGACATCAGTTAAGTTTCAAATCTCAAATCTGAGATCTTCAGATTTCAGATTTCTCCAAAACCTCTTCCAGGCATTGGAATCAAGGACTCCAACTCTCAAAACCGCTTGCGCGTCAGGAAACGCACGGCAATATTAATCGACAGAATCAAGGTCATCAAAACCAGGGTCGCGGCCCAGGCCTGCGCATGCCACTCATCATAGGGTGAGATTGCATAATTGTAGATTTGTACAGTCAGCGACGCGATTGGCTGGTCCAGGTAGTAACTGAAGAAGCGGCTGCCGAATGCAGTAAACAGCAACGGAGCGGTTTCTCCGGAGATGCGTGCGATAGCGAGCATGGCGCCGGTAGCGATTCCAGAAGCCGCCGCCGGCACTACGACGCCGAGCGTCACTCGCCATTGCGGCGCCCCGAGTGCGAGCGCGCCTTCACGCAAGCTATTTGGCACCAGCTTGACCATTTCTTCGGTCGTGCGGGCCACTATGGGGATCATAATCAAAGCCAGAGCGACGCCGCCCGCCAACGCCGAGAAGTGTTTTAGCGGGACGACCATAATTGTGTAAATAAAAACACCCGTGACTATCGACGGAATTCCCGTTAGCGTGTCAACTAAGAACCTGACAATACTCCCAAAGCGCCCGGTTCCAAATTCAGAGAGATAAATGCCAACCGCAATTCCAAACGGCAAACCAATAGCAGAGGAAAGCAGCAGCAGCACGAGCGTTCCCAGAATCGCATTGCCAATGCCTCCCCCTTCGCCGACCGGTCGTGGGCTGTCAATCAGGAACTTAAGATTAACTGAGCCAATGCCTTGAATGGCAATGTAGACCAGGATGATCAGCAGAATGCCGACCGCCGCGAGGGTGCAGAGCGCGGTTAACGTAGTCATCGTCGCGCTTCGCGTGCGACGTAGCCGGTCAACTTTTCTCATAACCTGTAACGCAAACTGTTAGTTTGCGAGGTGTTGAATTGCTCTCAACATTGACTAAGCGAATGAACCGCAAACCAACTCGGGATCCCCACGCGGGCAGCCGCGTGGGGTGGTAGCAGCTTGCGTTACGCCGCGGCTCCAACTCCACTATTTTTGCGGGTCACACGCCACACCAGAATGCGGGCGATTGCGTTCACCACAAAGGTTACCAAAAATAGAATCAGCCCTAACTCCACCAGCGCGCTGAGATAAAGATCCTGCGTCGCCTCTGTAAACTCGTTGGCAATCACCGAGGCTATGGTGTAAGAAGGCTCAAATAGCGAGGCGCTAATCTGTGGGCGGTTCCCGATGACCATTGTCACGGCCATCGTCTCACCAATTGCGCGACCTAATCCCAGTATCACTGCACCCGCTATTCCGGGCGCACCGTTTATCAAAACCACCCGGGTCGTTTCCCATTTCGTAGCGCCCAAGGCCTGGGCCGCCTCGCGTTGCGAGCTCGGCACTGCCGCAAGCACGTCACGCACCACCGCCGAGATGATGGGCGTCACCATGATCGCGAGGATTACTCCGCCCGTGAGCAGACCAATACCGGTGATTGTTCCCTGAAATATCGGCAGCCAGCCGAACCAGCGCTCTAGTGGCGGCTCCACGTGAACGCGCAGAAACGGAGCTAATACAAATATTCCCCAGAGCCCATAAACAACCGATGGAATCGCTGCCAACAACTCCACCAGAAAGCCGAGCGGTCGCGCCACATAGTAGGGTGCCTGCTCAACCAGGAAAATCGCGATGCCCAGCGAAAGCGGAACGCTGATTAGAAGCGCTATCAACGAGGAAACAATCGTGCCGTAAACAAAAGGCAGGGCTCCGAAGTTACCCTTGATCGGATTCCACAGTCTGCCTGTGAGAAAACTAAAACCAAATTGGCGAATTGAAAGCATCGACTCGGATGCAAGCGCCAGGATCATTGCACCTACAATCAGCACCACCAGCAGCGCGGCGCCTAACAAGAGACTGCGAAACACCGCGTCTCCCGTGTTTCCAGTAGGCGAGAGCGCGCGCCACAACCTTGCCAGGGGGTTTAGAGGCTGGTGTCGGCCGCCGATTGTTTGTTCCATATCGATCACTAAGAGGCGGGCAACGCCCGCCCCTAAATATCAACTTCCAGACTCCGCAGTGCCACCTTCAGACTTTTGACTACAGACTTACCGCAGTGGCTTACCGCCCGAAGTAATCGAACTAATTTTCGCTTCGGCGCGTGTGACAATCTCCGGCGGCAAAGGAGCGTAGTTGAGATCCCTGGCGAACTTTTCACCATCGTGAATTCCCCACCACAGGAAATCAACCAGGGCTTTCCCCTTGACTGCATCTTTCTGTTCTTTGTAGACGAGTATGTAGGTGTAACTTGAAATTGGATAAGCAGTCTTGCCGGCGGCATCGGTAATTGACACACGCAAGTCCTCAGGCGTCGTAGCTACGGATTCGGCAGCGGCGGCGATAACAGCGTCGAAGCCCGGTTCTACCCACTCTCCGGATCTATTTTTAATCAGGGCCACTGGCAACTTGTTCTGGACAGCATAGGCAAGCTCGACATAACCGATGGTATTTGGCGTTTGCTTAACTTGCCCGGTAACCCCTTCGTTTCCCTTACCACCAATACCCACCGGCCAATTGGGTGAGGTTCCGGAACCAACTTTTTCCTTCCACTCGGGGCTGACCTTCGACAGGTAATCTGTGAATACTGCTGAGGTGCCACTTCCGTCCGAGCGATGTACTACGGTGATATCAGACGCCGGAAGGTTTGCATCGGAATTATCTGCCTTGATTCGCGGGTCGTTCCACTTCTTGATCTTCCCCAGGAAAATATCGGCAATTACATCGGGCGAAAAGTGAAGGGGTTTTGCAATGCCCTGAAGGTTATAGGTAATAACCACAGCGCCAAGGACTGTTGGCACATGCAGTATTGCGCCAGGCGCCGGTTTCAGATCTTCATCTTTCATGGGCGAGTCTGAAGCGCCGAAGTCTACAGTTTGCGCCTGGATCTGCTTAATGCCTCCGCCTGAACCAATCGACTGATAGTCAATTTTCACGTTCGGATGAAGCTTGGTGTATTCACTTACCCATTTCTGATAGAGCGGGTTAGGAAATGTGGCTCCTGCGCCCTGAAGATGTATTGGCCCTCCTTCAGTGCCGGGCCCTCTACCACTACAGGCGAAAGCAAAAACAGCGATTGTTACAGCCAGGATGAAAGTCGATGCGCGGGAAACTTTGCTCGAGAGGGGCATGTTTGGCTCCTGAATTTAGGGTCTAATCGATCGAAGGAACAGCCCAATCTAAGTGGGCGGTGTTACATCCATCTGAATTTCATGTGAACTAGCTGTAAAAGGTGCACGCAGATAAGTGCCCCTTTTAGGTCTTAGTTCAGAGGAGGTGGGATTCTGGAGGCAGAATCAGCCGATAGTGTGGCTAAACTCTGTCTGAACATGCGCTACCGTTTTTGGGTTACACCAGGGCCGCTCAATTTCTTAACTTTCATTTAATCAGCCGGCAATTTACGCGTAGTACTCCAGGCTTACAGTTCCTGCGAAAATTATTTTTGAGGTAGAAGAAATGGTTGAACAAACCGACAGGAAGAACCCCGACTTCAAGGTGGTATGCATCTCATGCGGGGCGAAGATTCGGGAAAACGCCAGCGACAATTCGTTTGGCCTGTGCCTGAGGTGTTTCTACGCGATGTTGGCGGTAAGGTTGGGGGCCCAAAAGCGCGCTACGGTTGGTGAGTTTGTGAGCGAACGCTGACGGGGTTTGGTCTGTCAATCCTCGGTGAGTTCTTTCGGCTTCACAATCCAATCGAGGCTGCCCTTCTCTTCCACAACTTTGCTCCATCTCGCAGCTTTAAGATCAATCTTGGCGAGCGTGCCAGTTGACATTTGTTCGAGGCGCCCTGTCCACAACTGCAGCAGTTCTTCCATTCCCGGGTTGTGACCAACCAGGAGCACTGAACTGCGACCCTCCTCGATTTGCGATACTACTTCCAATAACCGCGGCGGGCCGGCTTCGTAGATTCGCTGGTCATAGCGCACGTCGACAGCCAGATTAGCGGATGCGAGGATCAGCTCCGTTGTCTCACGGGCTCTCCTGGCGGTGGAACTCAGGACCAGATCTAGTCCCAGGTTCTGTTTTTGAATGGATGCACCCACCGCCTGCGCCTCTTTTCTCCCCCGATCATTTAAGGCGCGCTCCAAGTCCGGCGAGCCGGCGCTGCCGTTCTCAGCTTTGGCATGTCTCAAGAGAAAGAGGATCTTCATGATGCTTCAGGCGAGTTTATAACAGATAGCTAAGCAATGATTGTCAGCGGAATAAGAAAAAGCCCCGGTGGAGTCGGTGCCACCGGGGCTTGGTCGTTTCAGCAGCAAACAGCAACGGGCGAATAACCATTAACCGTTCTGTCTGGTGTGGCGGGAATACTCGCTACCGAAGTTGATCTCTTCTCCATCCCCTTCGCCGCCGTGTCAACCCCCCGTGATCAGCACGGCAACTTAGAGAGTCGATCCACGAATGTCTTCGTGTCGCTTTGCGCGAACTGCCGATAGTTCGTATCTGCCGGAGATTGTTGTCGAGCGGTGCTAACTCGCGGTTACCATCGAATTAAATTCTGGTTAAGTAATGCCGGCTCGAGAGACGTTGCGTTGGATGGCGAAACGCGCGGCCGAAATCAGGCTGAGATCAGGAGACCCATATTGAAGCTTGCCGGGCACTGTCACGTTAGCGTTATTATCAACTCGAGAGGAAGACAATGCCCAAGGGGTGAGTTATTGAGCTCGTTGTCCGTAATGTCGAATGGTGAATGTGAGCGACATGCACCGAACAAATCATTGAGGCACAAAATGAATTGTCCAAAATGCGGATTACCGACGCTACAAGATCAAAAGTTTTGTCGCGCATGTGGAGCAGGGTTGCAGATGATTACGCGTCCGCTTGCTGCGCCCACCACGGCATCTGACTTGGAAGGAACGTCAGCAATCGGCCTCAAAGGTGAAGGGCAACGAGGGAATAAATTGACCCTTTGGGGATTCATTATCATGTTTATCGGTGTAGCAATTGGGGTCATCGGCAAAATGCTGATACATGAGGAGATGGTTACTGTCGTCGGAGTATTGGTTTCTATAGTGGGGATGTTTCTTACAGTTTATCCATATCTTTCGCCTTCGCCCCGCCAAAAACCTGACTCCATTCCGTCCTCACAACTTCTAACACCATCACAACCAACCAAGTATCTGCCACAGGAGAGCGGTATTGAATATGTACCCAGCATTACCGATAGAACTACGGATTTGTTGCAGAATTCCGCGCCAACAAGAACAAGAAAGAAAGAAGACGGAGAGTCGAAAGCTTAACAAGTGCTCGCAGCGGATCGGAGCGGCGTGCTTCTGATCGGTTAATCGAATGCTTGATCAGTTGTCGCCCGGCCGCTGAAGCATGTCGTGCTTTTCCAAGGAGAATTACAATGAAGATACGGCCGATGATGTTTCTCTTTGCTTTGATATTGATGGTAGTTGGTGCAGTGGCGGCTCTCGCGCAAGATTATGCGGAAGTGCGGAAGGAATTAGACCTTCAGTATAAGAAGTTGGCTGAGGCTCACGACCGCAAAGACCTGAAAACCATAGCCAGCCTGAAAACCACGGATTTTCACGCGATATTCCCAGACGGTAGAGTTGGTGATGTAAAGCAGATGGAGCAATACACCAGGCAATTCATTGAAAGTAATCAGCCACCTTTCAATATCAGGAACACTATTCAGAAGTTGACTGTATCGGAAAATAAGCTCATCGCTGTGGCTGAGGTTTTTCAGGAAGCGTCAAGAACTCGCGAGCTGGCGGGCAAGGTTCGCAAAGTAGATACAAGCGTGATTCAACGGGAGACATGGGTGAAGACACTCGAGGGATGGAAACTGAAGTCGGTCGACAATGTTCGAGACCAGAAGAGATTCGTCGACGGTAAGCGAGTTGATCCTACAAAACCATATGATCCGAATGCTCCGCCATATAACCCCGATGACACAGGAGCAAAGAAGCAGTAAATCA
Source organism: Acidobacteriota bacterium (assembly GCA_030854715.1). Lineage (GTDB taxonomy): Bacteria > Acidobacteriota > Blastocatellia > Pyrinomonadales > Pyrinomonadaceae > PSRF01. Next base: position 21,221 of record JALYSR010000037.1, read on the forward strand.
TCGATAACCCCAGGATAGTTACCGAGAGCTCGATCTTGTTAGTTGAAGATGGAGAACATAGTTTCAGGCTTGTTTTTTCTTACCTTGGGCGTGCTCTCCTTTCTCACGGGCTGCTCTGCGCGTGTGTGGGCGCGCGAAGGACCACGCTACCGGATCATGGCGATCATATTCGGGTTGATCTGCATTACGATGGCGGTCTTGGGGATGCTCGGATACATAGACCTTCAAACTGACTGACCAGCAAGGCATCCGCCGTTGACGAGATCCAATGCCAGCGTTTAGTTCGAACGTTCCAGCTTTGAGATGGAGAACACTATGAGAAGGAAGATCATCCTGCTTAATGGCATGTGCTGCCTGGCAACGTTGATGCTTGCAGTTTGTCCCCTGTCCACTGTTGCTCAGTCTTCTGCAAGCATTCATCAGGCTACGCTGATGGAGTCTGATCAGAAAACAAAGGAAGTTTCGACTGAGGAACTTCGACATATCCTGACGGAGAAGAGTGCTACCGTCCTGGATGCGCGTCCGTTTCAAGAGTACGCCATCAGTCATATCCCCGGAGCAGTTAATGTTTCCGCCAAACCAGGCGTACCGATGTCACTTTACGTTTCGGATGTTGCCGAAATCGGACGCTTGCTAAAGGGCGATAAGGCGGCCCCTATAGTTCTTTACTGCAACGGACCTTTTTGCGGAAAGTCTAAACGACTGGCTGGCGAACTTTTGCAGGCGGGTTACACTAATGTTCGCAGGTATCAACTCGGTATTCCGGTTTGGCGGGCGCTCGGTGAAGTGACGCAGATCGAGGGCGCAGGCGTCAGGCGTGTAGTTGAGAATGACCGGACAGCGGTACTCATTGATACGAGAGATGCCGATAACTTCAGGGCAGAAAGCATCCTGGGCGCGAAGAATATCCCGCGCAGGCTGGTCAAGGAGGGCAAAGACGTAGGCGAGGTGAAGGCAGCTAAGGACGACGGGCGCTTACCGATGGAGGATCACAACACGCGCGTTATAGTTTTCGGGCAGACCACGGGAGACGCGAAAGCTGTCGCGGAAGCTATCGCGAAGGAAGCTTTTCACAACGTTTCATTCTTCGATGGCAGCTTTCAGCAGTTACGATCCGCGCTCCAACAATAGGTTAGTAAAGTCACACGATGAAGCTTATTTTTATTCATGGCGCGCCGGCAGTGGGAAAGCTCACGGTCGCGCGTGAGCTCGCCAGGCTCACTGGATTCCGTCTCTTTCATAATCATTTGACCGTTGATATGTTAAGCGCGGTCTTTGATTTCGGCAGCGCACCGTTTGTTATGCTGCGGGAACACATTTGGCTTTCTGTGTTCCGAGAGGCCGCGGTGCAGAACGTATCGCTCATTTTTACTTTCAACCCCGAACGCACAGTTCGCGATCGCTTTATTCAGGATACGGTTGATGTTGTAGCAAAGGAGGGCGGACAGGTTATCTTCGTTGAGCTGACTTGCTCCGACGAGGAACTGGAACGGCGGATTGCGGATCCTTCACGCAATGAGTTTGGAAAACTCAGCTCCGTCCAGCAGTATCGAAAATTGAAAGATGCCGGGGCCTTTCTCTTTCCCAGGCTACCAGACGGAATATCCCTGGATACGGCTAATCAATTACCAGCCGCCACCGCGGAGTTGATCAGTAAGTATGTCGATTCGAGGTAGTCTTCTCTGTGCAACCTCCGTGTGCTCCGTGACTCTGTGGTGAATTTGTTCGCGAAAACTATTAACCACAAAGAAAACACAGAGGGGGCACAGAGCAAAATTTCTTTAGAACCTAAACCTCAACGCCAGTTGTACCTGCCTCGGATCGCCTACTCCCTGTCTTAGAAAACCGTCGAAGTTGAAGAGGCTGGGCGCGGTCAGCGAGTTCTGATTTCCGGCGCCGCTAAGCGCGTTGACGAAGTTCTTGTTGTTAAAAGTATTGAACATTTCAATCGTGGGAATCAGCTCGTACCGCTCGCCAAATTTGAATGGCCGTGCCAGGCGCCAATCGAACGAGAAATACCGATTGTCTTTGCGGAGGGTGTTGCGATTGGTCGCAGTGCGCGTGGCTGGAGTGGCCGGCTGCGCCGAGCGAGCCTGAACACGCGGAGTGAACTCAAAACCCCAAGGCAGCTCTGAGTACATGAAAAAATTGAACTTGTGCCGAATGTCACGATCGGACAACGAGTAATCAAGTTGCAGATTATTGATGTCAAATGATCGATCGGTGAATGGATCCCTTTCGTTTGAGTCATCGTCTTTGTCTTTGGACAAAACGTAGTTCCATTCGAACTGGTATTTGTGGCTAAAGCGTTTGCGCATGCCAACCGTGAAGCCGTTATATAGTGATTTACCTACCGCGCTGGTAACCGCTACTTCGCCAAGATAGTCACCAAAGATTGGGAAGCCAGCAGCATTTAGCTTTCGATTCACATTCAAAAAGCGAGTTAGATGGACGCCTTGCGCGTGCGTGAAATCGAAATACATTGTCAAATCGCGAGCAATCTCCTGCTCAAATTGCGCGTTCGCTGTGTAGATGCGCGGATTTGCATAGTCACGGCTAAATACGCGCACACCGCTGAAGCAGGGGAATGGGTTAGTAAACGGGCCAGCTGCACCGAAATTGTTAATGGTGCTGCACGACCCGGCACCGGGTGTTACCAGGCCCGGCCAGGTTGGAGCGGGAACACCAAAAGAGATTAGCTGCGAGCTTACAAAGATCGTCTGTTGCTGAACGCCGTTCGTAGTAATTGAGCCTACTTGTGACAGCATGTTTTGACGAGCGTAGTAAATTCCATAGCTCGCTCTAAGGACGGATTTGCCTTGCTTAGATATGTCCCAGGCAAATCCGACGCGCGGTTGCAATTCCTTTTTCGGACTGTGCAGCGTTCCGTCGGAAGGAAAGCGCGGATCACTCAAAAATCTGGCGTAAGCGGTCTGTGAAGGTGGGACAGTTATCTTTGGAAAGATCTGGGCCTCCCAACGCAACCCGTAATTCAAAGAGAAGTTTGGCCGGACCTGCCATCGGTCCTGTGCGAATAACGAATAGTCATTGTTTGTAATTTTCGAAGCACCGGCTGCGTCGGTGGCTGGGCCGTTCCGGGCCGCTCCCTGCAGGAAGAGTAGCAATGGACCACCGACGCTGCTGCCCGCGGGACAGGCCTGATTAAAAGGAGCACCGGTTGTGATCCAACCCGTGAATGCGAAGCCGGGAGTTAGACATTCACCTGCGTTCGGTCCAAATCCATTCGCAGCAGGCGCAGAGGCGTATCGTAGAAAGCCCGCAACGCTGTCGAAGATATAACGTCCCTGGAAGAAGCCGCGAAAAACTTGATCGTTTAGCGTATGTAGCCATTCGCCCCCGAATTTGACGCTGTGGTTACCGGAAACAATTGAAAAATTATCTTTGATGTCGGTCCGCCAAAGGAGTTCGTCAACCGTTGGGTTGAGAAAGAACGGATGTCCAAATCTGAACGTCGTTCCGAAACCCATTGCCGTATCAGCCGGCACATTAGAGTTAATCGCAGAACGCGGCCGTAGCTCGCGCGTATAAGAGAAATGCGCCTCATTCAACTTCGTTGCTGAGATGGTGCTGAACAGATTGAGGTTAAGGTTATTGATCTTCGACGGTCCTTCAGTACCGTTCGCAGAAGTTCCGTAAGTAGCAACATCGAAAGTCTGGTTGGTGTTTTTTGAGTAGTCGAAGTTGTATGAGACGCCCAGTTTGTTGTTGGGCGTGACATCCCAATCAGTCTTAAACAGAATGGCCTCGTTATTGATTTGATGTTTCACCGGCAACCCTTCTGCCTGACTGCGATTTGTCTGGATAAAGTTGATTAACGCCACTCGTTGGCAATCGGAGCTGCCATTGATCAAAGCTTCATTCGCCTGAACGGTCGGCGCACCCACCGAACAAGGTGTGCCAATTGGGACACTGAGGTTTGCACGATTCAATTTTTCTCGAATGCCTTCGAAAGCGAGAAAGTAAAACGCTTTATCTTTCTTTATTGGTCCACCCAAAGTCCCGCCAAATTGTTCGCGACGAAAACCATCAAGCTTCTGGCCAACGGACGTCTTAGAAGTTAACGCTTCGAGCCGCTGGAAATAAAAGACACTCCCGTGCGTGTTGTTGGTACCTGACTTGGGAATCACGTTGATGATCCCACCGGCGGTGCGGCCGAATTCTGCCGTGGCTCCGGTTGCGACCACTTGAAATTCTTTGACGGCGTCAAGGGGAATATCTATGGCAGCGCGCTGACCACCGAGCTGTTCGCCGAAAAACCCGTTGTTATAATCGCCACCATCAAAGCTGACGTTATTAAAAACGCCGCGCTGACCGGCAAAATTTATCTCGTCGCCATCTGGTCCCTGCGAGATGCTGACGCCTGGCGTCAATGTAAGCAAATCTTCAAACTTGCGGCCCAGAATTGGCGTGTTTGAGACGGCAGTCTCATTGAGGGTGGTGCTCGACTCGGTTTTGAGAGTATCGACAGTCGGAGTCGCAGTGATCGTAACCGTCTCCTGCACCGATGACACCTTCATCGAAAGCGGAAGATTCATAGCCTGCCCAACTGTGAGGTCGGCCTTCTCCACCACGAGCGTCGCGAAACCCTGCTTCGAAACAGTCACGGTGTATCTACCGGTCGGCAACTGCAACGCTACGAAGCGGCCTTCGTCGTCAGTACCCACATTTCGGACAAAGTTGGTTTCAGTGTTCCTGACTTCAACGTTGGCGCCAGGCACTGCCGCTCCGTTTGCATCCAGCACGGTGCCTTGAATAGTTCCGCTGGTTATCTGCGTTTGTGCCAGAGCGCTGGCGGCAAATACGAGAATGGCGAACAGACATATACCGAATCCTTTAGCCTGCACGGCAAAGGAGCGAAGCAGGGGGTTACGCATGGTTTTCTCCTGTAATGTAGACCTGAGTTCAGCATTCAGGTCTTGTTCAGAAATCTTTGCGATGACCTATTACGAGGTCGGCTCATCTTAGTGAAAGCGTCACAAGAGTGTCAATAATTTGTCGGACGAAATAATTCAAAAGCGGTTTGGAAGCGTTCGAAATAACTGGCGAGCGGGGGTTAGTGGGTTAGTACTTAGCTAGACGGCCAGGATCCTCCATTTTTTCGGACGCGGTTTCGGACATAATGAAGCGCTCTGGTGCGGCCAGTGATTCTTCCAATCGGGACAGGTATCGACCCACATGCAAGCCATCCATTAGCGCATGATGCACTTCCACCGAGAACGGTAACAGGGTGCGGTCGTTTTCCTTGGTGAACTTCCCGAACGCAACCTTCGGTACCGAATCCTCGCGTCCCCAATTTCGCGCGTGTGAAAAGCTGGTAAACGCCACCCAGGGCAAGGTGGTGAAGTGGATCCGGTTGTCATTTGGATCGGGCCTGAAGGCGGTGTCTCCCGACTCAACCTCTTTTATCGCGCGTTCCGCCTGGGCGATAAACTTTCCGAAATCTTCCTCGTAGTCAAAATAAGCGAGGGTAAAGCTTTCATTCGGCAGCATTACCGTGGTCCCGCCATGAATCACGTCATGGACAAAAACCTTGCCCTGGCGGAGGCGATAGTGGAATGGCTCGATCTCATTGGCTGCCCTGAGGGCGAAGTAGTGATATGCAAGCGAAACTCTGATCTTGGGCACTTGCCGAAGGCGCGCCAGCAAATTTGTGACATCGAGACGCGTACAGACATTGAAGTAGGGCTTGTCAAAGCCACGAAAGAACTCAAAAACTTCCCGGCGAGCCCAGTTTGTTACATCAAGATACGGTGCCATGGGAGACATTGTACGCGATTCAGGGAGCCGATGAGATTCAACTCCAGTTTTAGAAGCCAAGTCAGCCCCCGCCACCTCGGCTCTTCGTAACGTTCATTTAACCGTCGCGCCACGCCCGCGAAACAGAGTGGCGCTAGTTTCAGGGAGCTGTTGTAAGGGGGATTTAGAACAAGTGGGTAAACAAACTCCAGAACGCAAGTCGGATTTCAAGGTGCTTTGCATTTGGTGCGGAGTGAAGATCCGCGAAAACGCCAGTGATGACGCGCCCGGACTCTGTTTGAGATGCTTTTACGCGATGCTGGCCACTCGCCTGCGTACGCAAAGACGTGCAACCGCCGGCGAGTTTATTAGTGAGCGCTGAACCAGCAATCTGGTTAGAGGAATTCCTACACCAGGCCCGTGGGTAGTGTCAGAAGTGACATGGCGTGCGTGCTCCTTCCGCCGTACGCCTACCGGCGCGTGCGAGTCTATCCAAGTTAAGATCTAGAACTTAAGAACCGTGTCGAACTGCAATCGCGTCGTCGGGCGATTCGATGAGCCCGGCGGCGTTGCCGCAAAAGGACCAAGCAAACCGTGTGACTGCTCGGTGATAATGCCCGTTACCGTAAAGGTCACCCGCGGATCTGCAGTATAGGAAAATTTGAACTGGTGTCCGCGCATGTCTGACTGTTGGGTTATGTCAGACCAATTGAACGGCGTTAGCACCGCATCTTTTTGAATGCGCATGAAGTCGTAGACAAAAAGAATATCGCCGCGTGCTTTCGCTGAACCTACCTGAACTTCACCCAGATAGCCATGCTTCTCATTGTTAGGCAAAAGCAAATCCGCGCCTCCAGGTCCGGCGGTGACAACGTCGTGTGTCTGGGTGTTGGTGACAAAGTTGAAGAGGAGCGTAACAGGCCACCGTTTGCTGTATTTCAGATCGAGGCGCGCGAGCATGTCGACGAGGTTGTACCCGGAAGCGAGACGTCCGTCGCGATTCGTGGCGTTGTTACTAGCGTTAGTCAACCCGAGGTTGCCATTGCCGGCCACGAGCAGATCACGTGAGATGGAGGCCTGCGTAGTAATTGTCTGTGCCGGCGTTGTCCCTGATGCGGGAATGGTGAAGGTTATAGGAAGCAGCAACTGGTTTCCGAAAACCTGCACGGGCGAGATGAACTGTGTGCCTGAAAAGAATAGATCTGCTACTGAAAGCGTGAGCGCTACCTTTGCGCTTGGTTCCAGGCGCCCGCGAAGTTGCCCACCATAAAGCGCGAGATCCCGGCCTCCCCGTCGTGACTGATCGATGTTGACGGTGCCATTACTGTTGCGTACGAAAGCAGAGTTGCGTTCGAGGAAAGGAAGTTGCCAGGCGACAAACGTCAGGTCCTTCAGTTTGGATTTCTTAAACGCACGCGAGTAGGATTCGTTAAACCCATCGACCATCAGGTCGTTGTCGATTGTCATTTCAGTGTTTGTCCAGGGTGGTTCGAATTTTCCACCTTGCAGACGGAGACCAGGTGCCCACTTCGGCTTGTAAGTAACGAAAGCTTGATCGAGGGCGAAAGGTTTGCGGTTGAAAAAATCCGTGAGCGTTTGGTTAGTCGAGATATTGTCAGCGAAGCTGCCGGTGGCGAAACGCAATCCCCAGTCAAATTGATCGTTAACAGAGCCGCGCATCTGTAAGCGCGCCCGAACTCGCATACGATGACGCGGACTCAAGTCGTTCCCCAGCACCGCCGGATTCTCGCCGTTGGTCAGGCTGTTCGACAGGCCAAAGAACGATTCAGCCCGAAGACGTATATCGCCACTAAATTTAATTGCTCCAATTTCCGACACACGGGCCTCGACTTTTTTGAGCCGATCTTCAACGCCGGGAGATTGCGCAGCTTGCAGTGCAATAGCCGTACTCCCAGCCGCGGGCGTGGGCAATGCTTCTCCTGAAGTCAGCTTCGTCGCCAATAACCGAATTGTCTCCTGTTGCTTCGCGATCGTTTCCTGCATCTGATTCAATCGCTGGTTCTGCTGTTCCAGCATGTTTTCCAGCGCGCTGAGTTTCTCCTCAGTGGTGTCCGACTTTTTGACGATGGACGGAGACTCGGGCGTCTTCAATGACGAGTCGCTAATGACGACCTGTCGGTCTGCGGCGCTTGTTTGCGCCATACTCTGCGCGCGAACGTCAATCGCGGTCATCGCAAGGAACGAAAACGCGAGAAGGGAAATGATGGGAGCGTATCTGGAATTTGGAGTGAATCCTGTCGACATGGTTCGTTATCCTTTTCGTAAGAAATTTGTTTGAGAACCACCGGAACTCAGAAGAATGAAGGCACCGTCTTAAGCTGAAGTGAACGTGATGTTAAATCAATATTAACTGAAGCTGGCTACGGGATTCCTGAGGACCGAAGGCAAGGGCGGCTGATGATCTTCGCTGCTAGTCCAGCAGCACGCGCGTGTTCAATGCCTCAGCGCGCTCGATTGCTGCCAGCAGACGGAGAAACTGTGAATAATTCCTGCCTCGGGTAGTGAGACGAACAATTTCCGACTGGCTAAGGTCATTTCGCAGGATGAGATCGAGAAAGTCGTAGTAGTCGCCGGTGGCTTGCAAGGGAAGCTCGCGGATGTAGCTCGTTTCCTTGTTATCGTCAGAACGAAAGCCAGCGAGCAGATCGAAAACATTGTCAGTGGTGAGCCGGGCTGCTTCTCGAGACAAACGAATTGGCACCCGAAGTTCAAAAAAGCGCAGCCCTTCCGGAGTGGTAACGCGACGCAATTCTTTCGTGGCCTCGCCATCAAAAGGCGACTCGGCGTCAATGAGTATGCGCAGCAGCCGCGGCTGATCCTGGTCGTCCATCGTGTCCAGTGCGAGCTGCACGCGATCGGCGAGAAACTTTTCAAACTGCGCTTCAACGGGATAGGTTATGCGCCCGAGACAGCCGACCGCTTCGCCTTCGCCGGCTGCCCCATCAACTCGGCTGGGTAAACATGCCGGACAGCTTTCGCAGATCGCAGTTTCAGTCTGCATCAGCTCAACTTCCTCGCGAGCGTTTTCCACCCATTCTAGTTTTTCCTGCGAAGGCACGTTCGCGTCGCCCGTCGTCACGCGAGCATGGAGGTTGCTAAGACGCCCCCACTCGCGCAAGTGTCGTTCCGAATAGCGGGCGCGCAGCAGGCAAGGATATTGGACGGCGAATTCCAGTGACATGTCGGTCTAAATCATTCGTTTGAGGCCCTTCAATTTCGTTTCAAATCACTAACATACCGGTTGTGAAGGAGCAAGGGATGGAGCACGAGCAACAAGCATTAAGCAAGACGCAGGGGCTTGAGCAGCAGGCCGTAACTTAGGCTATTACCTTCCTTATATCGTCCTTACTAGTATCAGCTAAGTGCTCCTGCGCCTGCCTCCTGCTCCTGTCTTTGTGGTAAGCTTTTGCGTAACCTAACGCTTCTTTCCTGAGTCTTCGAAGCAAGCGCGAAACCGGAATTTGAAAGGTCCACGACAATGGCAATCAGTCAGGAATTGTTGCAGATACTTGCCTGCCCTGCCTGCAAGGCGAAGGTTGAGTTGAAGCCGGATGGCAGCGGTTTGAAATGCGTCGAGTGCAGGCGGGTTTATCCAATTCGCGACGACATTCCGGTGATGCTGGTTGATGAAGCCACGATCGAAGATGGTAACAAACACGAACAGCCGAAATAAACCTAACAGCCCAGTGAAATTGAACGCCCTTTGAATTAACCCTTTGAATAGTCTTAAGGAAATAGTTGAGTCGTCTCCAGTGATGCGGGGACTGGCGATGCATACTTTGCGCGGAGAAGAATCACCGCAACCGCTCGCTCCCGCGCGGTGGGACTGGCAAAACGTCGAGCGGGTTCTCGTTGTACGGCTGCGTTCAATCGGCGACACAGTGTTGTCAACTCCATCGCTCTTCGCGCTGAAGCGATTCCTTCCCAATGCCACTGTTGACATTTTGCTGGAAGACTGGGTCGCGCCGGTATTCGATGGATTCCCGTACGTCGACCGCATTATCACTGTCGCGCGCGCCAGCAATACATCGCGCGCCCGCGTTGCCCGCCGCCTGCGCGCCAATCGTTACGATGTTGTTTACAACTTGCACGGCGGTTCAACAGCAACGCTGCTAACACGGGCTACGGGCGGCGGGCATCGCGTGGGTTATGAAAATTATCAGTACGCCCGACTGCATAATCACCTGTCACCCGCCTCGTCAGTCCTTTGGGGACGAGATAAAACTCATTCTGTCGAACAACAACTTGCGCTTCTGGGATGGACCGGCGTGCCTGTTAGTGATCGGCCCCCAACCAAACTCGCCGTCACTGAAGAAGCGGCGGCCCGGGTTGCCACGCGGCTTCGAGCAGCAGGCCTCCAACACACGCCTTTTGTCGCAATTCACCCGGCGGCGGCATTTGCCACGAAGCAATGGGCGGCAGAAAACTTTGGCCGCGTGGCGGAGGGACTCGCCAGGCAGGATCTGGCCGTCGTGGTTGTCACCGCAGGAAATCAGTCGGGTCTGGTTGAAACTCTAAAGCGAAATATGGCGGCCCCGGTTCTCTCGTTAGCGGATTTGTCGTTGCCGGAAATAACGGCCTTGTTGGCGCGGGCCCGCTTGTTCGTTGGTAACGATAGCGGCATCGCGCACATTGCCACTGCCGTGGAAACACCGGCGGTCGTTGTTTTTGGATCCTCGAACGTCGCACACTGGCGGCCCTGGTCGGCAGCCGGAACTGCGGCCGAAGTGGTATACGAGGAGATGGAATGCCAGCCGTGTCATGGTTATTACTGTGAGAAGTTTGCGGAACCTGAATGTATTAAGCGTGTTCCTGTCGAACGAGTGATGGCTGCTGCTGAACGCGTGTTACGGGAAAGCGCCTGACCCTTGCGAGTCACACGCAAACTAACAATTGCGCTACACAGAACAAAATGCCCCAACTAACACGACCACGCGCCGACGAACTTATCCACGCAATGCGCGATCAAAAGATCGTGGTGCTTGGTGATGTGATGCTTGATGAATTTGTCTGGGGCGACGTCACGCGCATTTCACCAGAGGCACCCGTGCCGGTCGTGGATATTCGTCGCGAGTCGGTGCACCTCGGCGGCGCGGCGAACGTGCTTGCCAATGTTGTTGCCCTGGGTGCTAAAGCTTGTGTAGTTGGTGTCGTGGGAAAAGACTCCGCGGGTGACCGTTTGCGCGCGAGCTTGAGAGATGCCAGCCCTTTACAGACCGATGACTACCTCGTCGTCGATGATGGCCGCCCATCGACGACGAAGACTCGCATCATCGCTCATAACCAACTCGTGGTCCGCGCCGACAGAGAGCAGCGGCGTCCAGTCAACGGTAAGGTTGAGAAACGCATTCTTGATTCTCTGAGAGCCGCTCTTCAGGACGCCGACGCGTTTGTGGTTTCCGATTATGACAAAGGCGTGGTTACGCCACGCATCCTCGATGAAATCCTGCAGCTTGCTTACGACCGAGTCCCGGTTCTCATCGATCCGAAGCTGAGAAACTTCTCGTCCTATCGTCCGGCATCATTGATAACGCCGAATCATCACGAAGCGCTGAGAATGACCAACACGGAAGAAGACTCTGAAGACGGCTTGTACCAGGCCGCGCGCATAATTCGAGAGAGACTTAGTTGCGACGCTGTTCTGATTACGCGCGGCGAGCGGGGAATAATGCTGCTGGAAGGCTATAACGATCCGGTTTTCGTTGAGACAACCGCGCGCGAAGTTTACGATGTCACCGGCGCGGGCGACACGGTTATTGCAACTCTCGGGTCGGCGCTAGCAGCGGGCGCAACGATGCTGGAGGCTGCGAACTTGGCCAATCACGCCGCCGGCATTGTTGTCGGCAAGGTGGGAACAGCGACGGCGAGCGGTGAAGAACTGCTGGCGACGTTTGAGTAGAAAAGACTTATAGGACCCATAGGACCCATTTTTTAACAAAGAACCATGGTAGGAAAGTCTCTGGGCAATTACAAGATTCTCGAAAAGCTCGGCGTGGGCGGGCAAGGCACTGTTTACAAAGCGAAGGACGCAAAACTCGGCCGCACAGTGGTTGTAAAAGTTCTGCCGGCTGAGTTGACAGTGAGAGAAGCTAACCTCAAACGCTTTGAGCGCGAAGCGCGCCTCGCTTCCTCACTCGATCATCCAAACATCTGCACCATCTTCGATCTCGATGAAGCCGAAGGCCTCCACTTCATCGCCATGCAATACGTCGAGGGGCGCAATGTGCGGCAGCTTGTGGGCGGCCATCCACTGGAGTTGCAGAGCGCACTCTTGATTGCTATTCAGGTTAGCGATGCACTAGCCGCCGCACATTCTCGCGGCATCATTCATCGCGACATCAAGTCGGGCAACGTGATGGTCACGCCTTCGGGACAAGTGAAGATATTGGATTTTGGTCTGGCGAAGCTTTTGGATGACACGGACGACGATAGCTCGAAGTCCACCATTCATCGTACCGACTTGACCGAGATTGGCGTGCCCTATGGTACTGCGACCTACGCTGCTCCAGAGCAAGCCCGCGGGGATCGAGTAGACAAGCGGGCCGACATCTTTTCTACCGGCGTGTTGCTTTACGAAATGCTCACCGGCACCTGGCCTTTTCGTGGCAGGACATCGATTGATGTGCGACACGCCGTGCTTCATGACGCGCCGCGCCCGGTCTCGGAGCTGCGCAAGGAACCTTTGCCTGCGCGTCTGCAGCAGATCCTGGATCGTTGTCTGGCAAAGGAACCACGGCAACGTTATCAAAAAATAGAGGAGGTACGTGACGACCTGCGCCACGTATTGCAGGAAGTTTCTACTGCCGACGCGACTGGGCAGCCTTACTCGACCGTGGTGCCGGAACCGGCGCGCCACCTGGCCGGCGCCAGCCCTGTGTCGCGAGCCATGCGCTGGCTCAAGGGCAAGGGCAAAACGGATTCGACTTCAGCGCCCGGTATGACGACGCCAACCAAGCCCACCATTCACGAGACGCCTTTTACAACCATTGCGGATCCTGAAAAGAAGAGTTTGGCGATTCTCTGTTTTCGCAACTTAAGGAATGATCCGGCCTCCAGTTTTTATGAATTCTCGCTTGCGGATGCAGTCATAACGGAGCTCGCTCGCGTGCGTTCACTCGTTGTCAGGCCCTCTTCCGTGATTGCGAAATACCAGGGTCAGCAGATGGACCCGCGCGAAATTGGTCAGGAGTTAAACGTCAATGCCGTTCTGACAGCCGGCTTTATTCACGCCGGCGATCGATTCCGGGTTACTGCGCAGCTGTTGGACGTGGGCTCCGGCGACATACTCTGGAGCGATCGCATTGATACGTCCACCGCCGACATCATCGCAGTGCAGGACGAGATCGCTCAGCGAATAGTGGAAGGGTTACGTCTGGAGCTGAGCCCGGCAGAACAGGATGGAATTGCGAAACCCTCAACGCAAAACGCAGCGGCATACGAGCAATACCTGCGCGGGCGAGATCTGTTCGCGCGTTTCATTTTCCGAACCGTGGAACAGAAAGATTGCGACGCTGCTATCGAACATTTTCAGCGAGCTATTGAACTCGATCCCAACTTCGCACTCGCACTTGACGGCCTCGGTGCTTCCTACGTCAACCGAGTTTTTAAGGGTTTCGGTGGTGCTGAGGATTACGAGCGAGCCGAGGTGGCTTTCAGTAAAGCACTCGCCATTGATCCGAAGTTAGTTGAAGCGCGCATGCTGATGGTCTTCGTCTACCTCTGGCGCGGTCAGAAGCAAAAGGCACGCGACGAAGTCGCGCGCGCGCGCAAGGAGGCGCCTGACGAGCCTGTGGTTCACTTTGTTAAAGGGACTCTTCACCGTTTGGACGGCGAGTATGGGCGCGCGCTCCGCAGTTTCGATCGACTGCTGCGCTTAGATCCGGCAGCGCACGTCGTAGCCAGCTTCAATCGCGCGCTGGTTTACATGTACATGGGAAACTTCGAGGAGACCGGACGCCAGCTTGACCAGGCCGGCGATCCGGATAACCCCCTGGTGAAAACCTTTCGCGCTCTCTCTTTGTATTACACCGGCCAAACTGACGCTGCTGCCGAGATGATGCAACAGGTTGTGGCCGACCATCCAAACATGCATGGCGTGCGTCCTTTCATGGCAATGTTTTTGAGCGCACAGGGCAAGCATGACGAGGCGCGCGCACAACTTACCGATGCGGTTATAAGGAATGCGAAAGTTGATCCTGACATCGCTTATTCAGTCGCTTCAGTTTACGTGCTCGAAGGTATGCAAACCGAGGCATTCCAATGGCTGGCACGCGCCATCGATTTGGGCAATGCAAACCAACCATGCTTCGAAAACGATCCAAATTGGTCTTCATTGAGAAGCGAACCGCGGTTCCAGGATTTGATGGCGAAGGTCCGCGCAAGTCATGCGGCTGTGGGAATCAAAGGTGCACCGGCCGGTTAAATTCTTGATTATCTCTACCTAAATATTTAATCTGAACGCCGCCCCTGTCATTATCGCACCGGAATACAAATCAAATAATGCTTACAAAACTTCGGGTGAGTACTCCTTCTAAACTTTTCAGTTTTCTTCTGCTGCTGGCTCTAATTTCTTCAGCTATTCCCGTAAACAGCGCGCAGCAGCAACCACAACGCGAGCGGCGGGTTTCGCCGGGGCTAATGGCAACTCCAACGCCGAGCCCTACTGCAACTTCCAGTCTGAGTCCATCCCAGCTTCCGCAGGCTTCGCCCACGCCCACGGCACCCGTTGTCATCCAGCCAGGGACAGGCGCTACTACCGCAACTCTAGCTGAGTTGCAGGCGCGTATTTCGGATGTCTTGCGAAAGCCCGAGCTGGCGGCGGCGATGGTCGGGGTCAAAGTGGCTTCGCTCGATACCGGAAGAGTCTTGTTCGAACAGAATGCGAATAAGCTTCTACGGCCGGCGTCGAACATGAAACTGTATACGGTGGCAGCAGCGCTTGATCGCCTCTCGCCCGATTATCATTTTGTGACCTCAGTTTATGCGCCCGCCAAGCCTGATTCATCAGGAACTGTTCACGGAGATATGACCATCTACGGTCGGGGCGACCCGTCCATCGCCGCGCGCTTCAACGCCGGCAACTACTTCAAAGGGATTAATGATCTCGCGGCACGCATCGTCGCCGCGGGCGTGAAACGTGTTGAAGGCGATCTGGTTGGCGATGAAACCTATTTCACTGGCCCCCAATACGGCTCGGGCTGGGAGTGGGATGATCTGCAGTGGTGGTTTGGGGCGGAAGTCAGCGCGCTGACTGTTAACGACAATGCGCTCGATCTCTGGGTTAAGCCGGGAATGAAGGTCGGCTCCCCGGCGGTTATAACAACCGGGCCGCCTGATCCGCTGCTGAGAATTATTAATAAGGTTACAACTGGGCCAAGGGGAACTAAGAGAGATCTCGCGGCCTATCGGGCCCTCGCGTCCGATGAGATAGAGATAAGCGGCTCGATTCCGCTCGACGACAATGGTTATTCGGGCGGCCTCGCCATTTCTCATCCGGCACTCTTGTTTGCCTACCTTCTGCGCGCGTCGCTGGCGCAACAGGGTGTCGTTATCAAGGGGAAGACCCGAACCATACCGCAGCCCATTTCTGCGGCTTCGGCTGGGACGGTTGTCTCTGGATTGGTTGAAGTGGCTAGTCTACAATCGCCGCCGCTAAGCTTGATCGCAGCGCAGACGCTCAAACCAAGCCAAAACCTTTACACTGAGCTCATCTTAAGAACATTGGGCAATGTGGCCGCACCCGCCCCAACTTCAGTCAGTGTGGACCGCACGAGTGAAACGGCGGGCATCGCAGTAGTCAGAACGTTTTTGCGCGAAGCTGGCGTTAACCCATCGCCACTCTCATTGAACGATGGTTCCGGTCTCTCGCGTAGCGACATGGTGACGGCCGAAGCGACTCTGCAGTTGCTTACCTATATGTACCGTCATCGCTACGCGGCTGTCTTTAGGGATGCGTTGCCAATCGCGGGGGTCGACGGCACGCTCAGAAACCGTTTTAGAGGCACAGGGGCGGAAAACAATCTGCGCGCGAAAACGGGGACACTGAGCTCGGCCTCCAGCCTTTCGGGTTACGTCACAACGGCCGCCGGCGAAAAGCTGGTCTTTTCAATTATGGTCAACAACTATCCTGAAGATATGAGTCCCACGTCGGTTTGCATTGATCCGATCGCCGTTTTGCTGGCGTCATTTGTTGGAAAATCATAGAACTTTTGAGTTCAAGCTTTAGCTTGTCTTTTTCAGCACCAGCCTAAAGGCTGAACTCTGAACTTCTGGCCTCATCTGCGCAAATACAGATAACTGATATGCCTCCCAGCTTCATAAAGTTTCATGGCTTCGGCAACGACTATATTGTTATTGAGTCGCAGGATCTAGCCGTCATCACCGATCCTGGTGAGTTTGCCAGGAGCATCTGCAATCGCCACTATGGCGCGGGAGCAGATGGTATCGCAGTTGTGAGTCCGTCGAAAGATGCAAACGCGGACTTTCATGTGCGGATCTTCAATCCCGACGGAAGCGAGGCGTCCTTGTCCGGCAATGGCACCAGATGCGCAGCCTCCTATCTCTATTACAAAAAACTTTGGTCTAACGAAGAGCTTCGCTTGAGCACTCGCGCCGGCGTTAAGTTATACACATTGCTCGAGCATTCAGAGCCAGGGCGTTACGAGTTTGATTCCGAGTTGGGCCAACCAAAGTTTGACTCAGCTTCAATTCCCATGATCACCGAAAAACCAATGGGGAAGGTGATCGACTACAAACTCGATGTTTACGGCGAGGCTGTCAGCGTTACCGCTTTGCAAATGGGAAACCCGAACTGCTGCATCTTTGTCGAGGATTTTGAATCAATTGCTTGGCGGCAAATAGGACGCAGCCTGGAAAATCATAAACAGTTTCCCGAACGAACGAACGTGGTTTTTGTGCGGGTCGTAGATCGTCAGACGATAGAGTTGCGAATTTGGGAGCGCGGCGTCGGCGAAACGGAGGCTTCGGGTACTTGTTCCTGCGCCGCCGCGGTTGCCGCAATGATAAAAGGTGAGACCGACAGGTCGGTGACCGTCGTGATGCCCGGTGGGAAAGCAAAAATTCATTGGCGCGGCAATCAGGACGACGGCGAGGTTGTAATTACCGGCTCGGCTGAAGTAATTTATGCTGGTGAGTGGCTGGCCTAAAGGGCCTAGCTTCTCGGAAAAGGTAATAGTCTTGTCCCCCATAAACTCTCCTGCTAAGAATCCGTATTCTTTGCGCGCCGGCTTTCTTGCCAGTCTCTCGCTGCTTATCTTAGCCGCCTTTTCGTTAGCGAATAGTGCCTGCGCCGGCAAACTCGTAAAAGAAACCATCGCGGAACCCAAAGTGGAGCGGCCGGCACCGCCACCACCGAGTATTCCCGCATGGTTGGGAAATCCTTCGCGAAACTTCTACGGCACTGGACCGTGGTCAGATCAACCGAGTGAGGTCTTGTGGGAATTTGAAACCAAGCTTACCAAGGGTCGTCTCCACAAAGATCCCTGGGGCGGATCAAGCTGGCCGGGACAGCCCTCTGTCACTGGTGATCGCGTTTATTTTGGCTCGGCTGATAGCTATCTTTACTGTCTGGATCTTAAAAACGGAAGTTTGATCTGGAGTTTCAAAGCAGAGGACGGATTGAAGGCGACGCCAACAATCGCCGGGGATCGTCTGATTGCGAGTGGACTGGACCATTACGTTTATTGCTTGAACGCTAAGGACGGAACACTCATATGGAAATACCAGACAGGGTTTGAAGTTGACTGTTCCTCGGCCGTGATCGACGGGCGTGTTTACGTGGGAGGCGAAGATGGGTTCTTCTATTGCCTCAACCTTGAAGACGGCGCGCTCGTTTATAAGACCGCGTGGCTCGGATCAATGGAGGGCAGCTTTTCAGCGGTCGACGGACGGATCTATGTTGGCACGGAGCAAGGGGATCTTTACTGCTTAAATATGAGTGATGGCTCCACGGTTTGGAAAGCGCGCATCGGTGCTGATTCGGACTCGACCCCCGCCATTGCAGACGGGCGGATTTACACTGCCGCAGAAGACGGCTACGTCTACAGTTTCGATCAATCAACAGGAGAGCTTCTTTGGAAATTCAAAGCCGAGGGCGGCTTGAGCAGGATTTACAAAGAGCGGAGTGGCTTCTGGGCCAGCCCTGTGATGCAAAATGATCGCGTTTATATTGGATCGAGCAATGGCTTCCTCTACTGCCTGACCGCCGACAAGGGCGAAGTTGTCTGGCAGCACCTGGTGCGAGCTCCAATCTGGGGAACTTCGCCAGTGGTGGATGGGCGCGTAGTATTCGGCGATAAGTCTGGATGGTTGTACATGCTTTCAGCGAAGGACGGCCAGCGCCTTTGGGAGTTGAAGATTGGTGAAAATATAAACGCGACTCCTGCTATCCTCGAGGGTCGCATCTATATTGGCGCTTTCAATGGAAAGCTTTACTCGCTAGCCGCCAAGCCTGTGCCGGCGCCGGCCGGTATCCACTGATCTTTCATTACATTACGGAACTGAGCGCGGTAGCGCTCGGTTCTGTACTGACCTTCTTAATTCCAATCCGATCCACCACTCGCACAGATTCGCCCCTTTACCAGTTCCCCCATTACCCCTTACTCTTAGCCTGATGTCAGCCTCGTTGATTTATCTCGTCGACAACACGCTTGACGGTCAGGGCACGAGCCCGCGTGAATTGCGAGGGGCCTTGGGGCGTATGCGCGATGGCCTCGGTGTATTAACCGAACCCTTTCCGGCTGTCTCTCTTGAGCGGGTCATGTCGCTGCGCCCTTCTCACATTATTCTGAGTGGCCAAAGTCACCCTTGGGTTAATTACTCGGCAGAGTCGCTGTCGGGCGTGTTTGAAGTAATAAGGAAAGCCCCGCAGCCGATCCTCGGCGTTTGCGGCGGGCATCAGCAGATGGCCCTGGCTTTCGGCGCTCCGGTGGATTTAATGGGCCGGGTTGAGCAGGGCGAAGGGTATGAAGGGGCGAAACGAGAGCGCGGTTTCTTTCCGATTGAAACTACCGGAGACGGTCTGTTCAAGAACCTGCCCTCCTCACTAACCGTCTGGCATTCCCACTTTGACGAAGTGAAGGAACTGCCAAAAGGGTTCCACCTCACCGCGTCCAATGAGCGTTGCCCCATTCAGGCGATGCAACACAACGAGCGGCCTCTGTTTGGTGTGCAATTTCACCCGGAACTGTTCGACCAGGAGCACCCAGAAGGCCGCAAAATCATCGAAAACTTCCTCGAAACCTAGGCCGCCGCCCTCTTTCAACGCCGACAAGGTCCTTCTAACCCTCATCACCGTACGGAAACCTTTCGGTCACATTTCCTGCAATTCTGGCACTTTTGCAACTCTAAACATTTCAGTAGTTACGAAAGTTTGTCGGATTTTGGCGGCTTTGAGGCCTACGGTGAGGCTGGACACCCCAAACCTCCTATGCTAGTTTTCCTGCCGACAAGCGGGGAGTAACCACCCAGCTTGTTTCTGTTTTAGGACGCGCATTGGGTTTTCAGCGCATGCATCAAGGATGCAAGCCCCCAACTCCGGCTGACCGTTGTTCCCACTCCTTGGGCCGGAGGTCGAGTCATAGATAAAGAACGGACTCGCGCAGAGCGCTGGAATAGTTACTCAATAATCGGACAGGAGACCCGACGAATGAAATCAATAATTGGTAGGAGTGCGGTAATTGCATCTGCGCTTCTTCTGGGTTTGATAATCTTTTCGGCACAACCTTCAATCGCAGACTCCCCCTTCTCACAGTTTCAACGGCAAAAACCAGATTCCAAGCAGGATCCTGGTGAAGCTTTGGGCAAAGCTGAAGCTCCTTCCTCGCGGCCGCGGCGTGTTACCAGCTCAACCACAAGCCCCGGAATTGACGGCTCCGATCTTCCGCAGAGCTCGGCGACTTCCATTAACTACGTGGCCACGGCCTACAGCCTGCGAGGGCGGACGGCTAGTGGCAGAATGGTAAGCAGGGGTTTGATTGCCGCGGACCCCAGGTTCTTACCGCTCGGTTCACGCGTTAGATTGGATCATCCCGGCTACTCCGGTGAATACCTGGTAGCGGACACTGGTGGAATGATTAAAGGCAAGCGAATCGACATTTGGACGCCAAGCACCAGCGAAGCAATGCGTTTTGGACGACGCACGGTTAAGCTGACCATACTGAGTTATCCCCCTAAGCGAGTTAAACGAACTGCCAAAGCTTAGTCGACCAGTCATTGTTTAATGATCGAGGCAGAAGGACAGACCTTCTGCCTCTTTTGTTATGTCCACTACCCCCTCTCCGCTGGCGGGAAACAGGAACGAGAAGAAAGCAATAAACTCTAGTTCGTCTGATAATCAACCAAGGACAACTAATATTTGTCGGAAGGGCCGTGTTAACATGCCCCGGCTAAATTGATTCCATTAATTGGCGAGGTCCTTAGGCAACACTGATGCAGGTTTCCAGGCAACCGTCTGAAAACAACAAAAAGATTCCTGCCCCTGAACCTTTGGTGGAAGTGACACGCGGCGGTATCACCGAATCCCGGCATCGCGGCCACGTTATAGTTGTCGAGCCGGATGGAAAGATTGTCGCTTATCTCGGTGCGCCCGAAACGGTCACCTATCTGCGTTCTTCCGCTAAACCCCACCAGGCGATTCCGCTAATCACTTCGGGCGCTGCCGATCGCTTTGCTTTCACTGAAAAGGAAATTGCGCTCGCTTGTGCGTCACATAGCGGCGAGCCCATCCATGCTGAAGTTGTGGCTTCCATGCTGCGGAAGATCAAGTTGACCCCGGAAGCCTTGAAATGTGGCATCCATGAGCCGTTCAGTCCCGAGGTCGCGCGTCAACTCCGGGAAAGAGGGGAACAGCCAAACGTTTTGCAGAACAATTGTTCGGGTAAGCATGCGGGCATGCTCGCCCTCGCGATACACCTGGGCGCCGACATTGAGAATTACGACCAGCCCGACAGTCCGGTGCAACTGGCGATAGGGCGCGTGGTTTCGCAGTTTTCCGGCGTTCCCATCGAAGATATCGCTGTAGGCATCGATGGCTGTGGCGTTCCGGTGTTTGGTATTACCGTCAAGAAAATGGCGCTGATGTATGCGCGACTGGTTTCGCCGCCGGTAGAATTTGATGACAACACCCGCGAAGCGTGCCGGCGTATCGTCTCGGCCATGACGAACTGTCCGGAGCTGATAGGCGGAACCTCAGATCGTTTGGACACCGAAATCATGCGTGCGGCCAAAGGTCGCCTAATTTCGAAGGTGGGCGCGGAAGGCGTCTACACGGTCGGTGTCCTACCCTGCAAGGAATGGCCTCGTGGCCTGGGCCTGGCTCTCAAGATTGAAGATGGCGATGATCATCGCGCGCGACCCACAGTTGTAATTGAATCGCTAAGGCAGCTCGGCATACTGGCCGATGAATCGTTGGAAGCCGTATCACGCTACGCTTTTTTCCCCGTGCGCAATCGCCAGGGAGACGTTGTTGGCGAAGTAACGTCGGAGTTTGAATTAGTTCGCGCGGACTATAGCAAGGGTTGATGAATGGAAAGCGCGGGAATCTCACCACAAACGATTGACGACAAAGATAGCGAATCGCTTAACCTTCCGCCTTTGAGGCGTGATGCCGGCGGAAACATCGATCTCGATTCTGTTCCTGACGTTATTCAATGGTTTCTGGATTTCGACCAGCGCGTGGCCATTATCAAGCACCGCAACGTCGAAGAAGTTTTTCAATGGAAACAGGAACAGAGCCGCCTCGCCGGGGAAGAAGTTTTTGCATTCAGACAAGCTGAAGATCGACTCGCTATCGGAATAATCCAGGCACTTGCCGAAAATTCAACCGAGCGTGGCCTTCATTCATGGATTAGCCAACTTCTGAACGCGCTGGATTCCGCATCCAAGGCCAATGAGTCTGCTGCCGAGGCTTATCAGCTCGATCTCGCAAGCGGGGCCTCGGTCGTAAAAGAAGCAGAAAAAATTCCTTCCTTGCGCGGGCGTCGAGAATTTCTCGTGAACTGCTGGGTGGAAACGCTCTGCACGGCTGAAGCACGAGTGCTGGGCTGGTTGTACAAGGAATTCTACGGAAGACCGTTTGCGCCATAAGTTTCGCCTAAGCCTCTGCGACAATCAGCGATTTATGAATCACCACTTGCGCGCGCTCTTTCCTGTGACAGAGCGCGTTAACTATTTGAACCATGCCGCTGTCTGCGCCCCGCCTATTCCCACCATCGAGGCAATCCAGTCTCAGTTGGCGGACGTTTCGGAAAACGGATCGGTAAACTTTCGCAACTGGATCGCTGTGAAGGAAAGCACCCGACACCTTGTTGCTGGTTTGCTTGGCGCACGTCACGAGCAAGTCGCGTTCGTGCGAAACACTTCCGACGGACTTTCAACAGTAGCGAATGGCCTGGACTGGCGCGCCGGCGATAACCTTGTAACCTTTTGCAACGAGTTTCCTTCCAATATTTATCCCTGGCTGCGCGTTAGAGACGCTCTCGGAGTGGAAGTACGCATGTGTGAAGAGCGGGAGGGTCGTATCGATCTGGACGAATTGATCTCGTTGATTGATTCCAAAACCCGCTTGGTTGCCATAAGCCAGGTTCAGTATGGATCTGGTTTTCGCGCCGATCTCGCGCGCATTGGACGCGCCGCGCGCGCTCAAGATGCGCTGCTTGTTGTTGACGTGATTCAGTCGTTGGGAGTAGTTCCCATCAATGTAGAACGAGACTTGATCGACGTAGCGGCGGGTGCCTGTCACAAGTGGCTATTGACGCCCGAAGGTGTTGGACTGCTTTATCTGTCAGGCCGGGCCCGCGAACGTATTCAACCTACACTCGTTGGCTGGACCAGTGTTCCTAACCCGGAAGATTACGGAAACTTTGAGCAGGGCTGGAACCGGGGGACGCTTGGCTGGGAAACAGGAACTGGACCAGTGGCTCTAATCCACGGACTGGAAGCGAGCCTCAAGCTTTTGAACGAAACGGGAATCGGCGCGATCCAGGTTTACCTCGAAACACTTACCGACCATCTATGTGAGCGTTTGGAGAGTAGTAATTATCACGTCATCAGTTCACGCCGTGCCGGCGAGAAATCGCAGATCGTGTGTATTCAGCACAGAGGAGGCCTTAGTCCGATGGACGTCTATAGTCATCTGAAGAGAAGAGACATCATTACCGCCCCGCGCGGCGGCTCGCTTCGCGTTTCACCCCACTTTTACAACACTCTTGAGGAGATCGATGAACTGGTAGGCGCGCTTCCTTAGGGGACATTCCCTGGCTGTCCTACTTTGAGCGATTATCGTTCGCCACCGGCCCAGGGATGTACCGGATTTGTACGTGCATTCCAATCATTTCTGGGCCTACAAAATCCGGTAATCTGTACCGCCTTTGGATTTCCTAAGAAAATCAGCGGAGCCTCTTGAAGATTGTCTGGGTCGGAGAGTTGGCACGGTCATTGCTAAAAGCTAACCGAACAACAAGGGTAGATAAGGGTAAATCGGGTCAGGCTCGGACATTGCGGTGAGTGGAAGCTTTGGGGGAGGCGTCCTCTCACAGTTTGAAAAGCAGGCGGTGGCTCTTTCGGGGGAACGGAGTAAACGCTTGCACGCAATCGAAGAGCAATCATTGCGAGGCTGCTGATCGACGTCTTGACGGGGCTTGGGGGAGCCTCCCAGGAAGATCAGCAGCCCGCATTAGTTTTGGGTAAGCAATTAGGCGACAACCTCCAGATTTGTCGCCTTTTTTGGAAAGAATCCTTGTTACGTAGGGAGCACAGAAACGAGCGCGGTAGCGCTCCGTTCTGTAAAGAACTAGTTTCCACCGCCTAATAATCTTCCCGGATCGGCCTGCGGAGTTATCTCATCCAGATTGAGCCGGACCATCCCCCCGGCGTCCGAATAGGCTTCAACTGCGCGCTGCTGTGATCGCCGGCGAACAAACAAGAGGGCGCCGAAAAATCCGCCAATGCCGAAACAAGCTACCAGCGCCAGTCCAGAGCCTTTTACTACGGCCACAAAAACTCCCAGCGTGGTTTCCACGAATTCGCGCTGAGCATTTTCATACAGATAAGGATTCTCGCCCAACCACTGCACCACCTTTTGATACTTCACCTGATCGATCAGCTGATTCGCAGCTTGCTCACTGGGCGCGTCAAAAACAAACACCGAATAATTGCCCACGCGCCGATAAGCTGAGGGCGTGGCGGTTCCTACCGGCTGGTTCGCACTGCGGAGTTCATTGATCTTGGTTCTTATATTCCAGTCGTTGTCTCCTGCGATTCGGGCGGTATTGAATTCGATAATGACCAGCTTACCGGAATCATAATTGGCCACCACGGCTTCGGCGCCACCTTCGAAACTAACGCTATCGAGGACGGGTTGGTTGGGCAATAATTCTTTCAAGCCTTCCAGGCTGACAGCGTATGGGGCTTGTGGTTGAACCTTCTGCCAATCAGGCAAGTGTTTGACGAGTACGGGTAAGTCGTTCTCGCCTCCCTCGAGCTGCTCGGATAAACCACGCGCTAAACTAATAGTTTCGCCTGCATCCAAGACTTTGTTCTCGAGTTGAAGGATCTTTACGAAGCTATTGCCCTTGAAGAAGAAGACCCACCGCGGTCCAACAATGCTCGCCGTTCCGACGTCACCGACTTTTATTTCCTGATTAAAATGCCTGACCCGAGTGAGTAAGCTATAGGCTGCGGAGTCCATCCGTGTTTTGGTGACATAAACGAGAAAAGTGTTTCCGCTGGCAGTAGAATAGCTTCGCGCGGCGTTTGAGATGACCGCGGCCTCCGTATTGTTCTCTTCAAAACCCAGCGGCGGTATGGAAGCCGGGCCTTGAGCGCGAAAAGTGCCGATCCTGTCTGGAAGGCTTTTTGCGGCTTCGGCTGGAGAGACCGCCTTCGCAAAGGCGTGCGAAACCCAAGGCGTGAGACACGCCATAACTAAAAGCATTTTGATTAGAAGACGCAAATTAAAGCCTTTATCGAATAGCCGGCAGTTATTTAGAACCCGGAAATGCTTAGACGTTCCATCGAAGCCCGCGGTTGGATGGATCACCTCTGGACAGAAGTTTACTGCCGGTTTCTGAGTTCGCGCAAAAGCAGGTCGGCGTAGTAGCGGGGCTTGCTGATATTGTGAAGTACGGTCGTTCCACCCAGTTCGCTGGCGTTGTCTACTATGAGATCCCCAAAGCCGAGTATCCGTTGAGGAATACTGGCCGAAACGGTCACGTCCTGAATCTTGCTCAAGGGAATGTTTCGTGTAGTTCGCGCGATTAGTCCCGTATCAATCTCCATCTTCGCGTCGGTCAGGGTGTAACGCACCATATTTCGTCGGAGGTGGTAATAGGCGGGAATCAGAAGCAGCGAGAGCGCCAGTAGCACCGAAATCCATGACGGCAACGGCGTGAGCGCGAGCAGAAACACAAGCCCAATAGCTCCTATCGCCGCCAGCAGGTACCCGAGCTTGATGAAGATCATGGTGGGCCGGACAGTGAAGATGATTTGCTCGAGATCGTCATTCTCGTCCGAGGGCACGGGAATTCCGCTCTGAATGCGCGCGATTCTGGTTACTTCCGGATCGCTGGCTGGCGATCCGCAGCCTGAACAAAAACGGACGCCGGGCGGAACATAAGAGCCGCAGTTGGAACAGTGCATGTTTAGTTAGCTGCTTATTGCTTCGTATCCTTTGTATCCACGGGTAGCCCCGCATTTTGCCAAGCGGCAAACCCACCAAGTAGCGCAGCAGCGTTATTGAAACCTTTTGAGTTGAGTGTGACCACCGAACTGGCGGACGTGTGTTCGTTTGGTCAAGAGCAATAGGTGATGATCAACTTATCCTTTGGCAGTTCATTAAGATGGCTCGCGATTTCACCAACAGGAATCAGCTTCGCGCCACGAACATGGCCCGCGTTGTACGAAGCTTCATTGCGCACGTCGATAATTACAGCTTCGTTTTTTGCTAATGCATCCCTGGCCTCAGCCACGGTGATGCGGCGGGCGTTATCAGACGGGCTCACCGTCGTTGGCGATGCGACGGCAACCGGGCCACTGTTTTTACTTTTCTGTTCGGCTGAGTTACAACCGCTTTGAGCCAGGGCCCCTAGCAAACTTACGACAAAGAATGTCAGAATAAGACGCATCTACGTACCTCCAAATAATACGTTGGACTAAAAAGAAGTCATGAACCATTAGGAAAAAACTCGCGAAACTAATTTGGTACGCCTATCTCATTTTGTCAATGCCTCAGCCACTGTTTACCGCAAGCTGGCGGCCCCTTTTAGCGCTGAAATGGCAATGTTTTCTTTGCTACCGAGCGTGGTATAGTTCGCTCTCGCCAACTACCCAACGGAGCTTTCATGCTTGAAGAACCACAAAGCCGCGCGGTTAAGTGGGCCAAGGTCATCGATCATACACGATGCATTGGTTGTCATGCGTGTACCACGGCGTGCAAGTCTGAAAACCTGGTTCCGCTGTCCGTAACGCGCACGTATGTGAAGCATGTTGACGTCGGGGTATTTCCCCAGGTTCGTCGCGCACACCAAGTCACGCGCTGCAACCAATGCGCGCATGCGCCTTGTGTCACTGCCTGTCCGACAACGGCCATGTTCAAACGCGCCGACGGTATTGTTGATTTCGACAAATCCATTTGCATCGGCTGCAAGGCGTGTATGGCTGCATGTCCTTACGATGCGATCTTTATCAACCCGGAGGACCACTCGGCTGAGAAGTGCAACTTCTGCGCGCACCGCATCGACATGGGCCTGGAGCCGGCCTGTGTTGTCGTTTGCCCGACGCAGGCAATTCTGGTTGGCGATATGAACGACACCGAGTCCTATGTGTCGCAGATAATCAATCGGGAGGCGGTGGCAGTTCGGCGTCCTGAGAAAGAAACACTACCCAAACTTTTTTACAAAGGCGCGCACCAGGCGACGCTCGATCCGCTCGCTGCCGAGCGACCCAAGGGCGAGCTGTTCATGTGGAGCGAGCAGCAGGTTGGCCCCTCTCACGTAGTCTCGGGCAATCCAAACTTCAATAACAGTTCGGCGGCGGCGTTGCTTTCTTACGATGTCGCGCACGCTATTCCCTGGGATTGGAAAGTTAGTCTCTACACTTGGACCAAGGGGATTGCGGCTGGTATGTACCTGGTTGCTGCCTTGCTCGTCTTGTTTGGTTTCATAGGTGTAAACAATTCTATTTGGCTATGGGCGACTCCGATCGTCTCCGGCGTCTTTCTGGTAATCACCGGCGCCTTGTTGATTTGGGATCTCGAGCATCCTGAGCGGTTCTATCTGATTTTCACGCGGCCACAGTGGCGGAGTTGGCTGGTGAAAGGTGCGTTTATCATTGCAGGTTACAGCCTGGTGCTGGCGCTTCATTTTATTGGGAGTTGGCTGGGCTCCACCTCGCTGCAAACCTGGCTGATGATTGCCGGGGTTCCTTTGTCTGCACTCACGGCGATCTATACCGCTTATCTTTTCGCGCAGGCGAAAGGCCGCGACATGTGGCAAAACCCTCTGCTGCCTGCACATCTGCTGCTGCAAACTTTGCTGCTGGGATCCGCTGCGCTCTTGCCGATGGTCCTGTGGTTCGAGCCGGACTCACGTTTTTTGCCGGCTGCAATTACGCCCTTGCTATGGGTGTTGGCCATCACCAGCTTGCTGCACTTCTTAATGGTTTGGGGCGAAGTGTCGCTGACGCATTCCACGGCCCACGCGCGTCTGGCAGTTTGGGAAATGGTAAACGGTAGATACAAACGCGACTTCTGGGTTGGAATTATCCTGTCGCTGGTCGGCGGACTGCTTCCCTGGATGGCGCTTTTTGAAGTAGTTAGCACATCGTCAGGAATCGCCGCCGTACTACTGGCGATGATTGGCTTGATGCTTTACGAGAATGCTTATGTTCAGGCGGGACAGTCCGTGCCGCTAGCCTAAACTTCGACGTGTAAGAATGAGCATTGAGAAACAAGACGAGCGTGTGAACGCCAGCCGCGACGAAACCGAAGCTCGCGGCGAGACGTTTTATCCCGGGCCGAGCCGGAGTCATCTCGCTGCGTATCCCCCGAAGGAGCGCTGGGATGATTGGACTGAGCTAGATTCCCAGGCCTGGCCTCGGCGCAAGGAGCGACATTACTCACTTGTTCCCACGACGTGTTTCAACTGCGAATCCGCCTGCGGTCTGCTTGCTTACATCGACAAGGTAACCGGCGAAGTGCAGAAGTTTGAGGGCAATCCCGAGCATCCCGGCTCTCGCGGACGCAACTGCGCCAAGGGCCCGGCCACACTGAACCAAATTCGCGATCCTGATCGCATACTTTATCCACTCAAGCGCGCCGGAAAACGCGGCGAAGGAAAATGGACGCAAACAACATGGGACGAAGCTCTCGACGATATTGCCTCGCGCATTCGTAAAGCGATCGTCGAGGACCGCCGCAATGAAATCATGTATCACGTCGGGCGGCCCGGTGAAGATGGTTTTACGGAACGCATCCTCGCTGCCTGGGGCGTTGACGGTCATAACTCACACACCAACATCTGCTCGTCGGGCAGCCGCGAAGGTTATCAACTCTGGATGGGCCTTGATCGTCCCAGTCCCGATCACGCCAACGCCAAAGTTATCCTGCTCATCAGCGCGCATCTCGAGTCGGGCCACTACTTCAATCCTCATGCGCAGCGCGTAATCGACGGAAAAGCCAACGGCGCGAAGCTGATTGTCTTCGACACACGCCTTTCGCACACCGCCACGCATGCCGACTACTGGGTCGCGCCTTACCCGGGTTCGGAAGCTGCGATGTTGCTGGCAATTGCGAATTACCTGATTCAAAACAATCTCTACAATCGCGATTTCGTGCGCCGCTGGTGGAACTGGGAAGAGTTTCTCGCCATTGAACATCCCGAGATTCAGACCAACTTCGAAAACTTCGAGCGCGTTCTCAAGGGGACGTACGAGCTTTACACATTCGAATTTGCTGCGCGGGAGTCAGGTGTCGAAGCGCGTGTGATCGAAGAGATCGCCAGGCTGGTCGCAACCGCGGGCACGCGTTTTTCCAGTCACAACTGGCGCAGCGTTTCATCCGGAGTTAGCGGTGGCTGGACGGTGGCGCGCGCTCTTTTCATGCTCAACGCACTGCTTGGGGCGGTGGCAACAGAAGGTGGCGTGTTTCCCAATGCCTGGAACAAGTTTGTTCCGAAGCCGATTCATATGCCGCCGCATCCCCAGATGTGGAACGAAACCACCTGGCCACGCGAGTACCCGCTATCGATGAACGAGATGTCGTTTCTTCTGCCACACCTTTTGAAGGACGGACGCGGCAAGCTCGATGTTTATTTCACGCGCGTCTATAACCCGGTATGGACCAACCCAGACGGATTCTCATGGATCGAAATGTTGACCGACCCGGATCTGGTCGGCTGCTACGTTGCCTTGACGCCAACATGGAATGAAACTTCTTACTTCGCCGATTACATCCTACCGATGGGCCATGGCTCCGAGCGTCATGACATTCATTCTTACGAAACGCACGATGCGCAGTGGCTGGGATTTCGCCAACCAGTGAAGAAAGCGGCTAGACAATTGGCGGGCGAAAAGATTGAGGATACTCGCGAAGTGAATCCGGGCGAGGTTTGGGAAGAAAATGAATTCTGGCTGGAGCTTACGTGGCGGATCGATCCCGACGGGCTATTGGGAATTCGCCAGTACGTTGAGTCGAAAAAGAATCCGGGGACGCGTTTGAGTGTCGACGAATATTACGAGTGGATTTTCGATAACTCAGTTCCCGGTTTGCCCGAGAAAGCCGCGGCAGAACAGATGACTCCGCTTGAATTCATGCGTCGCTACGGCGCTTTCGAGGTGCAGCGCAAGGTCGGGGCGATATACGACGAACCCGTTAGCGCAGCGGAATTGGAAGATGTTCGCGAAGACCGCTTTGGCCGAGTCTTCACGCGCGCGGCTCAACCGGCGTCCCCTAATATTGTTCCTGTTCCCAGCCCGGATGGCGACGACGATGGCCGTCGGTTTGTAGGAGTGAAAGTCGCTGCTGAAATCAAGCGGGGATTCCCGACTCCGAGCGGCCGGCTGGAATTCTATTCGCGTACGCTCGCCGACTGGGGATGGCATGAATATGCTATCCCCACTTATCTTAAAAGCCATGTTCATCCTGACAATCTCGCGGATGATCAGACGATTCTGATCTCAACTTTTCGCTTGCCCGTGCAAATCCACACGCGCAGCGCCAATGCCAAGTGGCTGGATGAGATTGCGCATACGAATCCGCTATGGATACATACGAGCCATGCCGCGAAGCTCGGCGTGCGCACCGGCGATTTGCTGCGAGTGGAAACTGAGATTGGTTACTACGTTGTGCGCGCCTGGGTAACGGAAGGAATTCGTCCGGGCATTGTGGCTTGCAGCCATCACATGGGCCGCTGGAAATTGAGTGAGCAGGGGCAGCGCCAATTAATGGCCACCGTGAAACTTGATCACGAAGGGACTGAATGGGGACTCAAGCGAGAGAAAGGCGCCGAGCCGTACGAGTCAAACGACCCTGACACGCTGCGCATTTGGTGGAGTGATGTCGGCGTGCATCAGAACATGACTTTTCCAGTCCATCCGGATCCGATTTCCGGAATGCACTGCTGGCACCAGGCGGTCCGCGTCAAACGCGCCGAGGTGGGGGATAATACTGGCGATGTATTTGTCGATACGCAGAAGTCGCGCGAAGTTTACAGAAAGTGGCTGGCAATGACGCGCCCCGCGGATAAATTTTCACCCGACGGTACCCGCCGCCCCTACTGGATGCTGCGGCCGCTGAAGCCGGCGCGTGAGTTTTATGACTTGCCCCATGAAGAAGCGGCTGAGCCAGTCAGCGTCAAGTGAGTTGCTGGGACCGCGGGCGTCTCGCCCGCAATGAGCGAGCAGCGCCAAAATTTCGTCGCATACAGCCTTTATCCATTTTGATGTAAGCGAGGCTTGGGTGGTCTATTGGTAGGTTGAGTGTCACGCGCGGCTGCGGGCGAGACGCCCGCGGTACCAGTGAAACAGCGCGCGCTTAGTTCGTAGTTTCATCCAATTTAGTTCAAGCAATTCTATCTCGTCTGTCTCGCCCAAGTTCCTCCTGACTACCCTCTCTAGGTCAAGCGACGTTATACTGGGCGCGGCGCGAGGGGCGCATCCAGTCCGCGGAAAGGGCCGTGCCCACCTTCAACTCTACAATTCGAAGCGCGTGTGCAGCATGCACGCGCGCATTGCGAATCTTCTTTCAGCCTGACTCAGGCGGACGCCAGGCGCAAACATGAAAGGAGCTTCGTATGTCTGACGCACTTCCGCTTCCACCCCGTCCCAACCTCGAGCAATACAAGAAGCTCGCCAGAGATTTCCAACAAGCTTGCAAGTCCAAAGATGCTGGCGCGGCCCGCGACTGGGCGTCGCGCTGGGCAGAAAATATTGCGCGCCTACAAGGCCGAGTGATTACGTCCGAAGTCCGAAGACAGATTGACAGCGAAGCCAGAGCGATCCAGCGACGCTGGCGTAAGTTCCAGGAGACGAATGAACGCGCGGCACGGTGCAGGCTGGCTGACGCGCAGTTCTTCGTCGCGCGCGGGCATGGCTTCGCGAGCTGGCCAAAGTTTGCCGGACACCTTGAAGCGCTGGCGCGCGCGAATTCGCCGGTCTCGAAGTTTGAATCGGCCGTGGACGCGATCATCAATGGCGACTTAACAAAGCTCGAGCAGTTGCTGCGCGAGAACCCTGAGCTGCTGCAATCGCGTTCGACGCGAGAACATCGCTCAACTCTACTGCATTATGTTTCTGCAAACGGCGTCGAGGATTTTCGCCAACGGACCCCGCAGAACATTGTCGCGATAACGAAACTGCTGCTGCGGGCCGGCGCCGACGTAAATGCCGAGTCAGACGCTTACGCCGGCCGTTCGACAACGCTGGGACTAACGGCGACGAGTTGGCATCCGGAAAAGGCCGGCGTCCAACTTCAGCTGCTGGAACTATTGATCGACCATGGCGCAATCATTGAGAGCCCGGACGGAGGCAGCGCCGTCAATGGCTGCCTGCACAATGGGCGAGGGGAAGCGGCCGAGTTTCTGGCGAATCGCGGCGCGCAATTGGATCTGGAAACAGCGGCCGGAGTGGGACGCCTGGACGTCGTCAAAAGTTTCTTTGACGAACATGGCCATCTGAAGCCGCCCGCCACCCAACAACAAATGAAGGACGGGTTCACGTGGGCCTGTGAATTCGGGCGTACAAGCGTCGTCGATTTCTTGTTGCGGAGCGGTATGGAAGTGAACGCGAAACTCCGGCATCACGGTGGGACCGGCCTGCATTGGGCGGCGTTAGAGGGACACGCGGATATCGTCAAGCTCCTGCTCGCGCGCGGCGCGCCGGTAAACGTAATAGATGAAACTTTTGGTGGCACACCGCTGGGATGGGCTATGTACGGCTGGAGCGGTCCGCCGGAGAGGACCAAACAGCGACACTACTATGAAACGGTTGCGCAGCTGGCGCGGGCGGGCGCAAAGTTGGACACGCAGTGGTATGAGGTTGACGATGACGATCGGCGAAGCATCATAGAGAAGTTGCAAGCTGACCCGCGCATGCTCGAGGCGTTGAAGGGCGAGGTGGTCGGTTAATTTGCCTTGTCTCGGCAAACTCTGATATGAGCTACACCCGAGTGGGGCAAAGTGTGGGGCTTGCCCCCGGATGTTTCTACGGCGAATGGGCAGGACAACCCCTGCCCCTGCCGTCATTATTAAGGTTCTATGTATTTCAAGCAATTTTATCTTGGCTGCCTTGCGCATGCGTCATATCTGATCGGATCAGAAGGCGAGGCGGTGGTCGTCGATCCGCAGCGCGACGTGGACCAGTACCTCAACGAGGCTACCGCTCAGAATCTCAAAATCAAGTATGTGATGGAGACGCACCTGCACGCGGATTTCGTCAGCGGCCATCGTGAACTTGCGGCACGCACCGGCGCCGAGATTGTTTTTGGTGCGCAAGCAGGGGCAACGTTTTCGCATCGCGCTGTCCGCGACGGCGACGAAATCAGAATCGGTAAAGTTGTCATGCGAATAATGGAAACGCCCGGGCACACGCCGGAAAGTATTTCAATCCTCGTTATTAATTCGGAAGTTTCAGACCAGCCGCAAAAAGTTTTGACCGGCGACACACTTTTCGTTGGCGATGTGGGCCGTCCTGATCTCGCCGGCGGCAAGGGCTACACGCCGCAGATGATGGCGGGGATGATGTACGACTCGCTCCACGAAAAACTGTTGAAACTTCCAGACGACGTTGAGATCTACCCGGCGCACGGAGCTGGTTCAATGTGTGGCCGCAACATGTCGCAGGAGACGTCTTCAACAATCGGCGAGCAGAGGAAGTTCAACTATGCTCTGAAGCCAATGTCGAAAGCCGAATTCGTCCGCATGATGACCAGCGATCTTCCCGAAGCGCCTGACTACTTTCCAAAAGACGCTGAGATCAATCGTACCGGCGCACCCGCGCTCGCTGAAGTATCGAGGCCCGCAGCTCTTCAGCCCCAGGAGGTGAACAAGCTCGCGGCGCAGGGTCACATAGTTCTCGATGTCCGTTCGGCCGCGGAGTTTGGCGCCGGACATGTGCCGGGCTCGACAAACGTAGGGCTGAACGGCCAGTTCGCGACTTGGGCCGCAATATTAATCTCCCAGGGCACTCCTATCATGATTGTGGCGGAGTCACACGAGCAGGTTGACGAGGCCGTCATGCGCTTGGCGCGTGTGGGCATCGAAAGCGTGACTGGCTATCTTGACCATGGCGTCGCGACCTGGAACAACGCTGGTTTCGAAATCGCCACTGTGCCGCAAATTACGGTTGATGAATTGAACACGTTGGTGCACGAGGAAATTGATCTACAGGTACTTGATGTTCGGCGTCCGCCCGAATACGAAAGTGGCCACGTGCCCAGGGCGCTGCATGCTCCCCTCTCAAATTTGAAAACGAACATTGACGATTTTCCGCTCGATCCGAACCTTCCCACGGCGGTGATCTGCGCCGGCGGTTATCGCTCAAGCGCGGCCACAAGCATTCTCCAGCAGCATGGTTTCTCGAATCTGTTTAATGTGACTGGCGGCACGAGCGCGTGGATCAATTCGGGCTATCCGGTTGAGATTCCTCCCAAAAACTAGTTCCACAGATTTCGCAATTACACCGATTAAGAACTAGCCACTCAATAGATCTGACCGTCGGGCTTTGGTGTAGGCAATCTACCCCTGTGTTCGCAGAATCTGCGTAATCTGTGTTATCTGCGGACCGTCTTTTGCTTAATCGTGACTTACTGCTTACGATTTAGCCATCTTGGATCCGTTCACATTCAAACTTCTAATCAGTATCGCCATAGTCGTGATTGCGACCATTCACGGTTACGGCGCGGCTTGGCTGGCGATCTGGATGTTGTTTCATCCTTACAAACCGGTGAAGCTAATGGGCGTGACCGTCTGGCCCCAGGGAATGATTCCCCGGCATCGCGACAAGCTCGCGCAATCGATTGGCAACGCGGTCGGCAATGAATTAGTCTCGCAGGAAACTGTATTCGATGCGCTCTTTGAAACGAGTTTCTTCCAACGAAAGGTCGAGGATTTCGTCGAAGCTTATACAAAGGATCTGCTGTCAACGGTTTATCCTTCATTCATTGAGGCACTGCCGGCTCAGTCGCGCGCGCCAATCCTCGATACCATATCGGCGCTCCAATATCGCCTCGCGGAGTACATAGCCGCCATGTTGAAAAGCGACGAGACAGCCGAAGCCATCCGTAGCTTCGTGGATAGACAAGTCAACGAGTTGTTTGAGCGCCGCCTCGATGACCTGATCACCGCCGACTTCATCAATCAAATTCTCGATGCCCTGCAAAAACTT
>JALYSR010000133.1 GCA_030854715.1 Acidobacteriota bacterium
GGTGCGATTGGTCAGGTTGGCTCGATTGACGTGCATCAAGCCAGCGGCACTGTGTACATCAGCGGCAGCAGCGGGAAGGTTTGCGTTGGCACGCCGTTGCTGGCCGGGGCCGAGCCGCTCACATACACCTGCAATCAGGCCGCCAGCGACCCTAACGGTGTGGCCCACCTCTTCTTTAGCGTCAAAGTCGCGGACGACGGCACGCCTTTCGGCACAGCCTACGTCGCCTACTCCAACGACAAGGATATTTTCCTGGTTCATTCCCAGGACAAAGGCGCAACCTGGAGTACCCCGGTGCGCGTCAGCGATGGGCCGGAGACGCTGACCAGCATCGTGCCATGGATGGAGACGGGACCCACACCAGGTTCAGTCGGCATCACCTGGTACGGCACTACGGCAAGCTCCAACAATAACAATGCAGACTGGAACGTTTTCTATGCCCAAAGCTTCAATGCTCTGGCGGATAATCCGACCTTCCGGCAAGTGAAGGTGAGTGACCACTTCATACTTGGAAGCAACATTTCCGAGGGCGGCACACTCGGGAATGCCAATCGCAATCTGATTGACTACTTTCAGATTTCGTTTGACACGAGGGGCGCAGCCGTCATCGACTACACTAATGACCATAACGATTTTGACGGCCACACCTACGTGTCGCGTCAGATTAGCGGGCCAAGCATCAAGGGTGGCATGGTTCCGGCCCCTGTACAGGGATCCGGCCCATTCGCTCCCGGTCTCAACCCGCCGCCCGCACAGCCGGGTCCAAACGGCGAGCAGGTGACGGACTTCAGCGAAGACCAGACCGTCGGGCTGCTAGCTGAACCGGGTGGCACCAGCCCGTACGACATCACCTCAATTAAATACTCGTGTGAGGGTACGACCGATCCAGTCATCGTAGCCACGATGAGAGTTTCAAATCTGACGGTCGTGCCTCCAGCCGCGAACTGGCGCATGAACTTCACGGCCAACGCGCCAAATTCGAAACTTAGCGCGACCGGAGACTACACCTTCGGACTCTCCGACCGCGGCGACCAGTTTTTCGTGCGCGCCAACACCGACACCAACCCTGCCGGCACTTTCACTTACGGCACTGCCGTCAGAAATTCCGACGGCTCGCTCGGCTACACCGCGCGAGGCAGCGCCGACAGCGGATCCTTCAACACAGCGAACAATACAATCACCATCAAGGTGGCAGCTAGTAAACTGAATCCGTTCGTCACCAAGGGACCGGCAATTGCCAATGGCACGGTACTGGCCGGCCTGCGCGGGCAGGCATTCACGTCCGGCGCTAATGGCGTCCGTGACTTAACTAGGGGTGGCACGCAATACACGGTTACTTGCGGACCCGCGCCGACGCCGACACCTACACCAACGCCGACAGCGACGCCGACACCAACGCCGTCGCCGACACCAACGCCGTCGCCGACACCCGCGCCCTGCGTGGATGATAACGACCAACAGATGCAGTTCGACAACGGCTGGCACTCAGGAGACAGTCCCAACGCCACTGGTGGCCACTATCGGTACAACGCCGGGCAAGGCGCCGAACCGCACGGTATGAGGCTCAATTTCCGGCTGACCAGCGATTCGGGCCGAGTCATCTACCACTACGCAACCAGCCAAAACGGTGGTAGTGCTGACGTCTACATGGACGGAGCGTACGTTTCGACCATCAGTTACAAAGGCAACGCCGGGAGTACGCGTAGCCCAATCTTCGGGGCGACGGGGAGCTTCGATGTTCACACCAGCGGCGCTCACACGTTCGAAACTCGTAGTCGCGGCGACGGCGAGGAGTTTGATGACGAAGTGTGCGTCGAAAATGGCGGATCAGACGATCGGGCACAAACCGGTCCTGGCAAGACTACGAACAGTGAGGTCCTTGTCCCAGTAGGACAAAGCTTGATTCAAAACCTGCTCGTGCCAGACGGCGCGCAGGCGCTATCTGTTCTCGCCGATGCGGGCGTTGCCCTGCCGTTCAAGCTGATCGTGATCACGCCGAGCGGCGCTATCCTGGGAAGCGCTGATGCTTCTGCCGGCCGGGCCGTCGTCGAGGCGCCGGTTTCGCAGGCGGGGTTGTACGTGATCCAGTTGGTTAACGTGGGTGTCGGCCCGATCAACATCTGGACCGCAGCCACTCCGCTTGTTCAGCGCGCACCCGCGCCC
>JALYSR010000152.1 GCA_030854715.1 Acidobacteriota bacterium
TTCTCGGGTCGCTCTGCTTTCTCGGCAAACGACTTTTGGGGATTCAGCTTGCAACGATCAACATCGGTCCTGGCTGCGCAGTTAATGACATCGTCCGGCCCTTGCTGTTCCAGCGTACGCATGACCAGATCCAGATTGCTGATATCAAGGCTGTTATGATCGTAGGCTAGGACAAAATCGCCGGAAGCGGCACTACGCTCGCAGACCGCGCGTCCGACCATACCACCCGCCCCTGTTACCATCACTCTCAACTTGCCGCGACCTCCGCGCCATATTGCTTGCGGTAATAGTCTTGATAATCGCCACTTCGCGCTCGCTCCAGCCACCGGCCGTTTTGCTTGTACCACTCAATTGTTTTCTGCAGCCCGCTCTCCCAGGTTTCGCGCGGTTGCCAGCCCAATTCCGATTCAATCAGCGATGGGTCTATGGCATAACGACGATCGTGGCCGGGCCTGTCCTGTACAAATCGAAGCAGCGTCTCTGGCTTGTCCAGAACCCTAAGCAGCGAACGAACAGTGTCGATATTGCGCCGTTCATTGCGCGCGCCGACGTTATAGACGGCGCCGGCCCTGCCTTTTTCCAGGGCCAGCGATATCGCCCGGCAATGATCGTCGACATATATCCAGTCTCGAACGTTTTTGCCGTCGCCGTAGACTGGGATCGGTTCATCGTTGAGCGCATTCGAAAGCGCGAGTGGCAGGAACTTCTCCGGAAACTGGCGCGGGCCGTAGTTATTGCCGCAACGGGTTATCACTGTATCCAGACCAAAAGTGTGGTGCGCCGCACGAACAAGATGTTCAGCCGCCGCCTTGGAAGCCGCGTAAGGACTATTTGGCTCAAAAGGCGAAGCTTCGGTAAAAAAGGAGTCGGCATTCTCCGGAAGGCTGCCCATTACCTCATCCGTAGAGATTTGGATGAAACGCTTGACGCCACGCGCCCTGGCGGCGTCGAGCAGGACCTGCGTCCCCAAAATATTCGTGTGTAGAAACGCCGCAGCGTTCGCGATACTGCGGTCCACGTGCGACTCGGCAGCAAAATTAACAACCGCATCGCAATCTTCGGCTAAGGCCGCCAGGACAGCCACCGGATCCGTAATGTCCCCACGGACAAAATGATGCCTACTCTCATCCAGGCCTTCGAGGTTGTCCAGATTTCCAGCATAGGTTAAGGCGTCAAAATTAGTAACCTCGGACTTTGGAAAGTCGTCCAGCAGCAAGCGAACAAAGGCTGATCCAATGAATCCGGCCCCACCGGTGATAAAAACTTTAGTCATCAATTCTTGTTTCCTGACTCAGACTCAGCTTCTGGTGGAAAGGAGATCCGACACGTCAAGCCTCGCAGTTAGCTCCAATCAGTCCATAGTAATGAGAAAACGCCAATTCTCAAAGAAATCTTATTGAACGGATAGTAGCGGTAAAGTTAACGAGATATTGGGTGATCTAGCCAATGTTGTCCTGAAGAACTCAAGCTCAATCTCTATACAAGATTTCTTGTTGACTTGTGATCGAAAATGAATTATTAACTGCTCCTCGTTTTTTCCGAACCACGTTCTTGCTCGACATTTCTGGGGTGAATCAATCCATAGCGTTGACCATAAAGACCGAACACATTTCACCGCGTTATTGATATTCATGAAAAACTTTTGAGTTCCCGCAGGTAGAAACACCCTGGAACTCACCTCGTAAGAGAATTAGTAGTTTGCCATCTATTTAGTTGCTGCACGTTTCACGTTCACTTTCGTCACACGTACTTATCGACCCCGCCAACGCAACAAGTAGCGAGCGAAGTGGTCTTGAGGAGAAACTTCCAATGAAAACCCCGCTTACGCCCAGCCCCGGCTCTCATCGCGCAAGTCTGATTTCCCTGACGCGCCTTGGGGCGCTGGCGGTCTTCCTTTTCGTCATGGCGGCATTTTTCTATTCAGGATCCAGTGCTTCATCGTTGCGTCAAGTCTCGCCAGCGGCGCTGCCCAACTCGCAAAATCCCAGTTCGATAGCACAGGCAGGTCAGGTTAGGTCTCTCAAAGCGTGGAATTCTACGATTCTGTCTCCTTCGTTGACAATGCTTCAGCCGCTTTTGCCGGCGCCTGTGCTTTCGCCAGAAGGCATCGCAACCTACGCGCCTGATTGCTCGACTCCAAAGTCAGATTTTAATCTGGGTGATACGGTGTGCGCGAAAGCGACAGGCGTGCCGGTAACCGTATTCTCCTGGCATGTTTCCTGGGTTGATCCGGTCGGCTTTATCAGGCAATCGGACACCGCAGTGCCTGATGACCAGGCCACTTATCTGTACAACATACCCAATAGCCCCACGTCAGTGGTTAATGGCCAAACCGTCAGTAATGTTGGGACCTGGAGGGTGAACCTTACTCGTTTCAGCGGAGCGATTCGCCAGACCGCACGCTTTACAGTACATGAACCTTTGAATCCCTCAGCCGACGTTTTCGTCCAGAAGTTCGAGCGCAGCGGAACCGGTTCCGTACCCGCCGGCGGTAACATTGCTTTCGTACTGGTGGTTGGCAACCAGGGACCGGACACGGCAACGCAGGTT
>JALYSR010000154.1 GCA_030854715.1 Acidobacteriota bacterium
GTACTCAGCACTTAACTCTCAGAATTTGACCTCTTACCCCATCACTACGAGCTGGTTGTCGACTTGTTTCACTCCCCTAATCGTCCGCAGCATCCGATCAACCTGTGACTTGACTGCTTCGCTTTTCACCGTTCCCGTAACGGTTACCTTACCGTCCAGAACGGTTGTGGTGAGCCCCAAAGTCGAATAGAAGGGATCGTCGTTAATTCTCTTGTCGATGGCCGCCTGCACCGCGCCGTCGTTTGAATTGTTAGATGGCGCCTGGCCCCCTGTAGCGGCAGGCTGATTGATAATAACCGGTGGCTGCTGCCCTACCGGTGCGGGTTGTTGAATGATCACCGGCGGTTGCTGTGCCGGCGCCGGCTGTTGAATGATCGTTGTTGGCGGTGGCGTCTGCTGTTGCGCCGCCAAATTGGCGTTTGTTGTGTCGTTCTGTCCATTCATTAAGAACAGCACAACGATTGTTATCAGCGCAATCGCGACTACGACGATCACACCCACGGTAGCCCCTGAAATGCCGCCTCGATCGCTGCGCACAGCTTCTGTCTGGGTAACTTCACGTCTTGAAGTGGGCGTCTCTACCACAACCCTGCTTCTTTTAGCCTGCTCATCATCGTATGCCATCTGCTTCCTCCTGATACCTAGATCTAAATATGACTTTCGAAATTTGGGGTTAGTCACTAATCCCGGGTCGTATTGTGCAATCCTTATTCCCCATCCTAATCAAAGGCTGAGGGGCGAACCACGTCACTGAAAAATTTAGGTAAAACAGGGTTTAGGCGGACTTCCAGGAAATTCAGG
This sequence comes from Acidobacteriota bacterium, assembly GCA_030854715.1. Taxonomy (GTDB): domain Bacteria; phylum Acidobacteriota; class Blastocatellia; order Pyrinomonadales; family Pyrinomonadaceae; genus PSRF01. The sequence goes on from JALYSR010000154.1 coordinate 802, forward strand.
TCTAGTGAGTTGGTGAAGGGCGTACGTTTTTGGGTCTCGCTGCGCCGGGGACTTGCTGAGATTGAGACACCGGGGCAGAAAAGGGCGGAAAGCAGAAGGCAGACTATGAGCCCTTGTCAGTATCTCGGTGTCATCGTCACCGTTGATTCCCGGCGACCGCGATCTGGTCGTGCATACTCACTCCTCACGCGGCTACCGACCAACTGACCACTGACTACTGACCGCGACGACTGAATTGACTGTTTGCTGTCTGCTGTTTACTGTTTGCTCGCACATGACCACCGCAATCGTTCATCATCCAATTTTCAAAGAGCACGACACCGGGCCGGGTCATCCCGAGTCTGCCTCGCGCTACGGCGTTGTAATGGAGGCGCTGCGGAAGGAAGCGAAATTTTGGTCCAGTTTGTTGGAGGTTGAGGCGAGAGAAGCGCCGCGCGGTGACGTCCAGGCCTGCCATACGCCACAGCTCTACAAACAGATCGCACGAGTTGTCAGCGAAGGCACCTGTTACCTGGACACAGACACAGTCGTCTCCATGCGTTCGCTCGACGCTGCTTTACATGGGGCGGGGGCAGCTTGCCAGGCTATTGATTTGATAATGCACGGCGACGCAGCCACTGCATTTGTGCCTGTGCGGCCGCCCGGTCATCACGCGACGGCCGAGCGCGCGATGGGTTTCTGTCTTTTCAACAATGTCGCGATTGCCGCCCGCTACGCGCAAAACCATTACCCTGAGATTGAACGCGTAGCCATTGTTGATTGGGACGTTCATCACGGCAATGGGACGCAGGGCGTTTTTTATGACGATCCTTCAGTCTTCTTTTTCTCCACGCATCAGTATCCCTGGTACCCGGGAACAGGCTCGCGAGGCGAAACTGGTGTTAGCCGCGGGTCTGGCTACACCTTAAATGTTCCGTTGCGCGCGAGCACGCCCGCCACCGAGCAGAGGAGAATGTTTGACGCGGCGCTCACCGAGATGAGCGGCAAGTTTACGCCTGATCTGATAATCATCTCCGCTGGTTTTGATTCTCACAATGCCGATCCACTTGGGCAACTGCTGCTCGAGGACGAAGACTTCATTTCCCTAACTCGAACGGTCAAAGATTGGGCGAATGAGGCCTGTAACGGGCGCATCGTCTCGTGTCTCGAGGGTGGCTACAACCTGCAAACGCTTGGTGAGACGGTGCGCGCGCATGTCGCTGAGCTGGCAAAGGGCTCCGGTTGAGATCTTGCCGGGACAGCCTTCCTGGTTTGAAGCCACCTGAACTTTTGATACCGCACTCAGTGCCCTGATCAGGTTTCCGGATAAATATTTGAAGCTTAGCTCTCTGTGGAGTAAACTCACCCGCAGTTAACCGTTTCGGACGCGAGCACCGTAGGCCCCAGGGGTGGTTGAGCGCTAGCCCTTCTAATCCCTCTCGAAAGCACAGCCAACACAGCGGTGAGCACTTCGCTTGCGCTCCGACGAGCAAAGAGAGTGACACACCTCAGTGCTTCTCTCATGGGAGATCAGCGATATGCCAGACATTGAGATCACTTGCGCAGAATGTGGAAACACTTTTCCCTTCACAGAACGCGAACAGGAATACTATCAGGAACGCAACCTGACTCATCCGAAAC
>JALYSR010000159.1 GCA_030854715.1 Acidobacteriota bacterium
CTTCCTCAGCAACTGCGACTACACTCCGCGCCGCCGCAGCCGATCATTGTGCGCGATGAGTTAGATCGTCCGCAGCCGCGTCTTGACCGCGATGCCGGCAACGGAATGAGCGTGACGGTGGGACGACTAATGCCTGACAACGTGCTTGACTACCGCTTCGTGGCCCTAAGTCACAACACAATAAGAGGCGCCGCCGGAGCTGCTATCCTCAACGCGGAACTCCTGCTCGCCATTGGAAAACTAAAGGGATGAAGAAGTTAATTGGCTTGACTGTTCTTCTTGCCTTCGTTTCGGTGGGATTTTCGCAGAGCGCCGGTGACGACTCTGCGTTGCAATCGATGGTCAAGACTGGTGGCGGAGCCTAAGAAGAATTAAGCCGTCTGTCCGAACCCCCCCTTGTTTCTTTTCAGGTGACTTGCCCCTCCAAACACCAGGACCTCTATCATGAGGGATGCTTTCGGTGCTGAACATCGGAACCAGCGATCCATCTCGGTTGAACAATGGCTTCAGTTGCACTTATCTGTACCGCGAATAGGTGTCGCAGCGTGATGGCTCACGCGATCTTTGTTGCCGAAGCCAGGAAACGTTCTCTAGAAGTTGAAGTCTACTCGGCCGGGGTCTTTGATTTCTCCGACGCGCCTCCGCTGGCTGAGACTTCAACGACTTGCTTACTGCACAACACGCCGCCTCCCAAAGAATCTCCCACCTGGATAGGCCAGCTTCCGCTCGACTCGATTGATCGGTTCCTGGTGATGGAACACGATCACGCCGCCATGCTGACCAGCGAATACGGCATCTCACCAGAACGCATCAGCCTGCTAGGGGCGTTTGATCCGCAGCAACGCGGCGTCGAGATTGCCGATCCATTCAGCCAGGGCAGCCTCGTTTACGAACGCTCCTACAAGTTGATTCGGGATTGTATTATTGGTTATCTCGATACGAGTGAGGAGTTGAAGTGACGGCTCGGTGCTGGCCCACTTTGAGTCTCCAGGTCCGAAGGACCGGCTACTAAATGCCAGTCCTTCGGACCTAAAGCATCTTGGCGTTTTGAACTTTAGCTAATACCGAGTTGACCCCCAGTGAAGGAGGCGATTAATCAAATTGGATAAGGGGTAGCTTCACGCGATCGGACGAAATTCGTTCTCACGGATTACCGGGTGTGCCCGTTGCGTCGGGTGTGCCCGTTGGTCCGGGCGTACCGGACCAGTTTTCTCTCCCACGTCGATCGCGGCCTCGCATTTTCTCTCGTTCCTGTTGAAATTGTTTCCACTGATCCGGCGTAAGCACCTTTTGCAGGCGCTCGTCAGTCTGCCGTCGAATCTCTTCGAATCGCGGCTCCGATTCTTTTCTCAGCGTCTGGCTGCTGTCGCGTCTCACCTAATATTTGATGGACCTGCGTTTTTTGGTCCGCGTTGAGCTGTAGAGAATCAAGCATCTTCTCGAAGCGATCCTGCCGGGATGCTTCAGCGCCGCTCCTACTCCATCGCTTGTAACCGTTCAATGCCAGAGCACCGGCCGCGAAGCCCAGCAGGAATATGACCAACGCGGCGATACGAACCTGCCATTTGCTCTTATTAATGATGTCCATAACTTTATTTCACCGCCTCTTCTTCGGCGCCGTATATCGTGGTCAGCAACTGGCCATCCGATACCTGATCGCTTGAAACTGTCTCGGCCGAGTCCGTCTGATTGAGGATGACATCCTCTGCAGAATAACCGGTTGGAAGGGAACTGGCCTGTGTCCCGGAAGCGACCTGGTTTCCGGGCACAACGAAAGTCAAAACCGCGAGAGCTGCTACTGTCGCCACCATCGAGGAAGCAAGCGCACCCGCCGCCCGCCACATGCGGCCCCAGGCCCACGAATCACCGGTCGCTTGCCGCTCGCGCAGACTCGCCAGGACTCGCGTGTGAAAGAAAGGCGAGGGTTCAAGAGTCTCAGCGGCCCCCTGTTTAAGCAGCAGCGCAGAGATTTGCGCAGCCTCAAAGGCTCGCCGGCAAGCTGAGCAGTCGCCCGTATGCGCGCGAATCATAGTCAGATCGCTTTCGCTTAGACTCGCGAGCGATGTGCTCTCAATAAGATTGATGATGTGTTTGTCTTTCATCTTAAGCTCCTCGCGCTTTTAAAATTTTGCCGCCGCACATGTTTTGTCCGAGCAATTTCTCGACTGCCTTGCGCATTCGCCGGCGCGCGCGAAAGGCCTGCACCTTAACCTTCGATTCGGACCAGCCTGTCATCTTCACTACGTCCTTTACCGAAGCGTCCTCACGGTCAATCAGTGTCAAAACTAATTGGTCATCGGCGGTTAGAGTTTGGAGCACGCGCCCGGCTAGATCGGCAGCAACCACACTGCGCTCGCTCGATTCATGACGTTCCATTGCGGCACCGGCGAGATTGTTGTCCACCCAGGTAGTTTCATCCTCTGAAAGATCGGAGACTGTTAACTCAGGCCGGCGTTTTGCGCTGCGAAGCAGGTTCAGGCAGGTGTTGGTTGTGATGAGCGTCAACCATCCTTCCATCGAGCCGGTTCCCTGGTAGCTGTCAAGCTCAGTAAATGCCTTCAGAAAAACCTCCTGCGCTGCTTCTTCGACAAGACTGCGCTGGCGGAAAAACTTGCTGGCAAATCGAAAGACGCGGGGACTATAGCGGCGCAGAATCTCCTCGAAAGCAGATTCATCTCCTTCACGAGCAAAGCGTGCCAACTCCAGGTCTGAGTCCTGTTCGTGACCGTGTGACAGGAAGCGTCCCTCATCTAAATATTGAATATCCTGGATGGCGGACTCAATTGGTCGCGATATTCGCCGAGCACGGTATTTTACGCGCGGAAACAATGCGTTTTCCGGATGAGCTGCGTTCACCTGCAGATGTGGATCTGCCAAAGAAACCAAAGAGCATTCCGAAAACAGCGGTGCAGAAGTTTGAGAAATTGATCAGTAGTAAATCGAAAAAGCAGTTATCTGCCCGTAAGCTGGAAGACGAACAGACAGAGCGCTTACTCAAGCTGGTGAAGAAGAAAGGTGCAAGTCGGAAAAACATCGTCGAAGTCGAGAGCCAAGAACAGGACGATCGTGATCGAGGTAAAGTGATTGACCTTGTCGCAGTGCTAAAGAAAAGCCTCGCTGCTAAAGGTTAGCAGTTTGAGGTGGGCGGGAGATTACCTCCAAAGCCCTGGACATAAACAGCGCCCTCAAAAAAAGAAGGGGAGCAACTCGAGTTGCTCCCCTTTTTGGTTGGGCTTGCAAAACTACACAAGTCGGCAAATGAACCTTTACGCTAGAAGATAAACTTCAGAGCCAGTTGCACATTGCGGCGTTCAATGTTGCCGTTGGGCGTAACGCCTTTAACAGCTCCGATGAAACCGCTACTGACATCCTGTGTTCCTGGTGCAATGTAAAGATTCGCATGGTTAAACGCGTTGAAGAGTTCCGCCCGAAGTTGCAGACTATATCTCTCGTTCAACTTGACGTTCCGCGACACGCCAGCGTCGATGTTCCAGATACCTGGACCACGAAACTGGTTGCGCTTGGTCATGTTCGCCGGATATGGACCAAAGTCGGAGCAACCACCGCAGACGGGATTGCCAAAGGCCCCGATCGGTTGGCCGGCGAGGTTAATGTAGTTGAAGAAGTTTGCCCCGCCCGTGTCGGTGACGCGGACGCCGAGCGGTCCGTTTGGCACTAACCTTGGGCTGGAAAGATTGGCATTGCTGCCGTCATAGATGGTGAATGGTGTGCCGGTGCGAGCATTGAAAATGCCCGTGAGCGCCCAGCCATCAAGCAAAGCCCGGGTGACCCCGCTCTTGCCCCTAGCAAAAGGCAAATTCCAGACCAGGCTGCCCACAAACCGATGCCTGACGTCGAAGTCCGCAGGACCATAGTCAAGACTCGGATGATAAGGATCAGTCAGACCCAGGTTGTTGTTGAATGCGCCTTCGCTAAAGGTGGAGCTAAGGTTGTCATTCGTCTTAGCGAAGGTGTAGTGGACGGTAAACTGCATTCCCGTATTGCGGAAGTTGTTGCCATCCAGCGCCACAATCAAGGCGTTGTAACGCGAATAGCCTTCATTGCCACGTGTGTTGATGTTCGAATAGGTGTTGTTGAGGCGCGAATTCGGATTTGCGTCTCCCAGGTAAAAAGCTCCCGCTCCGGTTATGTTCAGAGGGGAAATGGAATAAAGCTTCTCACCCCGCGACCCAGCGTATTCCACCGACAATACGTTGCTCCTGCCCAGCTCGCGTTGAAATGCGAAGCTGTAGAAATGAGCGTATGCATTGACGATATCCTCGCGTACGTGGCGGAGACTTGTGGCTGGCAACCTCTTGGTCGGCGGCGTGGTGCCGGCCAATGGTCCAGCGTTGTTGGTAGTGATTTGCAGGTTGGTTACGTCCACATTGTTGAAGAGTGACAACACAGCATAGTTCGGTGGATTCTGAATCAGGTTGAACGTGACGTTGCCGAAGTTACGTTCGTAGGCCAGACCATAGCCTCCGCGAATGCTGGTCTTGCCATCGCCGAATACATCCCAGGCGAAACCGATGCGTGGCGCAAAGTTGTTCTTGTCAGGCTTCCATAGGCCACCCACTGGACTGTTGGCCGCAATCTGAGCGCTTCCATTACGTATTCGTTCCTGAAGCGTGGAGCCGGCGCCAAGATAGAAGTTGGCATCCAAAGCCGGGTTCTTGTTGTGCTGCACGCCGTAGTATTCATAGCGCACGCCGAGATTCAAAACTAAACTCGGTCGCAGCCGGAACGAGTCGTTCACGTATGCAGCCCACTCGTTGTAGCGGTTGCTACGGGTGAAGTCAGGCGGACCGACGGGCAAGTTGACACTCTGCCCGGGGAGTTTGCCCTGCGGGAATACGGCCGCCTGAAATTGGTTGATATTGCCTGTGACAAAATTACCCAAAGCCTGCGGATAGTTGCCCTGGGTACCAAGACTTTCAACAGCGTTCTCGTAGGCGCCGAAGGTATGGGTGTCCTGGATATAAACGTACTGACCGCCAAACTTAAGTTGGTGGCGCCCAAGCGTATAGCTTATGTCTTCATAAGCTTGTCCCAGGTTTTGCGGGCCGCCAAAGCCGGCGGGAGAATTCGCCGCGTTGTAAGGCCAGTAGCCCGGAAACGCGATGCCATTGCCACCGATCGTTCCCGTTGCACCGGGAAACATAAACAAGCCTGGTCCAATGGGATTGGCGCCGTAAGGCTGACTGCCATTCAGGCGATTGAATGCAACCTTGCTCTCTGAAACTAGACGCGGTGAAAACGTATGCGTCAACGAAACAAGGAAGTTGTTGTTAAGAGCCGTAGCCGGAGTATCAAAGCCCGTATATGGGCTATAAGCCGAACTGCCAGTAGGAAAGATCTTGCTCTCGCGCGCATAACGCCCGTAGAGCAAAGTCTTGTTGCTGAGGTTGAAGTCAACTCGAGCGGCCGTCGAGTAAGTGTTTTGCGGAGCACCGCCTCCGAGGTCCTGTGGTTCAGTAAATCTTACCAGTTGAAAGGCCTGGAGATTCGCCGGCAATGCCGCAAAAGCATTACCCGCTGGAATACCAAACGCACTTACCAGCTGACCCACTGTGTAGCTTGTGCCGGTAGGTGTGCTGCCCAGGGAATAGCCGGAAAAGTAGGCGCGCGTGGCCGCGGAAGAAGCGTTTATCAAAGCGGCAGTTGGGACTACCGACAATTTGTCCCCCACACTGCGGACGCGGGTCCATTCAGTGCTACTGAAGAAGAACAACTTCTCCTTTATGATCGGACCACCAAACGTGTAGCCAAACTGGTTGCGCGTGAATATGCCGCGGGGAACGCCATTGGCATTGTTGTTAAAGCCGTTCGATGCCAACTTTGAGATACGATTAAATTCGAAACCTGAACCATGGAATGAGTTTGAACCTCCACGAGTCAGCACGTTGATGATGCCCCCCGAAGCGCGTCCGTATTCCGCCGAGAAGTTGCTGGTGACGACGCGAAATTCGCCCACCGCATCCAGGGGAATGTTCTGGCCCAGGGCCGCGTAGTAGACGTTGTTGTTGTCAACGCCATCGAGAAGCACGTTGGTGCTGGCGGCACGCAAGCCGTTGATATTGAAGCCTGCGCCGCGTCCTGACACACCGACACCCGGCACAGCCGGTCCTGGATCGTCATTCGCAACATTGTTTGCGAGTCCGATGAGATCGTAGGGGTTTCGAGTCAGCGTCGGCAGTTCGCGAATTTGCGTGCCGGTAATGATGTTGGAAACCTCCTGAGTTTGTGTGTTGACTTCCACACCTTCTCTGGCAATTACACTGACAGTTTCACCCACCACGTCGGTCAGCGCTAATTGCGTGTCGACGGATACTTTTGATCCAATCGTGACCTGTACCCGCTGATTGCTCGCCTTGAAGTTGCCGCCCTGGATAGTGACGTCATAAAGGCCGGGCTGCAGGTTGGTTATGGCATAACCGCCCTGATCGTCTGCGATCGCCGTCACCTCGCGACCGGTAGCCACCGACTTGACGCTGACGTTGGCGCCGGCAACAACGGCCCCGGCGGGGTCAGTCACCTTGCCGACGATTTCGCCGGTTGCACTCTGGGCCAACGCCGAGCCAGCCAGCACCACCGCGATTACGGCCGACAGAAATGCGAGTCCGCCGGCGGTAGCGGCTTGTCTGATTTTGTTCCTCATACTCGATCCTTTCTTGATTATTTCTGAAGCTGAAAACCTGCCCAGTGGCCCGCTTCGTTCTAGCGCGACTGCACGGGCGAATCGGGGAGCTTCTTAATTCATATTTCCCTTAACGGTAATGTCGGCCCACTGGGCCATGTTCACTGTCCGAAAATCCGGAAAGCTTTCGGTCCAGCTTGAAGCTGACGCAGCCTGTGAGGTGCAACGATCGTGCCCGCTTACCCGCAAGCTCGATAGGCCAGCTCGTCACTCGCTGCGGCCAACTCGCAGCCTGAGCAGCGACAGTGACCTTGCGGAATTTGGATCAGGGAAAGAGAAGTTGTGGTTATTGGATTTCAGTGTCAGCGGAGTCGTCGTATTCGCCGCTGGGAATCTACATTTTTCTGTAAACTTAGCTCAGATAACTCCAGGAACCCTGAGCAAGTCAGTGAATAGTTTGTATTGAGCCCGCTGCGCAGGTTTTGCAAAGTTAGCGCCCGCATCAACCTGGTCAGAGCTTCCTGAAACTTGTGAGTCGGTCCAAAAAAATCACCCAGCCCGCCAGGGACTGGGTGACGCATGAGTGTGCTGCAAAGGTGGAGGCTTACGTGTGTTGGTGAGTTTCGACTTTGCCTGACTCCACCAGCGAAAAACTCTTGGCAACGCCTGTCGTGGTGATGTTGTAGTGCTTAATCTTGGAGTTGAGCGTGGTTATCTTTAAGTTTAATAGTTTTGCCGCGCGACCCTGATGCCCTGCAGTTTGAAGCAGCGCCCGCTTGATGAGATCTATCTCGAAGCGACTCACTTCGCCGTAAAAGTCGACACCGCCCTCGATGGATGGACAATGCTCGTCTCCGAGGGCTTGCACCTCACGAAGTAGCCGGAGGGTAAGCTCCTTCAGAGTCGTAACGTTGCTGGGAGAAGAGGCCGGCTCTGCGCTGTTTTGCGACGGATCCGTGCCAGCAAACTGTAATTCATCACGCTTCCAGGATGCAGTTGATTTCATAGCCGTTCCTTGTCAACTTTCTTGCAGTGATTTTAGTTCGCGGCCTTCAGCAGGCCGCTCGCCAGCACAATACCCTTGGCCGGCTCTTTGTGTGGGGTGAGATTTACAGATTTGGCGTTGCTCAGCTTCTTAATCTCATCGCCACAAACCTCTTCGATCTTTCGGGAGTTGCGCCTGCTGAGGTCTTCATCCTGACCGTCATCAGGCAATAGCCAGTTGCCGTCCTGACCCTTCATCACATGACCCAACTCATGCAGGAGTATCAACACCCGAACCTCTTTGGTGTTTGGTTTGAAAGACCCCACTCCGAGCAGGTCAGGATCCACGTTAGACGTCCTTCTTCGATAAAACACGCCGTTGACATTCAGCAATACTCTGTCGAACAGCCGGTACTGACTCTTGGTAGTGGCATTGGACATGTTGGTCGTCGTACCTGTCATACGCATTCCAATGAAGGGTGAGAAGTAATCCTTCCGCACCTTGCCCATGAACTTATTAAAGACATCAACCGAAGCCGCTGACCCGCCAAAGAAATCACTGCACGCGTTACTCGCGCTCAGGATGCTGAGCGTGTCGTAGTAAGCCGAACCAAGCACCTTATCTCGAGCAATCAACGGCGAGGGTTCGACCGGGAGCGGCATACTGGCGTCGGGCTCGGTCACCTCTTCGTCCCTGACCGGCGGGACCATACCTTTTGCTGAAACCAAAGCAATGGACATGAACACCGTACCAATCATGAATTCGCGCAGCCTCATGGGAATCCCTCCTAAGAATCTTAAGGAGTATCATCCGGACCCTGAGTGGCTCGCTGGGACGAGCATCTGGACATGAGCGACGCGAAGAAGACTGAAAAATGCGAGTGGACTAACGCAACTTTTCAATTACCCGGATTGAACATGACAAGGTATACGCGCGAATTTGGCGGCAATGACAGCTTTTGTGACAGACGGGCAGGGCCTTGTGACTAGTCGGCTTGAGACTGTGACAATTTTGCTCATGGTAGTTTTCCCAGAGCTTCTTGCAGCTTGTCACGGTGGTTACGAGAGAGAGTTAGCTGCGTGCCATCACGCAGAATGACGCGGTACTCGCCATGAAACCAGGGTTGCAATTCCTGAATACTATCCAGGCGAACGATAGAAGAGCGGTGGATGCGCACAAATTTCTTTGGATCGAGTTGCGACTCAAGACTGCTGATTGTCTCCCGCAGCAAATGAGATTTCCTGGCGCTGTGTACAGAAACATAATTTCCTTCGGCTTCAATCCAATCGATATCGTTAGTCTCAAGGAAGTAAATGCGCCCGCTCGCCTTTATTACCAGCCGTTCGAGATACTTGTTGCCGGCCTTCAACTCTTCCAGCAGGGCCAGAATTCGCTGGTCCACGCCGCCATTTCGGTCGCGGTTGATTTGTTCTTTGGCGCGTTCCCAGGCGGTATCAAAGCGCTCCTGATCAAACGGCTTCAGCAGGTAGTCAAGGGCATTTACTTCAAACGCGCGCACTGCATACTGATCGTAGGCGGTGACAAAAATGACTCGCGGGATCTCTTTTCCGAGCGCCTGCAGCACGTCGAAGCCGCCCAGCTCGGGCATTTGCACATCCAGAAAAAGCAGATCCGGTGAATGGGTACTAATCGCTTCGAGCGCTTCGCGTCCGTTACATGATTCGCCAACAATGACTACTTGCGGGTCGCCCTGGAGCATTTCCCGCAGCATCGCCCGAGCGAGTGCCTCATCATCCACCAACAAAACCCGAATCATGGGAGAGTCGGTCATAGATTCCTGCCCGCGACGGTTGACAGATTTTTGGCGTGTTGGAGAGACGCTTACTGTGTTTACACCACGGCCCGGTGAATTCTGGCAAAAACTTTCAACATTTCGGATTTAACCAGAGGGCCGGAAACAACGAAGATTAGTAAATATCTGACTTGCTGGGAGCGGCGTCGTCTTGATGAAAGGGTATTTCCAGAGTCACGATCAACCCGCCATCGGGATTGTCACTTAGGTCAAAGAGATGAGCCGCTCCATATAATCGTTCCAGCCGCGTCTCGGTATTGGCCAACCCCAGACCCTTCTTGAACATATTCTCGGAAGTCCGATGTCCCGAAAGGCCCGGGCCGTTGTCTCTAACCTGAATACGAAGCGATCCATTCCGTTGTTTCGCTTCAATTTCGATCAGGCCAGGAGTCGACCGCGGGGCGATGCCGTGTAGGATTGCGTTCTCTACGATCGGCTGGAGAATAAGGTTAGGCACCTTCGCGCCGAGAGTTTGCTGGGCCACGTCGATGTTCGTGCGCAAACGATCCTGGAAACGGACGCGTTCGATCTCGAGGTAACAACTAAGAAACTCCATTTCCTGTTGCAGTGTTACCTCCTGAGTGCCGGAGTTTTCTAAAGTAAGCCTGAGAAAATCTCCCAGACGCGTAATCATTTTGCGTGCCGACTCTGGGTCTTTGTTAAGTAACGCGGAGATTGAGTGGAGGGTATTGAAGAGGAAATGAGGATGAAGCTGCATTTTTAGGGCTTGCAGCTGCGCCTGTGAAAGCTGTGCCTCAAGCTGAAAAGTTCTAAGCTGGCCTTCACGATAGCGACTGTAGTAACTGAATGCATAACTCGTGATTGCTATCAGTAGATATATGCCGATTCCTTCGCTGAAGTTTGCCACCACGAATCTGGTCATTCTTTCGAAGGAAAAAGGTTTGCCCATGCTCCAGCCCCAGTAAAGCCAGTTGAGGAGATGCCCCAGGGCCGTGACGACTACACTAAGGAGGATGCTGATTGGAACGTGAAGTAATGAACTTCGCAGCCAGTTGTTTCGCTCAATGGGTAGGCGCGTTGCTGCCCACAGCACCAGAGGAGTTGCGAGCGCCCACAGATACGACCAGGTCATCTGCAAATAGGCCGAATCAACCAAAGTAACGGGACGTTCGGAACGGTAAGACGTGAAGTAGCCTTGCAGCGTGAAGACGATACCAATGAAGGTCCAGATTCCCCAGATGAGCGCCAGGCGCACCCAGCGGCGTTGCCACAAAGTTTTGTTGGCACCCACGCCCTCGAGATCTGTAGGGGTCTCTTCAAACATACGAGCAAGTAGTGCCACCAGAGTCATCCACCATAAGAACGTCACGGCTCATCGGGTGATGCGTTTGCGCTAGCAAGATTTTAGGCAGAGTTACAAGAATAAAAATTCTACCCGAAAGGATTATTTCGACTTCATAGTGACCTACTCAGGACGGAGAACACAACCCACCCGACGGCGCAAGTACTCAATCATACTCGTAAGGAGCACCTAAGATTCTGGCGTTGATGGCAAAGATGCATGATTAGAGCATTCCGAGAGTTGTGAACAAGGGCTTTGTGATGAATAGGCCTCGAACAATGCTGACGCGGCCTGAGAATGACAAACCTTGCCAGGCAAGAAAATAGCCACCGCCTGGGTGGCTACTCTCTTTTGCGATCTGTTCTCACCTAAACCAACTCTGGACTTCAAACCCTCAGGTAATAGACCATCTGCTGTTGACGATTAGGTGCTCCCGCTGATGGGAATCGGAATCGGGACCGGGGTTGGGGTCGTCCCGCCACCTCTCGTGCCTAGAATGACAGCCACAATCACGCCAGCGCCAACCAGCGCCAACCACCAAAGTGGGTTGATCTCGCTACCGGCGACTGCGCCGCCGGCGCCGGCGCCCGCTGCTGCGGCTGCCCCCTGGTTAACAATTGGCTCGCTTGCACCCAATGGAAAACAGACGTCGATCCTTTTACGATTCGTATTCGGGTCCGTTGTTGCAGCTGGACCCTGGGGCGTATCTATCTGCCCGATCACTCTCTTCTTGGTCTTCAGCAGCGCGCAGCCTCGACGTAACGTAACCTTCACACTTCCGTTTCCGCTCGGATCGAATATAAGCGTTAATTCCGTATTGGGCGCGATGTCCAAAACGCCGAGCTCGCCAAGGTTAATTGTCGCCCCCACGGCCGCAGGAGTCTCAATTGTTACGCCAGTCAGCAGTGTCGCACCGCTGGCTGCGCTGGCTCCATTCACCGTGATTGGTCTATTGCCCGTGGTTGTAAGGCGAGCGACGAATTGCTGTGGCGGATAAGCTGTGGCAACGCCATTCTCACCAGCTGCAATCTCTTCAACCCCACTGCTGGATTTTAATTTCGCCAAGCCAGACTCGGTGGTAACGATAGTATTGTCGTGGTCCGAGTCCACTATAATCGAGGTGGCCTCACTGCCATCAACTGTCACCTCGCCATCTTTGGTTGTTAGGTTGACGGAGACTCCAGCGGGCGTCAGAACACGTCCGCGACCGGCCGACAAAGAGCCGCTAAGCCCCTTGTCTGTGAGACTCAAAGTCAGGCTGCTATTCGCCTGGAGTTCAATTCGCCCGTACCGGCCCAGTGCAAGAGTCGCACTGCTATCCGGCGCGGTAACAATCGTACTGTCAGAAAAGAAAGTACCGCCGGAAATAACCTGCTGACCATCGACCGTGACGGTGCCGGCAACTGACAATCGCGCCGAGTGTGCTCCTGGAGTAGCTGAGATGAGAGTTGAGTAAACGATTAGAATAGCGGCTGCTACCCAAACCGTGATGAACTTGCGGATGAACATGCGGCTGATCATTTAAGTTCCTTTCCCCTCTTAGTGAGGGCAGGTTCGTTACTGTCGGGTTGAACATCGCGCGGACCCTTATGATCGATGGCGTCCAGCGAAGGCAAATGCGAGTTGTCAGAGGACCTGGGCGTCAGACAGATTCGGCGTGTGTTACTAGCCGGGAATTCTTCTTGAGCTGACGGCGGGAAAGTATCACGCTCGCGGGCTCGTGTCCAGTAATTCCGATCTTTGGTGTTGGGGCATTAGATCCCAACACCCGATCTTTGGTAGTGCTCCGTGGCGTACCAACCGGTATTCTGCAACTCTTTTGAGGCTGGTAAACCACGAGTGATAACGAATACAGCTTCTGATTGGCAGTACCTGCAAGACTTGGACTGAAAAGAGGTTGGCTCCGCAGGTAGGACTCGAACCTACAACCCTTCGGTTAACAGCCGAATGCTCTGCCATTGAGCTACTGCGGAATAAGCGCCCCGCATAGCGTCAAACCATGCGTGGGCGCGAAGAATTTTTTATAACAGATGGGGTAGGGAGCGTCAAGGAAGGGTTAGCCGGCTTCGCGTTCAACTTAGTTTGTGACCATCGCACCCTCAAGAATGAGGTCATGCCTTTCTCAGCTTGCAGAGTACTCCGAACTGCGAGAATATTTCGCACTACCAAAACGACAACAAAAGCTCTGCCAAATTCAGCCTAAGTGAAGTATCACTGAAAGGTCTTTATGGAGCGCAGAATAACTAGTTGGTTTAGTCAAAACCTGAGCGCTGAAATGCCGTTAGTGGCTTATGGACATGCTGGTCAGCCACTCTTGATGTTTCCCACCGCGGCAGCTGACTATCTTGAATATGAACGCTTTCACCTGGTGGATGCGATACGGCCGTTTATCGATAGTGGGAAGATTCGCGCCTACTCGATAAACAGTGTCAACAAGTACAGTCTCCTCAATGATCAAATGCCGCCGCACTTGAAGGCTGAGCTGCTCACGCGTTTTGATCGCTACATAACCGATGAAGTTCTGCCATTGATCCGGAATGACGCCGGCCCGGACGCTCGCCCATTGACTACCGGGGCGAGTCTCGGCGCATTCCTCGCGGCCAACGCTTATTTCAAACATCCTGACTTGTTTCGTGGCGTGATTGCGATGAGTGGTAGCTACGACGTGCGTTCCTATCTGAAAGGCTTTTATGACGACAACGTCTATTTCAACAACCCGGCAGATTATCTTCCAAATTTAAATGATGACCACTACCTGCCGATGCTGCGAAACGCTGACGCGATTTACATACTCTCCGGGCAAGGGAACTATGAAGCGCCTGAACGCAGCCAACACCTCTCGGATATTCTGAAAGCGAAGGGCATTCCTCATACGCTCGACCTCTGGGGTGCCGACGTCGATCATGATTGGCCCTGGTGGCGCAAGATGCTGCCGCACACGCTCGGTGTGATAATTGCACAGGATGAAGGATGACGGCGGAAGGATGAAGTAAATCGAAACGACAGACCGCTAGACTCGAGGGCATATCACCTTCTAATGCTGCTCTTCACGACAGGAGGATCCCAGCATGGAAAAGAATGTAAGGGACCGAACGAAGCAGTTTGCGTTAAGAATCATTCGGCTGTATTCAGCCCTATCACCGCGAGGGGCGACCTTACTACTACAACTTTTGCCGGATACACTCTTCGATCCGCTGTACTCCTGCAATTGGAAGCGGGTATAACCAAACAAGTATGAACGCTGGCCGATCTACTTACGAATTAGCACGAGAAAGCACTGCTATCATCGTTCACGCGTCGGCCAGGATGATCCTTTGCCTTATACTTCTTGAGCTTGGCGTGGTAATGCTCGGGGTCTGTTATTTGTTTATTGAACTGATCTCGACAATCGCAATAAAGACTTTTCGCTTGCTGTAGAAGTATTGGCACGCGGCAAGGCAAGGCAAATCCGGTTAAATCAAGGGTTGCTCTATAATGGAGTGGCCTTTTGATTTTAAGGAGAGCAACTCTTATTAAGACACTACCAAAAGTAAGGGAACCACAAAGTCTCTTTGGCCAAAAACCGCAAGAAGATAATTGAAAGCGGAATTCATCCTTCATCCTTGCTTTACCCCGGTTCGTCGCCACCCTTCTTCCCTTTCTTCTTCGCCGGATCAACTTCGCGCGGTCGCGTCACGGGTGGCGGCGGCGGAGTCTCAACCCGCGGAGTTACGGGCTCGGCCTTTGGTTGTGGATTAGCAGGAGCCGTCTCAACTTTGGGCGGCGGAGGCAGCGTCATCTGTTCCAACTTTGGTTCCGTAACGGTAGTTGGCTGCGTAGTCGTTTCGTCCGTTTGCTTGTCTGCTTCCTCGTTAAACTGGGCACGCTCAGCCGCCAGTTCGCGCTGACGCTGCCGGAATAGTTCCTTCATGTCCTCCGGCATTCCCGGCGCCTTGTCAAAGTCTTCTTTTGGTTTACCTTTCAGGAAGTCCTTCATGAAGGTGATGAACATCGGCAGCGCCCCGTGACCGCCGGTCATATCATTGCCGAGCGGTTTTTTTCGTCCCGGATAGCCCATCCAAACGCCGGTCACATAAGTCGGTGTGTAACCGATAAACCAAACGTCGGTGTGGTCGTTAACCGTTCCAGTCTTGCCCGCCAGTGGTACGCCCAGCGAACTCGCAGCCGTTGCTGTTCCGAATTGAACAACGCCGCGCATCATTGACACCATCGTCAACGCCACGTACTCATTCACAACTTTGTAAGTTGTCTTCTCCCACTCTTCGAGTACGGCTCCATCACGATCCAGCACGCGACGAATCAGATGCGGCTCGACACGTATGCCTTTGTTGGGGAATGCGGAGTAAGCAGAGACCATCTGGTCCAACGGGACTTCAGTCGCACCAAGTGCCGAAGGAAGATACGGCGCCATGGGCACCTTGATGCCGAAACGCCGCACCATTTGAGCACCGGTTTGAATGCCTACAGTTTGCAACAGGTGAACTGCCGGCACGTTCATCGACTTCGCCAGCGCCATCTTCAACGGCAGGTCGCCATTCCCCAGGGAGCCATCGTAATTGTGGGGCTGCCAGCTGCCGATACTGATTGGCGCACCGCTGACAGTTGTGTCCGGGGTCATGCCCCACTCGACCGCAGCCGTGTAGATGAAAGGCTTAAAGCAGGAGCCGGTTTGCCGATACGCCTGCGTGGCATTATTAAACTTGCTGGCGCTGTAGAAGTCGTAACCACCAATCATGGTGACGACTTCGCCGTTTTTGGCATTGAGCGTCATCATGGCCCCGGCCACAGCCGGCACCTGGGATAGTTCAACTTTCAGCCGCCGGCTCTTCTGGTCAACTTCTTTGATTTCAAACTCCGAAAGATATCCAGGCTTCAACTCGTCTTTCGGCTGACGTTTGGACCAGCCCATATCTGCCGGGCCAACAGTGGCAGTGTAGTTGCCAAAACGTATGGTGGCTTCATTCTTGCCGCGATCCACTTTCGTGATTAGTCCCGACAAGAAACGACCCTGATGATAGTCATTTCCATACCAGTCAGGGTCTTTGTAGCTATTGATCTCCTGCGTGGTTGGCTGGCCGTTGGTGGCCGCAGTTGGAATTAACTTGTAGCTTGACCGCCACCCGCTGTGAGTCTTGTCGTAATTCCGTAAGCCGGCACGCAAGACTTCATACGCTCTCTTTTGTGCCTCGACATTGAGAGTGGTGTAAACGGAAAGACCACCCTGGGCCACGCGAGTCGTATATTTGTCCTCAAGCTCCTGCCGAACTTGTTCGACAGGGTAATCAAAAGCACTCGATTTCGGCTGGGCCTGATAGTAGGCCGTATCGGCGAGTTGAATCGGTTTACCTCTGGCCGCCTCAACTTCCGCCGGAGTGGCGAAACCATTCTTGGCCATCAAATCCAAAACAAGGTCGCGCCGGCGCTTGGCATCGTCTGGATGCGTGGTGGGCGAATATTCGCCAGGAGCCTTTGGGATTCCAGCGAGCAATGCGGCTTCGCCAATAGTTAGATCTTTAGCCTGTTTCCCGAAATATGTTTCCGCGCCTGCCTCTACGCCATAAGCGTTCGCGCCCAGAAATATGTGATTGGCGTAAAGCTCCATGATCTGGTTCTTTGTGTAATAGCGTTCGATTTGCAGCGCTAACGCCCACTCATTCATTTTTCGTTTCAGCGTCTGCTCTTTCGAGAGAAACAGATTCTTGGCAAGCTGTTGCGTGAGTGTGGATCCACCCTCGACCTTGTCGCTGGTGAGATTCTTCCAGGCGGCGCCGATGATGCGAATAGGATCGATGCCGACGTGATCGTAAAAGCGAGCATCTTCCACCGCGAGGATAGCGTTTTTCATTACCGGTGGAATTTCGTCATACTTGAGCGGGATGCGTTTCTCGAGGGCAAACTCCCCGATCACGGTCTCCCCATCGTCTGCATAAACGCGGGTAACGACGCTCGGGCGGTAAGTTGCAAGGGCCGCAACTTCATTCGCGGCGCGGGAATAATTAAGTTCATAGGCCGCAATGATGCCTGTTAAGCCGCCAGCGGCAAGGGCCAGAAGCAACACTGCCGGCAGCCAGAACCGGCGCAGAAGATGTCCGCGCTGGCCCGGCGGCGCGTTTACAATTGCCTTAGGTGAATATGATTTCAACTTTGAACCCGGAGATTTTGCCGCCATAGATTTCAGCCCTCTCTTGAAGAAACGTTGCTTCAGACTGCTGCGAAACGACAACGTGGGTAGCCACAGTGTGATTCTCTCCGCGGGCAACGAACACGAATTATAGCCCAGTATAGGCTTGAATTCGATGCGGGAACGCCTGAGGTCCGATGCTTATTTCGCTGACGCCTACCGCCTTTTCCTATTATGCCTCGCTGCCCTTATAATCTTACCTGCAAACGGGGGCGACAGGCTTCGACAGGGGTTTGGACGACCGACGGATGCCATGCCGGGCTACTCTATGCAGCTCGTTAAAAAGCGTAGGGAAAAAACAATTGCCAACTCTAACGAGTTAGCTCTCGCTGCCTAATTAGCAGTGAGCGTCTCGCCGCAAGTTGCTTATGCGCGCGGAGGGAGATGTCACTCAGATAAGCTGGCGCGAACCTTCGGTCCGTGGGTTCGCGCGAGATAAAGTCGGACTAGCTCGTGACGAGGTCTTGTCGCTTCACTTACTCGACATCGAGCGAAATGTTGTCAGGACTTGTCCGGACAAAGAAGAGAAGCGACTAAGCATGTAGAGTCTTTCGGCGGCTTCTCTTGGATCCGAGTTCAATTCTCGGCGCCTCCACCATTCTTAGGATTTCGGATTGCAGATTTCTAAATGCGGACTTGAAAACCGACGTTGGAAACATTGAGTGAATTCTGAAATCCGCAATCCGCAATCCGCAATCACCAATCGGGATCTTCCAATCGGCATCTTCGACAGCGGAGTTGGCGGACTCACTGTCTATCGCGCGTTGCACGAACGTCTTCCTGAGGAACACTTTGTTTACCTCGGCGACACCGCGCGGGTTCCTTACGGCACTAAGTCGCTTTCCACTGTCGAGCGATATGGGATTGAAAACGCTAAGTTCCTGGAGGCACACGGAATCAAGCTGCTGGTAGTGGCATGCAATACGGCCTCGGCGCTGGCATTGCCGGCCATCCGCGATGCCGTCGGTGTAGAGGTAATCGGAGTTATCGAACCAGGCGCTCGCGCGGCTACAGCGATCGCTGCCGGGAAAAAAATCGCGGTCATTGCTACCGAAGCCACAGTGCAGAGTGGTGCTTATGCCAACGCTATTGCAGCGATTGATCCGCTCATTGAAGTGATCGAACGCGCCTGTCCTTTGTTTGTGCCGCTCGCCGAAGAAGGTTGGGCTGAAACAGACGTGGCCCGAGCCGTAGCCGAGCAGTATTTGAATGATTTGAGAAACAGAGACATCGGCGCGCTGGTGCTTGGCTGCACGCATTATCCGATCTTGCGCGAGCTGATCAGTGGTGTCCTGGGAGGAGAAGTGGCGCTGATTGATTCCGGTGCCGCTGCGGCGAGTGAAGTGCAAGCGCTTCTGGAGGCCAACGGGCTTTCGTCTGCGCGGCCGTTGCGCGATATCCAGGAACGTCAATTGTGTGATGACCTGGATCACTTTTACGTTACAGATGCGGCTGAGCGTTTTGCAAAAGTCGCGGAACGGTTTTTAGGGACGGTACCTTCTGTGCTGGAGGCCGTTGAAGTTTGGGGACACGATGAGCTTCGAACGTACTGACGGGCGCGCCTATGACGAGTTGCGCGCAGTCAAAATAAATCTGGGTTACCTGCCCTATGCCGAAGGGTCCGTTCTTATCGAGATGGGCCAAACGCGCGTGGTGTGCTCGGCTTCAGTCGAAGACAGGGTGCCGCCATTTCTTCGCAACAGCGGCAAGGGTTGGGTTACGGCGGAGTATTCGATGCTGCCCCGTGCTACTCAACAAAGAACGCCGCGCGAAATCGGGCGTGGTGGTCCGTCGGGTCGAACGCATGAGATTCAACGACTGATTGGACGTAGTTTGCGAGCTGCGGCCGATATGAAGCTTCTTGGTGAGCGCACCATAACTCTCGATTGCGATGTTTTGCAGGCCGACGGGGGCACGCGCACCGCTGCCATCACCGGTGCTTACGTTGCATTTGCCCTGGCCAGTAACCGGTTGTTAAGCGTGGGTAAGATTCCGCGAAGTATAATCACCAATGAAGTTGCTGCAATTAGCGTGGGCATCGTCGAGAACACACCTCTCCTCGACTTGAAATACGACGAGGATTCCAGGGCAGAAGTCGACATGAACGTGGTGTGCACGGGAGATGGCAGGTTCATTGAGGTACAGGGAACTGCAGAACGAGAGCCATTCACACGTGAGCAAATGGACAGTTTACTGGCTCTGGCCGGCCGCGGGATTGAGACGCTGGTAGCGATTCAGAGGGAGGCAATTATGCGTTCCAGTCCTTAACCGCAGGCGTCGAACGGGGATATGGGACAACGAGGCTGTTAGCCGCCAGCATCAGAGCAGATGACAAAGCTTTCTTAAACACGCCGACATTACTATTGTTAACAATCTTAAGCAGTCAGATCCGTAAGGAGTCAATTGACAAAATGAAATACCTGATAGCTTTTTTGGTTCTAACTTTTATCGCCGTAAGCTCGGGCACCGCAGCAGCCCAGGGGTCCTTCACCAGCCAGCAGGATGATTACACCCTTGAGTTGCCATCGGATGTCTGGCGTGCAATCTCTGAACCAGACGCCGCCCATGAGCACGCTGAATTTGTTAACGGCGATCGCCTTAACGGCTATCTCCAGATTCGGAAAGAAGTGGTGGATGCCGGCACCAGCCCCTCGGACCTTGCTCACCGCGATCGGGATCAGAAGTTCAGATTTCATCCGGGATTTGTCGAAGGGAAAGAAGAGACCTTTTCCGGCCGCCTCAAAGGCGTCACCGTCTCTTATGAATTCATAAAGACCGGCAAACCGATGATGGGTCGCATCTACTATCTTCAGGCCGATAATCGCACCATCTACGCTTTGCGTTTTACCGGCTTGCGCGACAAGCTCGCCAGCATTCGCAATCAGACGGATTCTATCGCGCGGAGTTTTAAACTTAAGTAGCGTTTTCGCAAAGCAACTTTCTTGTTGGCCGCCGCGTTGAATCAACGTTGGCGGCCAAAATGTTTTTGGGCTACGCGAGTTATTAAGTGGCGGTCGCAAACCAGGAGTCTGGGTTACAATCCCGAAAACAGGATGAAACTAAAACTCGCCCCGGGTCTATCAATCAAGAAATCCAACATTGAAGGCATGGGCTGTTTTTCAGTTGCTCACTTCAAAGGCGGCCGGAAAATAGCAGAGTACACTGGCGAAAAAATCACCAACGCCGAGGCTAATCGCAGGGCGGGGCGCCGCAGGTTGCGCATCTGCGCCATCAATGATCGCTGGAGTCTTGATGGCAGCCGCGGCGGTAATGGCACGCACTATATTAATCATTCCTGCGAACCAAGCGCCTTCATGAAGATTCTCTACGGCCACATCCTGTTCATCGCTTTGCGTGACATTAAGCCGGGCGAGGAAATCACAATCGACTACGAAAGCACGCTTCACTCAAACAAAAAAAAGTGCACCTGCGGAGCACCTTCCTGTCGCAAAACGATTAACAAACTCGATTAGGCTAGGGCGTCGAGACTTTCGCGCAGCTGCCTAGCTTGGAGCGAACGATGTCGCGGAAAACTGGAATGTTGGCGGGTTGAAATCCTCTCTTGGGAAGGATTCCGGCTTCAAAACGATTTCGGTAGATCAGAAAGTACCCGGGTTTTTCAACGACCTGCATGACGTCTTTCCACACGGTATGACTAAAACTTCCGCCAGAGATCGAGTCATAGCCGTCACTACTTGATTGGAACACGTACTGAAGTTGCCGCTGGGACGTAGAGAGTGCCGATACATATTTCCTGGTGGTGTCTTGCAATCGCAGGACCTGTCCGCCCAACGCGACCAGGGGCAGCCCGACAAAGAGTGGTGACGTTTGCAGAAGAATTGTTTGCTCACCAATAATGGTGAAAAAGTAACCCAAGGGGAGAACAAAAGTTAAGACAAGAATGACGCCAGTCAGAAATCGCCACTTGGCAAGTTCCATGTTTGCACGAAACAGATCTCGGCGATCGATCTCGAAGTCCACAAAGACAATAGCCTCGTCGTTAGAAGTCATATCGAACTGCTTAGAGTCTAGGTAAGGTAAAACTAAACCTGGATCCACGTCCTACCTCGGAATCGAGGTCAACTTTGCCACCGTGTTGTTCGACTACTTCTCGCACAAAAGACAGACCGAGCCCGGTAGACTCTTCATCCTTTTCCTGTCCTTCGCGCACGACGCGATAAAATTTTTCCCAAACGCGTTCCCTGGACTCCGCTGGAATTCCATAGCCGCGATCCTCGACGGAAAGCCTGACTGTCTCAGCTTCAAGCGCGGTCGACACAGTCACCGTCGTGCGCTCAGGACTGTACTTAATTGCATTACTGACGAGGTTTTTGACTGCCTGTGTGATCATGCTCTTATCGGCAGCGACCGGCGGGAGTCTATCAGCTGGCAGCTCGATGAGACGGATTCGCCTTTTCTTCGCCACCGGTTGCAGGCTAGCGATCGTTTCTTTCACGACTTCATCCAACCGCAGAGGAATTTTCAACACCTCCTGCCTGTCTTTTTGCTGCAACTGGGTGACAGCAAGAAATGTATTAATCATGCGCGAGAGCCGCTGCGACTCGTTGGCGATAATGGCGACAAACTCTTTCGCCTGCTGAGGAAGTTCGTCGTCTGCGGTTAGCAATTCTGCGAAGCCGTTTATGCTCGTTAACGGAGTACGCAGCTCGTGCGACATTAATGAAATCATGTCGCTCTTCATCTGCTCGTATTCCTTGGTAATCGTGAGATCTTTGATCACCAGGGCCAGACCGAGCGGCTGTGAAACTCCAGACGATAACCTCGATACCTTGCTCGAATCATCCCGCACCAGAGAGATACGCAAGCCGTACGTTTCGCCTCGCCCTCCAAAACTAAGCTCGCGTTCATATGCTTCACCGGTTTGCACAACTCTCCGGACCGCGATCACCGGCTCGTCAAAAATGTCGGTGCGAAAACGGTCTAACAGATCGAAAAAGCTGAGGTTCCGCGTCTGATCCTTCGTCAGGCTTGCCAGGTCTAAAAGCGACTTGTTTACGCAGGCAATCCTGCCGTCGAGATATCCGAGTGCGATCCCATCGCCTATTTCCGACATCGCGTTAACACCCACACTACGCTCCAGCAACGCACCGTTAAGGACATCCAGTGACTGAAGTTTCTGTCGGGCAGCTCCGGCAGAGAACCAACCGAGCGAACTGCGTTTGCCAGTCGCTTTCCGAGCCTCTTCCCTTTGCAGATTGCGCGCCAGTTGTCCACCGACTGCAGTCAACAGTGCTCGATCGTCCTCGGCAAATTCACGAGAAATGCGCAGGAGAAGCGCGCCCACCGTTCCCTGTTCATGCTGCAAAGGTAGCGCGATGTTTGTAACAGAACCCTGGGACTCGAGCTTCTCGACTATGATTTTACCTGCGGCCATCGCGCGTTCGCATAATTTGACGCCATCGCGCCAGGCCGAGTTTCGCGCTGTATCGGTAGACCCTGCCCTGGCTGTTCGAAGCCGAGCCGATGAAACCAGCAGACCGTCGTTGTCTTTACTGAAGACTACAGCTTCGCTCGGCGAGAGTACCGCGTCCAAAAGTTTCAACCCGCTCAGCAGGCGGTGCTCCGCCTGATCAGGTTTAGCCCGATCCAGTTTGTATGAAGACGAAATCAGTTTCTCAGCCAACTCGCGGTCGTGCACGCGCAGTTGCTTCGCTTGCATCGTGACCGCGGAGATTGAGGCTGCGATTGCGATGGGAGTAAAGAGGATATCGAGTGAGAAAAGCCAGGAGGCGAAGAGGCTCAGCGCTGCCAGCCCCAGAAAACCGCCGCCCAGGTAAGGAAACGCCCGGCGACCTCCAAATCGGCCGACATCGATCGTAACAGCAAGAGATGCGGTGAGTATGAGTACGGCGCCGGTCCAAAAACTGGGAACTACAAGTACATCGCCCTTGATCTTTGGAAGGATAAGAAACGCACTCTGCAGCGAGGCCAGTATTCCCGAGAACCATAGCGCAAGGCTAAGCCCTGCGGACGTGAAAGCGACGACCGCGTAAGTTAAGAGAGATTTGTGCGAAAATGAAAATGCCAAAGTTGAAAGGCGGGTCTTAAGAAAACCTGAAGGGCGGGATTGCTAAAGCGCTTTTGCCAGGATGGCAAAAGCAAAAGGATTATACACGGTCAGGCCTTGTTGATCCTACTGAAAACCTCAGAATTCATGCGATATGCGCGAAGTTTAGCTGCTCAGCAAGCTTAATGCCTCCAGAAGGACGGTTTCGTCTTGCTCGTCGACAGTTCTCAAGTCAAGTAAAACCAGGGCATCGGCTATCCGGGCAATGACGGGAGGGGAGAAGAGTCGTAGTTTACGCTCGATGTCGTCCGCGTTTAGTGTCTGATGCTTGAGCGCGATGAGAGCAGTTTGGGGATGGGTGTTCGGGCCCGAACCGCCGCCCACGGCCGATTCACCGGCGATGACTGTTGCTTCGATTCCACCGTGCTCGGTACCACCCGCCATCGTCTCTATAAAGTTCCGGGCTCTTTTTTCGATCACATCGGACGTTAGAGCCAGCATTCGCAAAGCAGGTATTTCGTCGGTTGTGCCACGCCGGTGCGAATCCAAAGTGGCTTCGAGTGCCGCCAGGCATAGCTTATCAGCCCGAAGCGCGCGATAGAGAGAGTGCTTCCGAAGTCGATCGATTATTTCACTTCGCCCGACAATCAAACCTGCCTGTGTTGCCCCGAGCAGCTTATCGCCGCTGAATGAGACGACGTCCGCTCCCGCTGTAAGAGATTCACTCACGATTGGCTCATCGCCTAAGCCAAAGTCACTGAGATCGCGTAAGGCACCCGAACCCGCATCTTCATAAAGAAGCAATGCTGAGTCATGCGCGAGCCTGGCGAGTTCAGAGAGGTCAGGCGCTGCTGTGAACCCGATAATCCGGTAGTTCGACGGATGGACGCGCATGATCAAACGCGTGTTGCCACTCATCGCCTGACGGTAGTCTTCCAGTCGTGTGCGATTGGTGGATCCGACTTCGACCATGCTAGTGCCGGAGTTTGACATCACATCCGGCACGCGAAAATCGCCACCAATTTCTACCAGCTCGCCGCGCGACACAATCGTCTCGCCGTCGCTTGCCAGCACAGTCAGAATTAGTAAAGCCGCTGACGCACAGTTATTGACGACAAGGGCGGCCTCAGCGCCAGTGAGTTGGATCAGAAGCTCTTCAACGCGAGCACCACGTTTGCCTCGTGATCCTGTGGCTGGATCGTATTCAAGTGTGCAGTAGCCGGCAACTTCTGCAACAGCTCGGCGAGCTGCCTCAGACAAAGGGGCGCGTCCCAAATTAGTATGTAGCACAACACCAGTGGCGTTGATCACGCGACGAAGGCCGGAAACTGCGTCGTTTTCGCACGCAGCCCGGAGCTTTTGAACCGCTTCGGCCAGGAAGGCATCCTTCGTTTGTTCCGCGTAACCTTCCAGTGCTTCTGAATGAATCCTAGTGCGCATCTCGTCGGTAACTTCGCGCGCAATTGCGGTAAGTCGCTGCAAGCCGACTAAACTTCGAAATTGCGCCGCCACTTCAGTACGAAGTAGCTGATCGACTGACGGGAGAGCGCGAAGTGTGGCCGCTTTCGAGACTGATGGGTTAGACATAAACGTCCGGGACCTCGACTTGTTGGGCCTGTAGAATAGCTGTTGTTTGGTCTGCGGAGCAAACCACGTTTTTGGCGCAACTAACAGTAAATTGGCACTTTCAGAGTTACTTGTTGACACGGCGCTTTTGAAACGCCTAGACTGATGTTTGCTGCGTCCCGAGATCCAAAGGGACGCATCCTGCCTGCTTTCCCACCTTCCAAGGAGAATCAGCCCATTGGCACAGAGCAATAATAAACTTTTCAGATCACAACTGAGATCCAAGAACAAGAGCAAGTTAGTAGTAGATTACGAGCCCACTCTCGATGAACAGTTGTCACGACTCGAAGAAGACATTCGTCGTTTGAAGATCGAGTTTGACATGTTTTTCAACGGCGCTTCAAAGCGACCGCCCTACGACACAAAGGGCCGGGTTGAGACACTCATCAAGCGATTGGGAGACGATCGCACACTCAGTTATGCGCAGCGCTACCGCTATACCTCATTAGCTTCCCGCTACAACGCTTTCCGCGACCTTTGGCGGCGCACAATGCAAGGGCGTGAGGAGGGTCGGGATCCTATCGTTACGGCCAAAGTAAACGCCAAGGAGCAAGCAGTTGCAGAGTTCAAAAGGACAAACTTCATTTGTAACGATGCTCATAAGGATGTGGAGTTAGTTAAAAACCTTTACAGCGCGCTAATAGAAGCAAAAAAGGTATGCGGCGAGCCGGTCGAAGATTTCTCTTTTCCTCGCTTTCATCGATTGATTGCTTCTCAGGCAGACGGTTTGAAGCAGCGCCTGGGTTGTGAACGAGTTTCCTTTTCTGTCGACGTGGAGGGTGGGCACGTTAGCTTTAAAGCCAAGGGCGAAAAATCCTGAAAAAGGAAAATTAGAGAAATAAAAAAGGCAACTCCGACGCGTCGGGTTGCCTTTTCCTTTTATCGCTTACCGGACCGGAAGACCGGAAGCGGTCAGTGGCATTGCTTAAGCAAGCCGGGGAGACCTACATCTTGATCACTTTTTCAGCCTGTGGACCTTTCGGACCCTGTGTAACCTCGAACTCAACTTCCTGACCTTCTTCGAGGGTCTTGAAGCCATCGCCTTGAATGGCGCTGTAGTGAACAAAGATGTCTGAAGAACCTGGCTGCTCGATGAAGCCATAGCCCTTCGAATTGTTAAACCACTTGACCTTACCGGTTATTCTAGACATAACAACGAATCCTCCTAACGATTCGGTAAAACGGGGGCGAGAGCTAGTGAGCTTTCGCGCGACCTTGGGTTAAAGCTTGTGAGCCGGACGCGCTTTTAGGGGGCGCAATACGGAAACACAATCAACAAAAAAAGCATGATGAAAAAGCGCTCTTTAGCGCATTCCATCATGCACGCTTACGGGGGAAAACTGGGAACCACATTGCTGTAAAGCTTGTAAAGCTAAAACTTAGGACCAATTTCGGTGATCTAAACGAGGGCGCATACTAAGCGAAGCGAATTAGCCTGTCAAGAGAAAAAGGTTATTTCACGGCACTGGTCAAAAGGTACTGCAAGGGGTTTACCGGTTCGTCGTTAATGCGGACTTCGTAATGCAGATGAGGACCGGTGGAACGCCCAGTCGAACCCACTCGCGCAATAAACTCTCCCCTCTCAACCGACTGTCCCAGGCCGACATCGATGTGAGACAGGTGTCCGTACCGGGTTGTGAGACCACCGCCGTGGTCAATTACCACCAGCTGGCCATAGCCGTTCTGCGTTCCCACAAACGTGACAACGCCGCTGGCACCCGCCACAACAGGGTCGCCCCACGCAGCGTCAATATCCTGGCCGGAGTGAAATTCATAGGAACTTCCCCCAAAAGGATTTCGACGACCGCCGAAGCCGCTTTCCAATTTCCCTACCACTGGCCAGATAGTGGGTGTGTAACCACGCTCGCGCAAAACACTCGCATAGGCGTTAATATTTCTTTCGAGCTGACTCATCTTGCCTTCCAGGGTGGCTAAACTGTTGGCGTCAAGCGGGAGGGCGGGACCACCTGTCCCCGGCAAAGATGTGTTCTCGCTTACGACCCCAGATTTTTCGGCGAGCTTGCGAGAGGTGTCTTCAACGGCTTCAACGCGGTTATTCAACTCGTTAAGTTCCTGGCGTTGCCGGTCATTTTCAGTTCTGAGACGTTGATTCTCCATCTCGGTGCTCAAGTGCACCGCCTGTTGTGTCAGGCCGTAAAAGCCGTAGAGGGAGGCACAAAGCAGGACGGCGCCAAAGAAAGCGAGCAGCCTCAGCGATCTCTTTTCGACGCAAAATCTTCGGATTGGAGAACTCGAACGGTTGGTGTGGGCAATGACAAAGGCATAAAAACGGTCGTCTCGGGGCATTTCAAAGTCTCTCCCGTTGCCTCAGCGCAGAAAACACGGTTGTTGAAACAACTGAAAATCGCACAGTCCAAAGATGACTAGTGCGCGGATTACTGCTTTACGAGGGTTATTTTTTGTCCTGCTTGAAGATTGCAGCGGATGAATAAACCTCAGGTATCCAAGGTGAAAACCCATCCGGCCGGTGCTGCAAAGAAGGTGACCCTATCATACGAGGAAGGGTCATTGCAAACTTGTGGTGGAGCGTTTTTGGTTAGATGTCTTGCGCATCATGGCGCCGGCGGGTGCGGTCTCGCAGGATTGCAAGAAGGATCATTCCGAGCAGAACCAGGAACATGACGATGATCGCGACCTTGATCGCGGCGAGCAAAAAGCCTCCGAGCGCGATAAGGCTGCCGAACAGCGCTATTGCCAAAAGGATTAGTGCAGAGATTGCGCCGAGTGCTTTGAGAATTAATGTCATTGTCCGAATCCTTGTAGTCAAGTGCTGTCGCGCCCTAGGAACTGCGCTTGAATGGAAGCGTTTCGATTTCCTTGCGACCGAATTGCGTGGTTTCTCCGGTTCTAAAGTTTGAGGACTCAACTAGCGAACTTGAAACTACCGACGGCGGCGGCCTTCGCGAGTCGAATCGTATAATCCGACCGTTCGATCGACGCCGGCGCGAGTAGTCAAAAAGCATGTAAGCGCCGAGAGCGACCAAAAAGACGGGCAGCAATTGTCGAACAGGAAGCTGCACACCAAGAAGTGTGTGGAGCAGGAAGAGCGTTCCTATCACAACGAGTGTTATGCCCCAGGCAAAAGGATTTCCATACAAGCGGCGAGCGATAACGTCCTCTTCCGTTTCAGGGGTTAATCCGGCACGCATGAGTTGAGCGGTACGACATGCATCCACAGCCGCGAAAAGCCATGTGCCCAAAACACCCAGGATGAAGAAGTGTACGCCCTGCGTGAGCACCGCCATCTGAAAGAAACTGGCAAAGATCGCAAAGTGAACGATTGCCTTGGCCGTCTGGCCGTTGTAAGCAGCGCCCAGGCCGGGAACGAAAGACAGGAGCGTAGCCACGAAAGGAGAACTGTTGCGGTAAGTAGTCGGGGCTCCGGACGATTCTGATTGTTGACGCAGCAACTCTACGCCGGCGACGATGCAATCCTGACAAAACGGAAATCCGCGAATGCGATGGTCACAAGCCGAACACAACCTGCGCGCACACTGATTACACTGGACGACGGCGGCATTCTTTGGATGGTAGGCACAGTAGAACATTTCTAATCGAAGTCTTTCGCCGTAATTAAGGGTTGTTCTGCCGACTCTTGTTTGCAGCACCCGCCGGTTTTGCTTGCTGTTTCTGCTGGCCATTGCCCTGATTTTGATCAGCAGGAGATTGTGCTCCTTCGCTCTGGCCGCCGACGAGCTCCTTCAGGCCCTTGGTAATCTCCTTGAACCCACTGGTCGAACCGGCGCTCTGTTCCGCAAGGCGCAAGCTTGCGCTGTAGACACCACTGATTGAGCCATCCGCGGAGACAGTGTTAGTAAGCACAAACACTGCGACGAGCAACATTGTCGCGACCGTGACAAGCTGTGGTGAAACTATAGGATCAAGCCAAACTCGTAGCCACGAAGCGAGTCTTTCGCCAAAAGGTGCGCGAATCTCCCATGAAAGCTGAGTGCCCGAAGTCGCCAACAAAATCCTTTCGTTGAGACCCACCGGTATCGGTTTCTCTTCACCCAGATAGATGTAGCAAGTGCCTATCGCGCGCACTACTTCCCCGGGAAGTTCAGTGCAGCGGTCGCACAGCATGGCGTGACGTTCCCAACGGTGGTAGAGCGACGCTGGAAGGAAGCCATCTAGGTAATCTGTCAAGTGCTCTTCAAAATCCTGGCAGGCCATCGCGGTTTCGGGCATCGTGCTCAGCAGAATCCGCGCCTCGAGGTCTCGAGGTGGCTCTAACGCACTGGCGGCGTGACATGCCTGCATTGTGTTTTTCACCGAGCTTAGAGTCTCGTGACAGACGGGACAACGCAAAGCATGCTCGGCAAACGCCTTGTGTACGTCAGGCTCCAGCAAGCCATCCAGGTAATCCGTCAGTTGACTCTCAAAGTCGTTACAAAGCATTTCGTTCTCTCTTCCCGCCCCTCTTTTCCTATCCCAGTCTGCCGTGTCGTCCCCGCCGGCGAAACGGTCGTTTAAATCTATATCTCACTCGCAGCTAACACTTTCATGCGCCGTAATATCTTGGCTAACTCAATACGCCCTCGATTAATTCGCGACTTCACAGTTCCTTCCGGTATCTGCAAGAGATCCACAATCTCCTGATAGCTCAATTCCTCGATGTCTCGAAGTATCACGCAGGTTCGCAGGTCGGGGGAGAGCTTGTCGATGCCGGCCTGCACTTGAGCTCCAAGTTCACGACGCTCCATCTCTTGTTGAACTGAACGCGAAGCCGTATGAAGATGATAGGTATGATCCGCAAGATCGTCGGCGTGATTGTCGTGTGGTGTGCGCTGTCTTTTCCTGTAGTCGTCGATAATTAGATTGCGCGCTAACCTCATCAGCCAGTTTTGCAGGTCACCCTGTTTAGCGTCGTATTGATCCAAAGATCTATAAACCCTAACGAAAACTTCCTGAGTCAGGTCTTCGGCTGTATCTGCTCGAGACGTAAAGCGATAAGCCAAATTGTAAATTCTTCGTGAGTAGCTGTGTACAATCTCTTCCCAGGCCGCGCCATCACCCGCGCGACACTTGCGAATCAATTCGGCCCCTTCGCTGGCAGCCAAAGCTCTTGCAGCCCCCACTGATTGCCTCTCCGCCTAACTGTTTAGCGTCTCTGCGACCCCGCCGAGTCTGACCCCCCCTGTTAAGCGGAATAACGCTTCGCGGAAAGAGAAAGTTCCCGCAAAAGGCGGCAGGTCTTGAAGTGTTTCGCCCATCCTCAGCCCTTTGCCCATTGGCGCTGATATCGCTGACAAAATAGACGTTGGCCGGATTTGGGTGTTCTTGCTCCGGGTAATGAACTGTAGTAGCCTTCCGGCGCGGCCCAATATCTTGTGGTTCAGTTTCTTTCAAGTCAAGCTGCATAACAAATTCTTGAAGTCCACTACGCGAAAATACGTTGAGTTTGGAGCGCTATGTTTGCTCGCCCTGGCCATTCTTTGGTGGTTTGGCCGCAAGCTGAACTGGTCTGAGGTTCGCCACGCGGTCAGTCATGCAAATCCTTATCTCCTCGGCCTCGCTGTGCTGGTGATCTCTCTCGCCTATCTGTTTCGGGCCGCCCGTTGGGGCGCGTTGCTTGCTCCTCTGTCTCCGGCAAGCATGCGAAATCTTTTTATTGCCACCGCGGTAGGGTTTGGCGCTGTCTTCATATTCGGACGAACCGGCGAAGTCGTTCGGCCTTTAGTATTGCCAATGCGCGATCCGAAGATTCGACCAAGCGCATCGTTCGTTACGATCATGGTGGAACGGATTTACGATATGCTCGCCGTGGTCTTGCTATTTGCAGTAAACCTCCTTTGGTTTAGACCACCCAATAACGTCGCCATCGAATTCGGACGTGTCCGCGCCGCCGGCATCGTTTTGCTGCTCGTGGCGGTCTTGGGAGTGTTCGGTCTCATTCAGTTTAGGAAGAAGTCCAAAGGCGCCATTGGCTGGGTGAAAGAAACTCTCGAACGCCGGCGTTTCATACCAGCAAGACTGACGCGAGCCTTGCTAGGAATTCTGGAGCAACTGGCAAAGGCGCTAAGAGTGTTGGTAGACGCCCGGGAACTTGCCGTCACCGTTGGCTGGTCGGCTATGGTGTGGCTGGGAATTTCTCTCGCAAATCTGCTCGTATTGCGGGCCTTCGGACTTCCCTTTGGCTTCAGCGAAACAATTTTTGTACTTGGCTGGTCGCTGATCGGTTCGCTGGTGCCGACGCCGGGCGGCGCCGCCGGCGCTTTCCACGCGGCTACCGCGGCGGGGTTGATTTTTCTTGGCGTTCCACGAGACACAGCAGCGGCAATTTCCATCGTGATGCATATCATTGACTTCGGTCCAGCACTGATTTTTGGACTTTTCTACATCATCAAGGGTGACATTAACCTCTCTCGCCTGCGCTCGTTGGCGTCTTCGGAGAATGTCGAACATGCCGTTGAAGACGAAGAGATCGGCTCCGAAGCACTGTTCGCGGAAAGCCAGTTGGAGACAGTCGCCGCCAGAGATTGAATTTGTGTGGAGATCGCGTATCCAAATCCTCTTTGAGGTGCAAATGCGATGAAGTGTCCATTCTGCGGTTATCTTGAAGACAAAGTGGTTGATTCACGCGAATCGCGCGAGGGCGAGGCCATCCGCCGCCGCCGCGAGTGTTTGAGGTGCGAACGAAGGTTCACATCGTATGAGCGCATCGATGAAATTCCCTATATGGTCATCAAGAAAGACGGGCGCCGGGAACCATTTGACCGCAACAAGGTCATGGCGGGACTGCTGCGTGCTTGCGAGAAGCGACCGGTGCCGTCCTCCAAGCTAGACTCCATAGTAAACGCGATTGAAAAGTATGTTCAGGAATCGTCTGAGCGTGAGAGACCAACGAGCAAGATTGGTGAGATGATCATGCGCCGTCTGAAAGAGCTGGACAAAGTCGCATACGTTCGGTTCGCTTCGGTGTATCTTGAGTTTGAAGATGTTTCAGAGTTTATGACTGAACTAAAGCACCTTGTTCGAACCCGGCAGGGAAGTTCGGGAGGCAGGAAGAACTAGCGGTAGGACAGATATTTTTGTCTCGCGATTGTTTGTCTCACAATTGTTTGAAGGGCAGCACCGATATTTTAATGATAAAACCTGTTCGTGCAACAGGCTTGGAACGCCTTGAACTGCAGCGTCTACGTGATCGCGTAGGACGATTGTTTGCAGCTTTGCAGGAGGCCACCGAGGCCGACGACCCGCTGGCGTCGGAAACCTGGGCGCCGCCGGTGGATCTTTGTGAGACTGCGGAGGCAATAGTGCTTAGTGTTGAACTTCCGGGAGTGACTCCGGAGCAGATCAAAATTGGGGCGACTAATACTCAGCTTAGAATTTGGGGAGAAAAAAAAAGACGCCTGCCGCGAAACAAGATTTTGTCGCATCTTTGTTCCGAGCGCAGCTACGGCAGGTTTAGCCGCATCGTTCCACTTCGCTGGACCGTAAGCATACAAGACGGCAGCGCCGAGTTGGCAAACGGAATGCTGACAGTGCTTCTTCCCAAGATCGAAGACCGCCGCGGAGTGGAATTCAAAATTCCGGTAAGCGAGGCTGGCAGCGATTAACTTGGCCCACGGGGGATCGAAAACTGTTATAAAAGGGTAGCGGAACCAGGAATAACTATGGCAATCATCAAAGAAACTGACTTGGCCGAAGGCCTTGAGACGACCGATAACGGACAAGAACTGCAGATTCCCAACGACTTGCCGGTCTTGCCTCTTCGCGACATCGTCATCTATCCCTTCATGATCGTCCCGCTCTTTGTTTCGCGGGAGAAATCTATTCGGGCCGTGGATGAAGCGCTCGGTGAAAACCGAATGATCCTGCTTGCTTCGCAACGAGACCTTGACAAGGAAGAACCGACTGCCGACGACCTTTACAAGGTGGGAACGGCTGCCGTGATCATGCGCATGCTGAAGCTGCCGGATGGCCGGATCCGAATACTTGTACAGGGCCTCGCCCGGGCAGAAATTGAATCGGTAGACACCAGCGGCCCATACATTCGCGCCGGCGTCCACGTCCTGCAGGAGATTTTGCCGCCAGAACGTTCACTTGAAGTCGAAGCGCTGGTAAGAAACGTGCGGGCGTCGATGGAGAAGGCAATCAATCTCGGGAAAAATATTTCGCCTGAAGTGATGGCGATAATTGCCAATCTCGATGATGCAGGCCGGCTTGCAGATCTTTCCGCCTCCAACCTTGAGCTCAAAGTCGAGGACGCGCAATCCGTACTTGATATTGCCGACACAACAGCGCGATTGCGCCGCGTCAACGAACTGCTGAACAAAGAGATCGAAGTGTTGACAGTGCAGCAGGAAATTAACACTCAGGCGCGAGCCGATATTGATCGATCACAGCGCGAGTTTTATTTGCGACAGCAGATGAAGGCCATTCAAAGTGAGTTGGGCGAAGGCAATGAGCTCGCCGAAGAAGTAGCGCAGTTTAGAGAAAAAATTGAAACGGCGGGCATGCCAAAAGCCGCAGAGGATGAGGCCCTGCGACAGTTGAAGAAGCTTGAGCGAATGCACCCGGATGCCGCGGAAACAGCCACGCTGCGAAACTGGATGGAGATCATGACTGATCTCCCCTGGTCGAAAGCCTCGGTGGACAATCTTGATCTGCAAAAAGCCGAACGAATCCTGAACGAAGATCATTACGGCCTGGATAAAGTTAAGGAACGAATAATTGAAGCTCTCGCCGTGCGCAAGCTCAAAGAGAAGCCGAAAGGTCCAATACTTTGCCTCGTCGGACCTCCGGGCGTCGGCAAAACTTCGCTGGGTCGGTCGATCGCGCGCGCTCTTGATCGCAAGTTTATGAGATTGTCGCTGGGTGGAGTCCACGACGAAGCAGAGATCCGAGGTCATCGCCGAACTTACGTCGGCGCGATGCCCGGCCGGGTGATTCAGTCTATTCAACAGGCGGGAACCAACAATCCGCTGATCATGCTTGATGAGATCGACAAAGTGGGGGCTGACTTCCGCGGAGATCCTTCATCAGCTTTGCTTGAAGTGCTCGACCCGGAACAGAACAACAGCTTCCGCGATAACTACCTGGGCGTCACCTTTGATCTGTCTAATGTCATCTTCATGACCACGGCAAATGTACTTGATACGATTCAGCCGCCGCTGCGCGATCGCATGGAGGTCATTCGTCTTGCCGGTTATACCGAAGAAGAGAAACGAGAAATTGCGCGGCGACACCTGCTGCCAAAGCAACTGGAAGAGAACGGGGTAACGGCGAAGGATGTACACATCTCCAAGACCGCGTTGACCTCAATTATTCAACAGTACACGCAGGAGGCCGGACTCAGGCAGTTAGAGCGAGAGATTGGAAGAATATGTCGGAAGGTCGCCCGCCGGATAGCTGAAGATCACAAGGGCACGGTCCGAGTGTCTCTCAAAAATATCCATGAATTTCTGGGTGCGCCCAAAATCATTCCGGAAGAAGTGCTCAAGAAAGATCAGATTGGGGTAGCTACCGGTTTGGCATGGACCGCGGCGGGAGGCGACGTGCTTTTTATCGAAGCGCTCAAGATGAAGGGCAAAGGCAACCTTGTGCTTACCGGGCAATTGGGCGAGGTCATGCGCGAGTCGGCCCAGGCTGCTTACTCATATGCCAAGTCGCGCGCCAGGGAGTTGGAGATCAACGAAGACGATTTCAGCAATTATGATCTCCATATTCATATTCCTGAAGGTGCGATTCCGAAGGATGGACCATCAGCTGGAATTACCCTCGCGACCGCAATGGTCTCGGCGCTGTCGTCGCGACCAATACGGAAAGACGTGGCGATGACCGGTGAAATAACTTTGCGCGGAAACGTGCTTCCCGTCGGGGGAGTGAAAGAAAAAGTGCTCGCCGCCCGGCGGGCCCGGGTGTCCACCATAATCCTGCCCCAACAAAACCGCCGCGATCTGGATGAAGTTCCCAAAGAGCCATTTAAAGATATACGCTTTGTGTTTGTTGACAACATGCGGCAAGTGTTTCGCGAAGCCCTCAAGGAGAAGGTAAATCAGCCTGTTTCATCAGGGCCGCGGCCTCAAAGATTGCCGCAAGCTGCTGCTCCCAGGCCAACTTGATAGTGTCCGTAGCCAAATGAAAAAAGCCGCCCAGGTTGAGCGGCTTTTTTTCTTTGCGACAGAATTGGGTTCTACTGATAAATGTACGAGAAGCTTTTCTTCTGTTCCCACTCAATGCTCCCCACGTTGGCTTTGTCGAGCGCGAGGATTTCTTCGCTTAGCTCGTCGGTAGTGACTACAGGACTTAGATCGACTGAGTAGACCAAGCTGCCTACGACCGCATCTGGATTTTCCTGATCAATTCCGCGCAGTTCTGAGTCAAATCCGTGTCTCTTCAGAATCTCTCGCAGTGCATCCTGGGTCGCGGCTACGTTACGAGTGGTTATCTTGAGATCCATCGTCCGCGTAACTTGAGTTGCCTCACGAAACTCGAGCACCCACAATACGAGCAGGGCAAAAACACATAGCACGAGGGCAAGGTCCCAACGTCCAACACCCGCAGCCAGGCCTACCGCAAGACTAATCAAAAGCACAGTAATCTCTTTTGGATCGCGGATGTTTGTGCGGAAGCGAACGACGGAGACGGCGGCAAATATTCCGAAGGCACGTGCTGCGTTGTTCCCGACGATAATCATTAACGCGGCAGCCACTATCGCCAGCAGAATTTGAGTCTGGGCTACGTAAGGGTTACGTTTTAGCACGGGTAGACGAGTGCGGGGTCGAAAGGCGAGGGCCGCTCCTAACAGCGCGGCCAGCAGTAGGCGCAGCGTAATTCTGGCCATCACCTCGACCCAATTCTCACCGCGTACCATGTGGGCTTCGCTTGCCGGCACGCCAAACAAGCGATCCAGAAAC
Source organism: Acidobacteriota bacterium (assembly GCA_030854715.1). Classification (GTDB taxonomy): domain Bacteria; phylum Acidobacteriota; class Blastocatellia; order Pyrinomonadales; family Pyrinomonadaceae; genus PSRF01. The sequence goes on from JALYSR010000159.1 coordinate 35,460, forward strand.
GGTTCGTCCTGGGTGTCGGCCGGATTGAGGGTGCCGCGTTCATCCTGATTGTCGCCAGGGTTGGCGGTGCGGCGTTCTGGCGTGTTTGCGTTTACGGAGGTTGTAGATTGTCTGGCCGCTTCATTCTGAGCGGTCTTATTTGCGACCGAGTAAACGGCAAAGGCGCTTATGCCCAGCACTATTACAAAGACCACAACGAGCGTTAATATTTCTCTTTTTCTATTCGAATCAAGCTTGAGCATAAACGATCAACTTCCGAGGTTTTCTGCTCGGCCATAAAGGGCCGTCTCATTTCTCGGGAAGTATTCCTGACTTGAAAATGGTTTATCGCCGGCGGCTCGCGCAACTTCGGCATACGTCCCATCAGGTTGCAGTTCACGCGCCTTCACATTGTCACGAAGATAAGCAGCCAGCAGCACGTTTTTCAGGTAATGCTTCAGTGCCGGATCGGAAACCGGCGTCACAACTTCAATACGATGTTTCAAGTTGCGGGACATCCAATCGGCACTTCCGATGTAAACTTCCTCCTCGCCACCATTCGCGAAATAGAAGACGCGACTATGTTCCAGGAACCGGCCGACGATATTTCGCACCTTGATGTTTTCCGACAACCCGGGCACACCGGGCCGCAGCATGCAAATTCCGCGTACTATTAGATCGATTTTTACGCCCGCTTTCGACGCTTCATACAGTTTCTGGATCATCTGCTTGTCGGCCAACCTGTTTATCTTTGCGGCAATGTACGCCGGCTCGCCCGCCTGTTGATGAATGACTTCCCGGTCGATCAGCGCGGACATTTTTTCGTACAGGTTGACCGGGGCGACAAAAAGTTTTCGATACTCCATCTGCCTGGAACAGCCGGTCAGGTAGTTGAAGAGTTCAGTTGCGTCGGCGCCAATCTCGTCGTCCGCGGTAAACAATCCGACGTCCGTGTAGGTGCACGAAGTAGTTGGATTGTAGTTACCCGAAGCTATGTGCATGTATCTCTTGAGCGCATCGCCTTCGCGCCGTACCACCAGAGTGAGCTTCCCGTGCGTTTTCAAGCCCAGAATTCCATAAACAACGTGAACGCCCGCTTGGTCCAGTTTTCGCGCCCATTCGATGTTGTGTTCCTCATCAAACCGGGCTTTGAGTTCAATCAGTGCGGTGACTTGTTTTCCCTTTTCAGCAGCGCGAATCAGCGCTGGCGGAATCGGAGAATCTGGTCCAGTGCGATACAAGCAGATCTTTATGGCGACGACGTCCGCGTCGTCCACGGCCTCATTGATAAAGTTTGTGACGCTGTCGTAGGAGTCAAATGGGTGGTGCAGGAGAATGTCCCGCTCTTTAAGCACTTCGAAAATCGAATTATCCCTGCGGCATTGCGGCACTCTGGCACAGAAGCCCTCATCTTTTAGATCTGGGCGGTTTAATTCATATAACGACATCAAATCCTGGAGACTGAGGGGGCCGTCAAAGACGTAAACATCTTCGTGGAGAAGGCCGAGAGACTCACCAAGGTAGTTCACCATCTCTTCGGGCATGCCGCCAGAGACTTCAAGTCGAACCGGAGAGCCAAACCGTCGCTGACGCAATTCCTGTTGGAGAACTCGCAAAAGGTCTTCCGCCTCATCCTCCCGAATCTCGATATCGGCGTCACGCGTAACCCTGAAGCGGTGACATTTTCCGATGTCCATTCCCGGGAAAAGAGAATCGCTATTTGCCTCGATCAATTCCTCCAATAGTACGAATCTTGTTCCTGATTTGGTGACCGGAACCAGCCGCGGCACAACTGAAGGGACCTTGATCCGAACAAAACGCGGCACATGCCTGTGCTTGGGATCAGCCAGGGATTTTCCTTCGGGAGCCTGCACCATCAACCCAAGGTTCAAACTAAGCGGAGAGATATAGGGAAACGGATGACTCTGATCGACGGCCAGAGGCGTCAGGATCGGAAAAACTTTCTGCATGAAATAACTGCGAAGTTCGGCCTGTTCCTCCGTGGTTAAAGTTTCGTAACCCACCACGTGTATGCCCTCATCTGCCAGCTTCGGAAAAATATCCTCGCGCAGACATCGCGTCTGCTCCTCGACCATGGGAAGGATTTGTTTTCTAATTTCCTGCAGCTGCTCTTCAGGCGTCATGCCATCCGGTGATAACTCGGTGACGTTCTCCTCCAATTCTTCCTTGAGGCCCGACACTCGAATCATGAAAAACTCATCGAGATTGGAGGAAAAAATTGAAAAGAATTTAACGCGCTCGAGAATAGGATTACTTTGATCCAAACCTTCGGCCAACACACGTTTATGAAACTCAAGCAGACTGAGCTCGCGGTTGAAGAAAAGGCGCGTTGCGCCTGGCGCTGTGGGTTCAAGGGCGGGCAAGCGAGCGGTTTGCTGGCCGACCGGGGAGAGTGTTTCTTTTAGGGCGGTAGACATCGGTTTCTCTGATTAAGCTAATAAACTCAATAGCTAAGTTTAGTGCCAGGAAGACTTCCGGGAAAGATTCACCTGGGTATTTAGCAAGGACCGTTCCAAACTCCACTAGGAGGCTTGGTGCTGGCGGAACGTTCGCTGGAGGCAATAATCTCAACAGAATGATCGCAAATCATCACGGTGCTGTATGGAATCCATCCTGCGGCAAAACTAACAGGAAGCTTATTGGTATCCCTATCGAACCGTCGTAAGGCTCCCCGCGCGGTTGCAACCCAGTTTGCAGGCGGCGCATCTTTTAATTTGGCTCGGCAATTGTGGTGGAAAATATCACCAAATTGCCGTCTATTTGAGTTGTGAGTAGTTTGACACCCCCGAAAACCGTGTGATAACCTCGGGGCTGACTTTGGCTTTGCTTTCGATGAAGCAGTTGGGCCATCCAACCCAGCACCAGGAGCCTTAATAACCTCGCAATATTGTGATTCGTGCGAATCCAACCCCTAAGGAAACCGGTCTGGAAATTCGCGCTATAACGCCTCAAGGAGAACGATAAATTGATGTTCACGAGCTTCCCCACCTTAATAGCGCGAACAACGCTATTTGCGGTGCTCGTCTTGCCGGCTGTAACCGTTTGTGCACAGATTCCGGCGGGTTCGTCGGCTCGTGATATTCCGACGGTTGTTCAGCAGACTGACGGCCAGGTTTCCAAGATCATTACTTCTGCTGAAGACCACTTCCGAAAAGGCAAATTAAACCTCGAAGACAACAAGCGCGATCAGGCGCGTGACGAATTTGATAAGGCGGTAGACTCAATTCTGGAATCGGGCCTCGATGTCAGAGCCAGCCAACGCCTGCAAGGTTTTTACCTGGAACTCGTCGAGCGCATTTACCGAGAAGAGGTTCCACTCGCGCGCGCTCCGATCAAAACTAATGTCTCAGAACTCGTCGCTCAGAATGGCAATGCAGGAGCCACTGCGCAACAGAAAAACGATCCCCCACAGATCGGATTTCGCGAGCAGAAGTTTGAAGCATCTCCGCTGGACGAACTCAGCAAGCTTGTTTTGACTCCCGAAGAGCAAAACGTTTCTGAGGCGGATGTGCTTGCCCTCGAACAAGCGAAGCAGAATGTGAACTTTGGGTTCACTATCAATCCGCTAATCCAACAGTACATCAACTTCTATCAGGGTCGTGGTCGATCGACGATGGAGTCTGGTCTGCGTCGCTCTGGTCAGTTTATGAAGATGGCACGACAGATCTTCAAAGAAGAAGGCGTGCCGGTAGACATCACCTGGCTGGGCCAGGTCGAAAGTGCCTGGAAACCAAAAGCCCAATCGTGGGCCGCGGCGTCGGGGCTCTGGCAATTCGTTCCCGGAACGGGTCGACAGTTTGGTCTGCGCCAAACCGCCTGGATTGATGAGCGCAATAGTTTTGAACAAGCCACACGGGCGTCAGCTAAGTATCTGAAGAGCCTCGCCGCGCGTTACAACGGAAATTGGGAGCTGGCAATGGCCGCCTACAATACCGGCGCCGGTAACGTTGATCGTGGGATTTCACGGGCGGGAACAGCAAATTTCTGGGCCATTTATCCTTACATTGCCCAGGAAACGCGCAACTATGTTCCAAATATTCTGGCAACAATCCTGATTGCAAAGAACCCGGAAAAATATGGCTTCAAAGGCATTCGACCCGATTCGCCAATGGCTTATGACGTGGTGCAGGTAGCGAATTCGACGAGTTTGCAGCTCATTGCTGAAGCCACGGACAGCAGCGTTGATTTCATTCGTGGCATTAACCCGGAACTCAGGCGAGACACCACGCCCAAAGGCGAGGCTTACAATGTTCGCGTTCCTGGTGGCAAAGGCAAACAGTTTTACGCCATTCTTAAACGTATTCCCTCGGAACGTCGCGACTCAGCGCGGGTGATTTCGGTGGTTCCCGGAGAAGACCTCCAGGGTGTTGCCAATCGCACTGGAGTGAGTCTGGCTCAGCTTCAGGCAATGAATGGTGGCGTCGATTTAAAGTCGACGAGCAAAGTTGTAGTTCCCAGCAGCGGCCTTCGACTCGCGAGCTGGCGACGTGCCAAGCCGGGTACTACAGAAGCAGTGAGCTCGGGATTTACCAAGATTCGCGCTCGCAAAGGTGACACTATCGCTCGAATCGCTGCAGCCCGAAATCTCGATGCAAACGAAGTTGCCCGCTTGAACGGAGTAACACCTGAAGTCGAACTTCGTGCCGGACAGGAAGTCAGGTTGCCCGCGACCGCTGCCGCCGCTCCAACGCGCCGCAGGTAGTGTGCTGGTTTTGAAATCATAACGCGTCTCTCTCGTTGCACCCTCAACGAGGAAATTAGCGAGCGCGCTTTCGATTACGTCGCAAGCGCGCTCAATTCGTATTCACCCTCATATCCGCTTACCTCTTAATGCTTTTCCATCTCCACTGTTGGACAGAGGAAGCGAACTCCCATGCTCTTTCGCACGCTCTCAGCGGCTGTTTATGGCATCGACGCCGATCTGGTTGACATTGAAGTTGATCTGACGCCAGTACGAGGCGAGGCCGACTCTCCTTTATCTGTAACCATTGTTGGTTTGCCTGATGCTGCTGTACGCGAGTCGCGCGAGCGCATTCGCGCGGCCATAACCAACTGCGGATTCTTCTTTCCGTTTCAGCGAATCACTATCAACCTGGCGCCGGCTGATGTGCGCAAAGAAGGAGCTAGCTTTGATCTGCCCATAGCCCTCGGCATACTGGGAGCAAACGGCGATCTGGCCGAGGAAAATAGCTTAATCCACGTCCTCTGCGTAGGCGAACTCTCTCTCGACGGGCGTGTTCGTCCTATCAAAGGCGCGCTGCCAATTGCGATTCTGGCGCGGGAAGCGCTAATCAAACACGTCATCCTTCCTGACGAGAATGCGAAAGAGGCGGCGGTAGTTTCAGGCGTGAATGTGTATCCGGTAGCTGATCTGCGCGGCGCCGTTGAACTGGTGGCCGCTTTGCGTTCTCCAGATCCTCCGCAACCGTTAGTGATCGACCCCGCTGAAATTTTGGTGCGCTCGGATCACTACAGCGTAGACTTTCGCGAAGTGCGCGGCCAACTCTCGGTAAAGCGTGCTTTAGAAGTTGCCAGCGCGGGATCGCATAACATCCTGCTAATTGGTCCGCCCGGATCAGGCAAAACGATGCTGGCGAAACGTCTGCCAACGATCCTGCCGCCGTTGGAGTTTGAAGCCGCGCTTGAGCTGACAAAGATTCATTCAGTCGCCGGACTGACTGGCCGCGCTGGTCTTGTCACAGAACGTCCGTTTCGATCTCCGCATCACACGATCAGCGACGCCGGATTGATAGGCGGCGGGGCTATGCCGCGTCCCGGCGAAGTTTCGCTTGCGCATCAGGGCGTCTTGTTTCTCGACGAACTCCCCGAGTTTGATCGCAGCGTTTTGGAAGTCTTGCGTCAGCCGCTCGAGGACCAAAGAGTCACAATTAGCCGTGCCGCAATGTCGCTGACTTTTCCTGCCTCATTTATGTTGGCGGCGGCGATGAATCCTTGTCCCTGCGGCTTCTGGAATGACCCAACGCGCGAGTGTCGCTGCACTCCGCTGCAAATTCAACGTTACGTCGGGCGCATCTCCGGGCCGCTGCTCGATCGGATCGATATTCACATTGACGTGCCTGCGGTTAAGTTTCGCGATTTGACGGGCGAGACGCCGCCAGAGACTGACGACTCGGCAACGATTCGCGCCCGAGTCATCGGAGCCCGAGACAAGCAGCGTACTCGGCTGGCTGAGGAAAAAATATTTGCCAACGCTGAAATGACCCCACGCATGATCCGCCGCCACTGCAGCATCGACTCCGAAAGCGAACAAATGCTCGAGCGAGCGATGACACGCCTCGGCTTGTCAGCACGGGCTTATGACCGTATCCTGAAAGTCAGCCGCACAATTGCCGATCTGGAGGGTTCCGACGAAATCCGCTCCGCTCACGTAGCCGAAGCGGTAGGCTATCGTTCACTCGATCGCACTTACTGGACCTGAGGCCGGAAGTTGTCGAAAGTGTTGATGCGGCTGGGGAAATTCAATATCTTTTGGGTCGGGTAAGGCAACGACGCGCTCGAAGCCCTGCATCACACCCGCGCTGAGGCGACTGACGGCTCGCAAGCACCATTTGGAACTTGCCGTGGCAGAGGTTGTCGCTCCCTTGAAACACGCGGACTCGTGATAATCGTGGCGGATAAGCGTTAAGAATGGAAAGATTCTTTCGTCGCCTGCCCCCATAACGAACACGTGACCGCAGCCGAAACCGAGACGCAGCAGGAAACAGATTACGCGCTGGCTCAAAAAGCCGCTCAAGGTGATATGGGAGCCTTTGAGCAACTTTACCAGCGTCATAATCGCCGGGTTTACTCGCTGTGTCTGCGAATGACCAGTAACGTCTCGGAGGCGGAAGACCTTGCACAAGAGGTCTTCATCCAGCTCTTTCGAAAAATTGGAAGTTTTCGTGGTGAGTCCGCTTTTACAACCTGGCTGCACCGGTTGACCGTCAACCAGGTCTTGATGCATTTCCGCAAACGCGGCGTCAAGATGGAACAGACGACCGATGACGGCGAAACTCCGGTACAGATAGTCAAAGGCACGGAAAACCCCAATGCGATGCCGGTCGTGGATCGCATAGCCCTGGATAAAGCGATTGTTCAACTGCCTCCCGGCTACCGCACGGTCTTTACCCTTCACGACATTGAAGGACACGAACACGAAGAGATAGCGAGAATGCTGGGCTGTTCGGTTGGGACTTCCAAGTCGCAACTGCACAAGGCCCGAATGAAATTGCGCGGACTGCTGAGGCAACAGAAGGCGAAGGACTAGCTTCCAAACATAGCTTGCCGGTTTCATTCCCTGAAACCAAAGAACGGAAGCTGTTCTGGGTGAAAACGAACGGATTTTAACGCAGTCTCCCCTTGATTGCTTGAAAACCAAATGCCACGCTTGAAAGACGGACGCCGACGACCGGAGTGGCAGGTTAGAGGTTGCGAAGACAATGAACTGCGATAAGTGTCAGGACCTAATTAGCGATTTTCTGGACGGCGCCCTAAGTCACGAAGATCAATCAACGCTGAACGCGCACCTGGAAGAGTGCCTGAGTTGCGCGGATGTGCGCGACGATCTGCAATCGATCGTGGGCTTCTGCCGTGCCAATCGTGGCGAATACAGCGCCCCTCCAAATGAAAAAGCGCTATGGATGCGCATCCGCAATATGATAGAAGCGGGCGCCGGCGCGGCCGTGGCAGTGCCCGCTCCGGCGGCCAATAAGGTTTCGGGGCGTAACTTTTGGAAGGGCTGGACCGGTCGTAGTTGGGAGCTTTCGTTCCCGCAACTGATTGCTTCAGCGGTAGCGATAGTTCTGGTTGTTTCACTTTCGACGGCCGTGGGTTTGCGTCGTTGGCAGAGTGGAACAAGTGCAAACGTTAACAGCCAGGCGGTAGATGCCGGCCTTAATGTTTCCGCCGCAAACGTGCGCGACCGGATTTCGCAACAACAGCAGTTGATTTCTTATTGGAACCAGCGGGTAGAATTCAACAAGGCTCGCTGGAGCCCGCAGATGCGCGAAACTTTTGATCGCAACTTGAAGGTGATCGATCAGGCAGTGGACAATTCGTTTGACGCCCTGAGCCAGAATCCCCACGACGAAGTTTCTGAGGAGATGTTGAATGCCGCACTCAATGAAAAGCTTTCGCTATTGAAAGAGTTTGCGGACCTCTAAAACGATTTAACGCAGTCAACGGAATTTAATATTGCACAGCCCCAAGCAGATGAAAACCCGAGTGTCGTCCAAGCGATTTGAAATCCCCGGTGTTAGTCTCCTGTCAGTGTCAGCGCTGTTCGCATCAGTGCTTCTTCTTAGCGCGTTCAACGTCAGCACTACGCAGGCCCAGCAACACCTATCCAAGCGGTATCCAGCCGGCAAGAATGTTCGTATCGTGTTGAAGAATATCTCGGGCACTATCACCGTCGAATCCTGGAATCGAGACGAGATCAAACTTTCCGCGACTCTTGAATCACCAAAGGCTAATCTTATCCCGCGGCAGACGTCAGAAAATCTGACTGTTGACGTTAAGGCTGATAATCCGGGACGCAGCGACATCGGTGATATCAACTTCAAGCTTCAGGTTCCGGTTAATTCTTCCGTTGACCTGGAAACAAAGCAGGGCCAGATAACGGTAACGAATATACACGGTGAGTTGGTTCGCGCTCACGTTTCACTGGAAGGTGACATCGAACTCAGCGGCATCGGCGCCGACAGAGTTTATGCCCAAAACACGACTGGCAACATTTTCTTTGACGGGGAATTTGCACCTGGCGGAACTTACCAGTTTCAGTCGACCAAGGGTGACATAACTATCAGGATTCCCGCCAACTCGGCTTTTAACCTTACCGCCGCCGCGCCCAATAGAAAAATTGCGCTGGGCGAGTTCTGGAACGCCGGCTTTAGGTCGATGGGAGATGGACGCAAATACATGGGAGATGTGATTAGCGGCCGCTCTAAAGTGACGGTGACAAACTTTCAGGGCAGCATCACTTTCATACGTCGCTAATGGTTTGACAGAGGAGCAAGTTAGATGCGGGCGCGCTTGATCGCTTGGATTGAGGCGCCCGCATTGGTTTGTTCAGATGTTTCCAGTGTTACAATCTTTCGCCCCTTAGAATTTTCAAAATTAACTCAGCAGATTCGATTTCAGGTGCTCATGAAATTCCTATTGGTTCGTCCACTCGTTTTGCTCGCCGCACTTTTCGCTCTTCCAATCTTTGCCGTTGCCCAGCAGCAAAAAGTTCCCGTCCCAAACCGACCGCCTCAGCTTGTTCGCACAACAATGAGACATGAGCTGCGCCGATTTGGTTATGGCGGCTCTGTTACCATCATCGGCGCGCCTGAAGGCACAATCACCATTGAAGCGTGGCCCCGCAACGAAGTCGACATCAGTGCGGAGATCCAACTACGTGCCGATACGGAAGCAGATTTGGATCGACTTGCGGCGGTCAACGGCTTTGTGCTGGATGAGGATTCGAACCATCTGCGCCTCATCACTACCGGAACCCACGATAAGATTTTTATGCGAGCGACATCGAAAAAATTTCCTAAAACCCTTTTGGGATTGCCCTGGAAATTAGATTATCGAATACGGGTGCCCGTTGTGACTGATATCGAGGTCAATGCGGGACGGGGCCCGATTAACATTACCGGCGTTGAAGGCCACATTCTGCTTTCGGCCACCGACAGTGAAACTAACGTAACGCTTTCCGGCGGCACATTGTCAGCAACCATAGCCACGGGAAAATTCAGGTTGAGCATTCCGTCGCGAAGTTGGCGCGGTGTAGGCGCCGACGTTCGTCTCGCTGCCGGACAAATAACACTCGAAATTCCGCAGGGTTTCAACGGCGATCTCGATGGAGAAATTCTTCGTGCAGGGAAAATAGAGGATTTATATGGCGGATTGGAGCCGCGAGAAAAGCCGGGGCTGACACCGCAAAACATGAAGGCTCGCGCTGGCATCGGAGGCGCTTCCTTTAAGTTCACGGTTGGCGACGGAAATATCTACATCAAGAAGCAGGAAGTGGACAGCAAACCGTGAACCGGAAACCGTGAACTGTGAACGGACGCAAATAAATAAGAGTTAGAAGTAACGAGTTGTGGCGTGTCTCGCGGTTTCCGGTTCTCGGTTTACCGTTCACGGTTCGCTGTTTGCTGTTTACTTACTTGCCACGGTATTCTCTCGTCTCGTTATCATGAGCATAAAATCAGACAAGTGGATCCGCCGGATGGCGTCGGAGTTCAAAATGATCGAGCCCTTTGAACCCGGCCAGGTAAAGGAACTCGATGGCAAACGAATCGTTTCTTATGGGACTTCGAGCTACGGCTATGACATCCGCTGCGCAGACGAGTTTAAGCTGTTCACCAATATCAACAGCACCATAGTTGACCCCAAGGAATTTGACGCAAAGAACTTCGTAGATGTGAAAGGCGATTCAGTTTTGATTCCGCCCAACAGTTTTGCCCTCGCGCGAACCGTTGAATACTTCCGCATCCCCAGAAACGTGCTCACCATCTGTTTGGGTAAAAGCACGTATGCAAGATGTGGGATCCTGGTAAACGTCACTCCTTTTGAACCTGAATGGGAAGGTTATGTGACGCTGGAATTTTCTAACACTACGCCGTTGCCCGCCAAAATCTATGCCAACGAAGGCGTTGCCCAAGTTGTGTTTTTCGAGTCTGATGAGATTTGCGAGACGTCGTACAAAGACCGTGGTGGTAAGTACCAGGGTCAACGCGGAGTGACTCTGCCAAAGATGTGACGAGAGTTCGCGGTTCTCGCGAGTCCTTATGGATTACGTCAAGCTTGGACAAACCGGCCTCAAGGTATCGCGTGTCTGCCTCGGCTGTATGACCTACGGTGTGCCCGAAAGGGGCGCCCACTCCTGGACTCTCAATGAAGAAAAGAGCCGCCCGTTTATCAAGAGGGCACTCGAACTCGGCATCAACTTCTTCGACACAGCCAACACCTACTCCGACGGCACCAGCGAAGAGATTGTGGGACGCGCGCTCCGCGACTTCGCGCGTCGCGAAGAGGTGGTAATCGCCACCAAGGTGTACTACCCGATGCGAGAGGGCGCCAACGCGCGCGGCCTGTCACGCAAGGCCATCCTGATTGAGATCGATTCGAGCCTGCGGCGTCTCGGCACGGATTACGTCGATCTCTATCAGATACATCGGTGGGACAAATACACGCCGATAGAAGAAACGCTCGAAGCACTGCATGATATGATTAAGGCCGGGAAGGCGCGCTACATCGGTGCATCATCGATGTTTGCCTGGCAGTTTTCAAAAGCTCAGTACGTATCCAGGCTAAACGGTTGGACGCGGTTCGCTTCAATGCAGAACCACTACAATCTTCTTAACCGCGAAGAAGAGCGGGAGATGATGCCGCTTTGCGAGGGAGAGGGAGTGGGCGTGGTGCCTTGGAGTCCACTCGCTCGTGGGCGCCTGACGCGTGTTTGGGGCGAGACGAGCAATCGCATGGAGAATGACGAGTATGGCAAGACGCTTTACGTCGCCACAGAAGATGCGGATCGCAAGATAGTCGAACGCGTTGGGGAGATTGCGGCGAAACGTGGTGTGCCGCGGGCGCAAGTTGCCTTAGCCTGGGTGGCGCAGAAGCCGTTCGTGACAGCGCCGATCGTCGGCGCGTCCAAGCCGCATCATCTTGACGACGCCATCGCCGCGCTCTCGCTTAATCTCACCCCTGAAGAAATCTCTTCATTGGAGGAACCGTATGTACCCCACCCGGTCGTTGGAATCTTACCCCCTCGATGAGGCAGTAGATGCGGAGCTACGGCTGTTGAGTTTCAAGCGGTTAGATTCGCGTGCAACCCTGCCCTCGCGTGGCAGCGCATCGGCCGCGGGTTTGGATATCTCCGTTATTGAGGACCTGGTGATTCAACCAAGGCAGCGCACCCTTGCACACACGGGGTTGGCCGTGGCAATTCCTGAAGGTTACTACGGGCGGCTCGCTTCCCGATCAGGTCTTGCTACCAGGAAAGGCCTGGATGTACTCGCTGGAGTTATTGACGCTGACTACCGCGGCGAGATTGGATGTCTTCTCTTTAACTCAGGAGACGAGACAATTCACTTGCCGGCGCAAAGTAAGATCTGCCAATTGATAATCGAGAAGATAATTACTCCAACCGCCGTTTGGGCAGATGAGATAAACAAGACGGACAGAGGAAGCGGCGGTTTCGGCTCGACTGGATAGTCGCGACTGATTTTTTTAGGCTTGGCACCTAATTGAGCGGAATTTGGACTGGCTGGGGCAGGCCTTCAATTGTTAAGACCAAGCCTCGCGGACTCTCGACAGGCTCCTTCTTTGGAACTTCGAAGAAAAGAAAGCCCTGACGCCTGCGGTCGGCAGTATTCAACGGTTCCTTGAGATCGATTGCATAAGCCGCAAACTCCTTCTCAAACTGTTTTCGAGAATTCGGATTGTAAGCGTAGATGTCGTTCGCTTTGAGGATCCGGCCCACCGCTGCCTTCGGCGAAACTAGTTTCCATTCGCGCGCCTCACCATCGTGCAAACGAAAACGCACACGCTTGGTTTCAACAGGCACACCGCTTTCAAAAACCAATTCAAGTCGCACCGGCAACAAGCCGCTCAGCGGCAGGTTCGCTTCAAATAGTTCCTGAGTTTCTTCGTCGCTCATGAGTGGGGCGACCTTTACCGTTACGCTGCCAGCGCTGGCTGTTTTCAAGTTACCTGCGAGCGGCGGTAACTCAATCGCCGGCTTTACTTTGTAGAGCGCCCCAGCGCAGGAACTTGCCAACAGCAGAATCGCAACAAGAATAATCGACGCAAGTCGCCGGCTGATCATGGTTTCAATTTAGCATAGCCGCGCGTAGCAGCACAGATCCTTTGGGGTGCGCTGACCTGGCAGCGCTTTGGTCCGTTGCGACCTGTCGCAGCTGTTGCCCGGATTTAGACGATCGATAACCCGGCGGCGTCGAGCCGCCGCCGAACAAAAGCGGCGTCAGGCCGCCGCACTCCAAAGCTGTGCTACTATTCAGAAAAATATGATTAGACCGTTTCGCGGTGTGCATCCGCAGATTCCAACGAGCGCCTACGTGGATGTGAGCGCGCAGGTAATCGGTGACGTTCACATGGGCGAGCAGTCGTCTGTCTGGTGCAACGCCGTCCTGCGCGGCGATATGTTTTACATTCGCATCGGCGATCGTACTAATGTTCAGGATAACTGTGTCGTCCATACCCGCACCGGCTCACATCCGACCATTCTTGAGGACGAAGTGACGGTGGGCCACAGCGTCACACTGCATGGTTGCTACGTCGAGCGCGGTGCGCTGATTGGCATCGGCTCGATTGTGCTCGACGATGCGCGAGTCGGCACCCAGTCGCTGGTCGCCGCGGGTTCATTGATCTCGCCAGGAACGATAATTCCTCCCCGCTCCTTGGTTATGGGAATTCCAGCGCGCGTAAAGCGTCCGTTAACGGATGAGGAAGTGGCGGGGCTAGATCTCTTTTGGCAGAACTACGTGGCCTACATTCCTTTCCATAAGAGTGAGCAGTGAGCGAGTATCGTTTATAAAGCGGACTTATCCGCCCGCCGCGCTGGGGGGACAAGTGCCCCTCTAAACGACGCAAGAATGAAAGCATAAGGCAGAAGGCGGAAAACATTGGCAGCCAAGACCCAACCAGCGCGCGGCATGCGCGACTTTCTTCCCGCCGACGTCAGACGCCGTGAGTACGTCATCGGCGTCATAAAGGAAGTGTACGAGCGCCACGGTTTTGAGCCACTGGAGACGCCCGCGGTTGAAAACATCGAAACGCTGATGGGCAAATATGGTGAGGAAGGGAATCAACTCATCTACAAAATCCTCAAACGCGGCGTGCATGAGGCGAGCGGCGAAGCAGACCTTGCACTGCGATACGATCTAACCGTCCCACTCGCCCGCGTCGTTGCGGAACATCGCGACAAGCTGCCGAAGTTTTTTAAGCGTTATCAAATTCAACCCGTCTGGCGTGCTGATCGTCCCGCGCGCGGCAGGTTTCGCGAGTTTTACCAGTGTGACGTTGATGTGCTTGGTTCGCGCTCGATGGTGGTTGAAGCTGAGATTTGCGCGGCCGCCAGCGAGGTATTAACGAAGCTGGGCTTTGACGATTTCATAATCCGGTTAAATCATCGGCACGCGTTGACCAGCGTTCTCCAGGCAGCTGGAATCGCCGAGGCTAAACACGACGCTGCGCTTATCGCGTTGGACAAGTTGGACAAGATTGGTGCCGATGGCATGGAAAAAGAATTCAGGGAACGAGGGATTGAGGCAGACGCAGGAAGCAACTTGCTGAAGTTTTTTGTGGAGTTAGGTTCGCTTGAGCACGCAGCCGAAATCGCCACCGGTGAGAGCCCGGACCAAAAGCGGAGCGCGTTGAATGCTGCAATCCTCGGGCGTCTGGTCGAGTTTGTCCGTGACAATGAGTTGGGCGCCCGAGGCGTTGATGAGCTTCGCTCGATCATGAACTTTGCTGAAGCCGCTGGTGTTGCTTCGAGAATTGAGATCGATCCGACTCTGGCCCGTGGACTCTCCTACTATACCGGTGCGATTCTGGAGATTAACGTTAAGGATCTTCCCGGCAGCCTCGGCGGCGGCGGGCGTTACGATAATCTAGTGGGAATGTTTTTGGGAGAGGATGTGCCGGCGTGCGGTTTTTCGCTTGGCTTGGAGCGAATCATTGTGGTCATGACTGAGCGCGAGATGTTCCCGGGGGCGCTGGTCGCTTCACCGGCGGACGTGATGGTCGCCGTCTGGGATAACGAATCTCTTTTGGAATCGATTGCGTTTGCCAATGAATTGCGCGCCGAAGGACTACGGGTTGATCTCTACCCGGAGGCTGACAAGATTGGTAAGCAATTCAAATATGCTTCGGCTCGCGCCATTCCCTTTGTTGCGATCATTGGTGATGATGAACGCGCGCGCGGCGAAGTTGCGATTAAAGACCTCGCATCAGGCGAGCAACGATCAGTGGAACGCGAAAACGTGGCGGGCACCATTAGAGAAGCATTGAAATCATAGCCCCTTCAACACTGTCACTAAGATGAACGAATCACTCGGCACACACTATCTCAAAGACTCAATCGCCAGCCTCCGTGCTTACAAGAAGATGGCGGAGAAGGCCCTTGATCAACTTAAGGAAGAAGAGTTTTTCGTCACTATTGATACGGAAGCAAACAGCATCGCCGTGATCATGAAGCACATGGCCGGTAATATGTTTTCGCGTTGGACCGACTTTCTTACCAGCGACGGTGAGAAGCCCAATCGCAATCGCGACATGGAGTTTGTGATTGAGCCGACGACGAGTAAGGAAGACATTCTGGCTTACTGGGAGAAGGGTTGGCAGCAGGTCTTCGCAGCTCTTGAGCTGCTAAGGGTCTACGACCTGGGAAAGAAAGTCTTGATTCGTGGCGAAGAGCATACGGTCATTCAGGCGATCAATCGCCAGTTGATGCATTACGCCAATCATATCGGCCAGATAGTGTTTCTCGCCAAGCATTTCAGATCTTCGGATTGGAAGTCGCTCAGTATTCCACGCAACCGTTCGGCAGAATTCAACAGCTACGTGAAGGACAAACCCGGAGCTGCAAATACCGAAGGTCGTCTCGATGAAGTGAGGAAGTTTGCGCAGAATTCGGAAGCTGACAAGCGATAGAGTTGGCGCCGAGAAAACGATGGCCTTTCAGATCCTTAGAGTTAACCACGTAAACGTTACCGTGCCGGCGGGCATGGAGGATGCCGCTAAGTATTTTTATGGCGTCGTCCTTGGCCTGCGTCAGATTCCGAAACCTGCAGGCCCAAGACAAAACATCGGTGCCTGGTATGACCTGGGTGGGTCGCAACTTCACTTGTCCATTGAAAATGCGGTCGACAACCAGGCCAGCGATCGCCATGTTTGCTATTCGGTTGAAGACATTCCCGGCGCCAAACTCCATTTCGACAATGCAGGTATCGAAGTCATTCCTGATGGAGATCCCCTCAAAGGAATGTCGCGCTTCTTCGTACGCGATCCCGGCGGTAACCTGATCGAGATTACCGCAAACAAAAAGAACTAACCGCCAGGATGTCATCCTTGGTCCCCGAAAAAGTAATCACTTTGGCGCAGGCGATTCGCGATGCCGGCGGTCGAGCCCTGCTTGTTGGCGGCTGCGTTCGCGATCTGATTATGGGCTTCCAGCCGAAGGATTGGGACGTCGAGGTCTACGGGATCGATCCAACCAGGCTGCGCGCTTTATTAGATCAATTTGGTCCGGTCAACGTCGTTGGCGAGGCGTTCACTGTTTACAAACTTGGTCCGGATCTGGATGTATCACTCCCCCGGCGCGAACGAAAATCCGGGCGCGGACATCGCGCGTTTGTCATCGAAGGTGACCCCTCGATGACTATCGAAGAAGCAACGCAGCGTCGTGATTTCACTATCAACGCAATTCTGCAGGATCCCTTAACTGGAGAGCTCATCGATCCCGTCGGTGGCCAGGACGATATTCGAAACAAGATTCTGCGGGCCGTCTCGGTTAAGACCTTTGCCGAGGACAGCTTGCGCGTTCTGCGGGCTGCGCAGCTTGCAGCGCGTTTTGAGTTCGAGATTGACCCGGAAACAATTGCGCTCTGCCGCGCGATTGATTTGTCTGATCTGCCGGCGGAACGCGTTTGGGGAGAGATAGAAAAGCTTTTGCTGTTGCCTCGCCATCCTTCTATCGGGCTCGATTGGTTGCGCAAGTTGGGTGCAATCGAGCAATCATTTCCCGAGATAAAGGCTCTGATAGAAGTGCCACAAGATCCAGAGTGGCACCCCGAGGGTGATGTCTTCATACATACCGGGCTGGTCATCGATGGAGCACACGAGTTGATTGATGGCTTGCCCTACGCAAAGCAAGTCACCGTGATGCTGGCCGCTTTGGCGCACGATTTTGGCAAACCCGCAACAACTGAGTTTGTCGAGGGTCGCTTGCGCTCGCGAGGGCACGAAGAGGCTGGCGTCGCGCCGACAAAGAGTTTTCTCGCGCGGCTGAATATTCATACGCTTGATGGCTTCGACGTCCGTGGGCAAGTGATTGCCCTCGTGCGCGAACATTTGAAGCCAGGGGAATTTTTCAAGAGGCGAGATGAAGTTGGCGACGGCGCATTCCGGCGGCTCGCGCGCCGCTGTGAACTTGACCTGCTTTACCGGGTTGCGAAAGCTGACTCGCTTGGCCGCAACGCCGAATGGGTGCCGCGAGAGAAATGGTACACGGCGGACGCGCAGGAGTGGTTTATTGAGCGGGCGAGGGAACTGGAGGTCGAGCAGCGTCCTCCGGCGCCAATATTGTTAGGCCGCCACTTGTTGGAAATGGGACTGGAGCCAGGACCGCGAGTTGGCGAGATCACTAAAGAGATTTATGAAATGCAACTGGATGGAAGAGTCCGGACGTTGGATGATGCAAAAGCTTTTGCTAGAAGAATGCTATCCGCAGATTACGCAGATTACACAGATAAGAAATAATTACTGTTAAGATCGCGGGGTGCTCAAGAATCTCACCGAAACCGATCCTCGAACATACTCAATCATTGGAGCGTGCATGGAGGTGCATCGGCAACTCGGATGCGGATTCCTTGAGCCGGTTTACCAGGAAGCTCTCGCGATAGAACTCACTAAGCGACATATCCCTTTTGTCAGAGAGGTAAAGTTGCCGCTCGAATACAAGGGCCAACCTCTTGAAACCAAATATTGTGCAGACTTCATCTGTTTCAATTCGGTGGTTGTCGAGTTGAAGGCACTGGCGCGAACAAGTGGAACGGAAGAAGCTCAGCTTATCAATTATTTGAAGGCCACAGGAAACGAAGTTGGATTGCTCATCAATTTCGGCGCGCGAAGCCTGGAACACCGTCGCTTTGTATTGTCTAAATCTGTGTAATCTGCGTAATCTGCGGATTATGCTTCCGGCTGTTGTTGGGTTACGCAGTGGATTGTTCCCATGCCCCAAACGAGTGGCTCGCAGTTGATTCCTACCACTCTACGATCCGGGAAAAGGGGCCCGAGAATTTCTAACGCTTTGGCATCGTTCGCATGTCCGAAGACCGGAGCCAGCACCACACCGTTGGCAATATAGAAATTGGCGTACGAGGCTGGTAAGCGGTCGGGGTTGCGGGTGTCGGTACTCGTTCCGCCGACAATTCCCGGCATCGGCAAGGTAACTATCTCAAAGGGACGGCCTTGAACGTCCGTCATTGCTTGCAGCCTCTCAAGATTGTCCTGAAGCATCTCGTAATTGGCGTCTTGTGGATCCTCTTCAACGACACAAGCGATCACGTTAGGCGAAACAAAACGCGCGATGTCGTCGACGTGGCCGTCAGTGTCGTCTCCGACAATTCCTTCACCGAGCCACAAGACTTTTTCGACTCCCAGGTAGTTCTTCAAATACTGTTCGATGTCACTCTTGCTGAGCTGTGGGTTGCGATTCGGGTTCAAAAGACATTGTTCAGTTGTCAGCAGACAGCCGGCGCCATTGACTTCAATCGATCCACCTTCCATCACGATGCCGGGCTCGAATCGTCGCGCCGTGAGTAAACTTTCCAAACGCGCGGGAATTGAATCGTCCTTCTTTAGCTCAGGGTACTTGTTTCCCCAGGCGTTGAATTTCCAATCGTTGTAGGCAAGCCTCCCCTTATCGTCGATGAGAAAGTTTGGCCCATAATCGCGAATCCACGAATCAACTGTTGGGATACGGTAAAAGAGAATGTTCTCAGCACCGGGAAAAGCGCAAAGCCTGCGCACGTACTGCCCAGTTTCCTCGTCGTCGACCAGCAAATTCACAGTCTCGCCGGGAGCGAGCGCGGCCATCATCTCAAGAAAAATCTTTTCAACTTGCGAGACGCGCTCGGGCCAGGTTTCCGGGTCCTTGGGCCAGGAAAGCCAGGTCGAACTGTGACGACGCCCCTCGGCGGGCATGTGGTAACCGAGTTCTGCGGGCGTGGACATGAAAATTATTTGCTGGTGGTGGGTTCCAAAAACCGAGCGGAGAGTGGCGCGTAGAAATCAATTCGGCGGTCGCGTAGAAAAGGCCAGTTTTGCCTCGTCTCCTCGATCTTATCGAGGTCGCAATCGACGACGAGCACTTCTTCTTTATCCGAAGAAGCTTTGGCGATGATGCGGCCAAATGGATCGGCTACGAACGACTGTCCCCAAAAGTTGAGCTTGCCTTCGCGGCCCACGCGATTTACCACTACGACGTAAACACCATTGGCGATTGCGTGCGCGCGTTGAATTGTTTCCCAGGCGGAATGCTGGGCCAGGTTCATTTCTTCTGCCTCGTCTGGCAGCCAGCCTATCGCTGTGGGGTAGAAAATAAACTGGGCGCCGCTTAAAGCGGTCAAGCGCGCGGCTTCCGGGAACCACTGGTCCCAGCAGACGAGCGCGCCAATCTTCCCGTAGGTTGTATCGTGAGTTTGAAAACCCAAATCGCCGGGTGTGAAATAAAACTTTTCGTAATAGAGCGGATCGTCGGGTATGTGCATCTTGCGATACTTGCCTGCAATCTTTCCGTTCGCGTCGATAATCACGGCGGTGTTGTGATAAACGCCGGCCGCGCGCTTTTCAAAAAGCGAGGCAATGATGACAACCTTCTTCTGCCGCGCAACTTTTCCCAGCGCTTCGGTGGTGGGGCCAGGAATAGTCTCGGCAAGCTTGAAGAGAGCGATGTCTTCCGTCTGACAAAAATACTGCGAGCGAAAGAGCTCCTGCAGGCAAACAATCTGCGCGCCTTTCTTTGCCGCTTCGCCAATGCGGGCAATCGCTTTTTTGAGGTTTGCTTCCGGCTCCGGGTCGCAGCTCATCTGGACCAGGCCAACTCTAATAATGTTCGATTTCACCTTTTTTGCCATGACGTCGAAGTATAGGAATTAACCGCAAAGTACGCAAAGTTGAAGACGCAAAGGGCCGCAAAGATCAAGCGAGAGCGGCTTCAACTCTTTGGAGTGCGCCGACCTGTCGGCGCTTTAGTCGCCGAAGCTGTCAAGGCCCTTGCTACTTGAATGGTTTCAGCGAGCAGGCTGCGGCCGGCGCTGACCAAAGCGGCGACAGGTCGCCGCACTCCAAAGAGTTAATCAACCGCAGGTGACCATGAGTATCGGATCAGGTAAGATGACGAGGTCGTTTTCACACCATATTATTTCAAGAAAGACATTCCCATGATCGAATTCGAGTTGACTGAAGATCACAAAGCGCTGGTGCAGACTGTGCGCGAGTTTGCGCAAAAAGAGATTGCGCCCTACATCAAAGAGTGGGACGAGAAGCAGCACTTCGAACGTTCTGTGTTTGACAAGATGGCCGCCCTCAATCTGCTGGGCGTTTGTATTCCTGAAGACTACGGCGGCGCGGGCTTCGACTACATTTCCCTCGGGCTCGTCTGCGAAGAACTCGAAGCGGTTGACACGTTTCTCCGCGTGGCAATGTCGGTGCACACGGGCCTGAATTCGCTCACACTCCTCACCTGGGGCAGTGAAGAGCAGAAACAAAAGTATCTGGTGCCGCAGGCGAAGGGCGAGAAACTCGCGACTTACGGTTTAACGGAACCGGGCGCCGGGTCCGACGTTGTTGGTTCTCGATCCACCGGGCGGCGCGACGGCGATGAATACGTTCTCAACGGCGAAAAGATGTGGATCAGCTTGGCCGACACTGCCGACAACTTTTTGTTCTTCTGTTGGACGGACGAAGACAAACGCCGAAATCGAGATCATAGCGGCATGTCGTGTTTCATCGTGGAGCGCGGCATGAAGGGTTTCACTTCCGGAACGATTCACGGAAAGCTGGGGATTCGCGCCGGCAATACTGGATATTTTTCACTGCAAGACACGCGCGTGCCGAAAGAAAACCTCGTAGGCAACGAGGGCGAGGGATTCAAGATCGCTATGTTTGCACTTGAGCAGGGAAGATACACGGTGGCAGCAGGCGCAACCGGAGTGATTCGCGCCTCGCGCGACGCTTCAGTCGCTTACGCTTTGGAACGCGAAACCTTCGGGACAAAAATCGCCAATCATCAACTCGTAAAGCAAAAGATTGCCGAGATGGAATCCGACTACCAGATGACGCATCTGCTCTGGCTGCGCGCCGGTTACTTAAAGAACACCGGCCAGGCAAATGCGCGCGCAACGAGCTTAGCGAAGTGGCAGGCAACTACTCGCAGCGAGAAAGCAGCGTCAATGGCGATTGAGGTCCACGGCGCCAACGGTTACTCAAACGACTATCCCGTCGAGCGCTACTGGCGCAACTGCAAAGCGGCGATCATTTACGAAGGAACCCGCGACATTCACACCCTCATGCAAGCCGACTGGGCCCTTGGGTTGAAAAAAGAAAAGCCCGCGCGCAGGACATTGCCACCGTGGAAGCCGGCTGAATCTACCGAGACCGCTTCGGCTTAAGCGACGTAATTAGAAACAAAACCACAAAGACACGCAAGCACAAAGTTAATTGCTGAGGTTTGTGTCTTCGTGCCTTTATGGTTGACCAATCCAGGACAGGCAGGAATGCCTGTCTTACTTCCTTGCTTCGAAGATGCGATTGAACGGTGTCTCGGTGGCTCGGCGAAATTCAGTGAAGCCGCCGGCGAGTACCACTTCACGGATTGCCGACTCGGGAGCAACAGCGCCGAGCGCTGGTCCATTCAAGGCCAATGAATTTGAAGTGCAGCAGAGCGTTGAAGCGCCGGAAAATGTCCGGCCAATGATGTTGAAGTTTTCCTCAACTGTGTTTCCAGCCATCGGCTCAACTATCAAAGCGCTGCCGTCCTTTGCCAACACTTCCGCCGCCCGTTTACAAGCGCCGACCGGATCGCCCATGTCGTGCAAACAGTCGAAAAATGCCACCATGTCATACTGCTGATCCGGAATCGCATCCGCACTTGCCACTTCAAACGTAACTCGATCGGGAACGCCCGCATCTTTAGCGCGTTGCTGCGCTGTCTCGATCGACTTCTGATGATTGTCGAAACCCCAGAATCGCGAGTTGGGATACGCCTGGGCCATGATGACGGTTGACGAACCGTGGCCACAGCCAATGTCAGCAACTTTGGCGCCGGTTTTTAACTTCTCTTCGATGCCGGTGAGCGAGGGAATCCAGGTCGCAATCAAGTGGGCTGCATAACCCGGGCGGAAGAATCGTTCGGTGCCGACAAACAAGTCCGGATCGTGTTCGCCCCAGAGCATGCCGCCGCCGTTCTTGAATCCTTCTTCGATCCGGTTGACGGCGTGCGTCATTGCCTTGATGACGTAAAAGCCACCACCAACGAAGAACGGACTGCTCTCATCGGTCAGCGCCAGCGCCTGCTCAGGCGCCAGCGAATAACGCCCGCTCGCAGCATCGTAAGCAACATACCCGCTGGCGGCTTGATTGATGAGCCACTCGCGTACATAGCGTTCGTTTGTTGAAGTCTTTTCGGCAAGCTCTGCCGGCGTCAAGGCGTCGCCGGCGGCCAGCGCTTTGTAGAGTCCAAGTTTTTGGCCGATGTAAACCAGCGAAGAACTCAAGGCGGCGCCAAAATCTCCAACCACCTTACCCAAAAACTCATTCATCTTGTCTTCATTGATTGTTCGTTGCGCCGCAGTCGACATAAGAACCTCCGGGACGAAAATTAAACGGGGCTGTTTAAGGATTGATTACGGATGATTCTTAACGCCAGTCAGGCGGGCAAGTCAAGTAATGCCCCGAAAGGGTACTGGTTCGGTACTGGTTCAGTTTGAAAGCCGCATTCCCGAAAGACAATGGAGCAGGATGCTTGGAGTGAGTCTTTTAGGTAACGCTTTCCGAATCCGCTGCAGTGAGCTCATCCTTCGCTTGATTAACTGCACTCAATTCCTGGTGCCGTGCGATCGCGCGGTCGACTGCTTCTTCGATTTCATTTAATTGGAAGGGTTTGGTGAAATAGGCGAAGGCGCCCATTTTAGTCATCGATAGACCATCACCTTCGTCGTCAGGCAATCCCGAGATGACAATCACCGGTGTGGCCGGATGTTTGGCCTGGATGTATTTCAAAACCTCGCGCCCGCTGAGTCCCGGCATGGAAACGTCAGTGATGACTGCGTCGTAGGTCTCGATATCAAGATAAGCAAGCGCTTGTTCCGCGCGATCGGCCGTATGACACTCGTGTGAAGCAGACAGGAGTTCATGAAGCGTGTCTCTGATGAGGCTGTCGTCATCGACGATCAGAAGCGTTGCCATCCAAATTCTCCTGAAGACCCTGGGCGAAACGTACTGACTACGCATTCTAACCGTCTTTAAGAGGCGACGCTAGGTTTTCAGAGGAGTTGCCGCAACTACAAATATTTAGACTGCTCTGCTAGTATGAGCAGGCACTTCATCATCTGCGAGCGTTACAGCACTTGACAACGATTTCGCACTCAAAGCTTCCGGTGCTTCCGGTTTCAGGAGACCTTAAACAGATGGGCCACGAGTTACAGACAGAGCGCGAGCTGTCTCTGGATTTCTTGCGCGTATGCGAGGCGGCTGCCATCGCCGCGGCGCGCACTATGGGCCAGGGCGACCGCAAATATTCCGATCATGTTGCGGTTGAGGCGATGCGCGAAGTCATGGACACAGTGCCCATGCGCGGTCGTATCGTGATTGGCGAGGGCGAACGCGACGAGGCCCCGATGCTGTACATCGGCGAAGAAGTTGGCGGCGGCTACGGAGTTAGCGAGGACCTGGCAGAATCTTGTCCCGAAGTAGACATTGCGGTCGATCCGCTCGAAGGAACCAACCTGTGCGCGCTGGGTGCAAACAACGCCATCGCAGTGTTGGCAGCTGCTGAACGTGGTGGTTTGTTGAATGCGCCGGACCTCTACATGGACAAGATTGTTGTCGGGCCTTCTTCGCGCGGCGTGGTCGACCTTGATGCGCCAGTTAAAGACAATTTGAAAAACATTGCCCGTCGCCTGGGTCGAGATATCGAGGACCTCACCGTAATCGTGCTTGATCGTTCGAGACATAAAAAGTTAATTGCCGACGTTCGCCAAGCTGGCGCGCGCATACGCTTGATCGGCGACGGCGATCTTTCGGCTGGTATTTCTGCGGCAGTTGCAGGGACAAACATTCACGCTCTGGTCGGCATCGGCGGCGCGCCTGAGGGCGTCATCACGGCAGCGGCGATGAAGTGCTTGAATGGCGAGATACAGGCCCGCCTGGTTTTTGATCCTGAACGCCTTGGAGTTGACAAGGATAAGGTGCCGCCGAGGGAACAAGTGCTCGAGCGTTTGCAGTCGATGGGAATCACAGACGCAAACAAGATTTACGATACCAACGATTTGGCGCCGGGCCGGAAGATTATCTTTGCGGCGACAGGTGTCACCGACGGCGCATTACTGAAAGGTGTCAGGTTCTTTGGCGCCGGCAAACGAACGCATTCCGTTGTCATGACCACAGAGTCGAGACACATCCGGTTCGTCGATACGCTGCACATCGAAGGCGGACCAGATACGGTTATAAGATTTTAGATTGCCAATTGCCGATTGCCGATTAGCAGAAAATGGATCAGGCTTCGAGGGTTCCAATAAGAGCAATCGACAATTGGAAATTGGCAATCGGCAATTCTATGTACGCGCCTCCCGACCAATACATTCAGCAGTCCGCGGCCAGCCGTCGTCCGTTGTTGATGTGGTCCATAGTTGCCGCCGGATCATTAGCGGTTGTAGCGCTCATTGTTGGAGCTCCGCTTGCACTCGCCACTGGTCACGCTCTCCTGTCTCAACCGATCTACCAGGCGTTCAGTTATGTTTGTCATCAGATTCCTGACCGATCGTTCTTCATCGCTGGACATCAATTCGCAGTATGTGCGCGCTGCACAGGTATCTACGCCGGCTTTACGGCCGCGACGCTTTTCTATCCTTTAGTCAAATCGTTGAGGCAGATTGAAACCCCCGCACGCAAGTGGCTTTTTCTCGCGGCGGCTCCTTTGGCTATCGATTTCTCATTGACCTTTTTAGGAATCTGGAACAACACTCACTTCTCACGCTTCGCCACGGGCGCTTTGTTAGGCATCGTGTCCGTCTTTTATGTAATGCCCGGCTTACTCGATTTAAGCCTTCGGGAATGGCGCGCTAAGGGCAAAGTTGCCACCGCCACATCAGCGAATACAGCCGCGAATAATGCCGGGCCCGTCGAAATATTTCCCCCTCGCGCTTCAACGGCACCCAGCGACTACAGCGCTCCCCATCGACGCATCTGACACGCCTGGTGGTGACGCAGTTTAAGTGCTTGCCCTTAGTACAACGAGCTGACCTCATTAGATCGCACCTGTCGCAATTTCGCCTTACGCAACTGCCCATCATCCAACACCGCGAGCTGTTTCCTAGTTAGCTACTCTTCGGGTAGAATCGCTGCCGCGCGCTGTCTGGGCACTCCGGCCAGACGGCGCTTTTGGATATAAGGATTGAATTGCTGAGATAATGGCCTTGATTTTTCAGGAAATTCCTGCTCCCACACCCTGGCCTACGCCTTTGGGGCCAACGCCGCAAGCACTCTTTGAGCGATACTTCCACGATCTGGTTAACAAGACGTGGGGAAACATCAGTCCGCTCTACCAGCTCGACGGCTTCGACTGGACCATCCTGATCCTTTATTTTGCCATCCTGACGGTTCTGGCAATCTACGGCGGTTATCGCATCAAGCAAGTCATCGATTTCTGGCGCTACCGCAAGTTTGTGCCAGAACCTAAGGAACGATACCGCGAGGAGGATTTGCCGATCATCACCGTGCAGCTTCCACTTTTCAATGAAGTGTATGTCATCCAGCGGCTGGTGAAGGCGATTACGCAGATCGACTACCCCCGCGAGAAGTTTCAGATTCAGGTGCTCGACGACTCAACCGACGAAACTGTGAAACTGGCAAGGGCTACAGTGGCTGAATATGCGACGCAGGGCTTTGATATCGAATACATCCATCGTCAGGATCGCACCGGCTTCAAAGCCGGCGCGCTCGAGAATGGGATGAAATCTGCCAAAGGCGAACTACTTGCGATCTTCGACGCCGACTTTGTTCCCAAACCCGATTGTCTACGGAAGCTGGTGGACTTCTTTACCGATCCCATGGTCGGCTGCGCGCAGATGCGCTGGTCGCACATCAACGCCAACTACAACCTGTTAACTCGATTGCAGACCATCATGCTCGACGGTCACTTTGTTGTAGAACAAACCACGCGCAATCGCACCGGCGGCTTCTTCAACTTCAACGGCACTGCCGGTATTTGGCGTCGCAGTGCAATTGCCATGAGCGGTGGTTGGCAACATGACACGCTTACTGAAGATACGGATCTTAGTTTTCGCGCACAGTTGATGGGCTGGAAGTTTGTTTACCTGCTCGACGAAGAGGCACCGGCGGAAATCCCGGTCGAGATAAATGCTTTCAAAGCCCAGCAAAGGCGTTGGGCCAAAGGCGTCATGCAGGTGGGCATCAAACTCTATCCGCGGATTTGGCGGTCCCGTCTACCGATGCGCGTGCGGCTGGAAATGTTTTTCCGCTTAACGGGAAACATCAGTTACCCGCTCATGATCGTTGCGAGTTTTCTTCAGTTCCCACTTTTGCTGGTTCGTTACAATCAGCCGTTCTACCACCTGATGATTCTAGATGTGCCGTTACTGTTTTTTTCGTCAATCTCCGTTTTCCTGTTTTACGGAACCGCTGTTTGGTATCTTGACAAGAAACGCGCGCCGCGTCTTTTGCATCTGCCCCTCGTGATGGCGCTCGGAATCGGCTTAGCTTTTTCCAACGCCCGCGCTGTGCTGGAAGCTCTCTTCGGCATCAAGAGCGATTTTGTGCGCACTCCGAAGTACAGCGTCGAAACAACCCATGACGAAACCTGGAAGCGTAAAAAGTACAAGCGCAAGCGGGGATTGCTGCCGCTGCTGGAGTTGGGGTTCTCACTCTATTTCCTGCTTGCTATTCTCTACGCCGGTCGTCTACACATGTGGGGAACCGTGCCTTTTCTGTTCCTGTTCTTCTTCGGCTTCGGCT
Source organism: Acidobacteriota bacterium (assembly GCA_030854715.1). Taxonomy (GTDB): domain Bacteria; phylum Acidobacteriota; class Blastocatellia; order Pyrinomonadales; family Pyrinomonadaceae; genus PSRF01. The sequence continues at coordinate 62,448 of JALYSR010000159.1, forward strand.
ATATGGGAGTAATGAGCGTCTTACAGGCTGCCAGCGGCGGGCGCCTGGCTTCGCTGTGGCGACCTGTAACCAGGACCTCCGCGGGACCATGAGTGCTACCGACAGACTTTTCTGTACATCGTCACCTAGTATGCCACGCAGAGATATGCCATTTGCTGGGTTTTGCGTATTGAAACCCCTGGAAAAAGATGGAGCGACAGGCGAGAGTGACGGTCGGCAAGATTTATCAGGTTCTTTTGTTGATCTCTTTCCACCGCATCAACTAGTATCCAGCGTCTAAACTTTTCAGTTGGGCGACGTTTTGCGTTCAAACGACGCCATAAGCGAAAGCAGTTCCCTACAGGGCTTTCCGTAAAGCTGTAAATTCATTTCAACTTACCGGTTTGATGAGGAAAATATGATTGTCACCACACCCCTTGCTTCCAGAGTCTGTTTGCTGGTTGTTTTTATCTTGACTCTATTCGTCAGCGCTTTTGCTCAATCGCAAGCGACAACGGGAAACATTGAAGGGCGCGTGCTTGATCCTAAAGACGCTGCCGTTCCCGGCGCTTCGGTAACGGCCACCAACCAACAGACAGGCCTGGAGAAAACTACTAACTCAGATAGCGACGGCAATTATCGGCTGATTCTGTTGCCGCCAGGCTCCTATACGATCCGCGCCACCGGACAGGGCTTCGGGCAGACAGAGTTACGCGATGTAACAGTGACGGTTGGTGGTAATACTCCGCTAGATCTCAAACTCAGCATTGGTGGCGCAAGCGAATCAGTAACGGTTACGAGTGAAGCGCCTGTAGTGGAAACCACTCGCAGTTCCGTTTCGACCACCGTCAACGAACGCGCCATCCAGAATCTGCCGGTCAACGGCCGCAACTACCTTGACTTCGCCACGCTCACGCCAGGGGTCGTGCGCGACCCGACGCGAGGTGGCGACCTTTCCGTCGGCGGGCAAAAGGGGACGCTTAATAACCTTCAAGTCGATGGCGTAGATAACAACAACACTTTTTTTGGCCAGGCGTTTGGACGCACGGGGGTGCGGCCTCCTTATCAGTTTTCAGAAGAATCAGTCCAGGAGTTTCAGGTTAACCAGAACGGATTCTCAGCGGAATTTGGCCGCTCCGGTGGTGCTGTAATCAATGTTGTCACCAAATCAGGAGGTAATAAGTTTCATGGCGGCGTATTCGAATATTTCCGCGACGAATCACTGAACGCTAATACGCCCACTTTGAAGGCGACTCAGTTTCGCGCGGGTCGGCCGAACAAGCGAGTGCCGCTACAGATTAATCAGTTCGGCGGCCGCGTCGGTGGCCCGATCGTTAAAAATCGAGCTTTCTTCTTTTTCGCCTATGACGGTCAGCGACAGAGCCTTTCAAATCCCCTCGACGTTCCCAACATCACAACTCAGACGGCGGCCATTCAAGCCATTTTAGCGCCCAAGCTGCACACGTATGCGATTGGCCGCAATCAGGATGTTTTCATGGGGAAGGGCGACATTACCATCAACAAGACCAATCAACTCTCGCTACGTTTCAATCGCCAAAATTTCACTGGAATCAATAACGAGAGCACCGGGCCTACTAACGTAGAGGAACACTCGGGCAACAGTCTTGCGAAGACCACAACTTTCTCCGGCACTCTAGCCTCGACGATCACTCAAAATTTCGTGAACGAATTTCGGTTTCAGTTTGCGAAGGACGGCGAACCTGGCACGGCCAACGCCGAAGGACCGGAAATACGTATAGGCACCGGCGTGCCAAATGTCTTTCTTACTATCGGTCGGAATAACTTCAGCCCACGTGAGACCACTATCAAGCGCGCCCAGTTCGTGGACAACGTGCTCTACGTGACAGGGCGGCACAACGTCAAGACCGGCCTCGATTTCAACTTTGACCGCATCCTGAACCACTTCCCGGGCCTCTTTAAGGGCCAATACACATTCAACAGCTATACGGACTTTTTCAACCAGACTAACGCTTCGTTTAGACAGGCGTTTGCTGGAACTGGCACAACTGGACCCACGACACACCCGGACACCAATGATTACGCTCTTTATGTGCAGGACGACTGGCGTGCTACCCCGAAACTCACGATTAATGCCGGCGTCCGTTATGATTATCAGCGTCTTTCCGCTCCGCCCGTGAAAAACCCCGACCCGCAGCTTGCAGCAGCCGGATTGGACACTAGTACTCAGCCGAAGGACAAAAACAACATCGCGCCGCGCTTTGGCTTTAGCTATGCGTTTGATGATAAGACCGTCTTACGCGGCGGCTACGGCCTTTTTTACGGACGCACGACCGGCATCATGCTTGGAACATCACACTCGAATAACGGCATCAACGTTATCAACGTCAACCTTAACGCCGCGCAGGTCGCGGCCGCCGGCCTGGTTTACCCGAATATTTTTAACGCGCCGCCCACCGTTGGCACGGTCCCGAAGTCGAGCCTTTTTCTATTTGCCCGGGATTACGTGCAACCCTACGTGCAGCAAGGCCGTCTGGGAATCGAACGTGAGGTGTTACCAAACACCAGCTTGGCTGTCACCTATCTCTTTTATCGCGGGGTACACATCTCGCGCACACGCGACGTCAATCTTGCAGCGCCCACACCTGTCACCTTCATTGACCCGTCAGGTCAGTCATTCATCGTCCAGCGCTTTATCAGTCCACGGCCTTTCGTGAACTTTGACCGCATCAGCCTCTTCGAAAGTTCAGCCAAATCGCTCTATAACGCCCTGGCCGTGCAGTTGACGCGGCGCTTCGCCAGAAACTTCCAGTTCCTCGCCTCCTACACTTATTCGAAATCTAAAGACGACAGGCCCGATCAAACGGCAGTCGTTCCCGGCAACTCCGGCGACGACTCCAAAATCGTCAGCAACCCTTTCAACATTCGCCAGGATTATGGCCCATCCGACATAGATATTCCGCACCGCTTCGTCTTCAGCCCGGTCTATGAAACCGGCGAGTTTAAGCGCAGCGAGAACGCCTTCGTGCGTGCACTACTAAGCGACTACACTTTCTCGGCAATCGTGCAGCTTCAGTCAGGACTTCCGTACACGGCCGTGGTCCCAACGGGGCGCGTTGGAACCGCCACTCAGGATTTGAACAATGATGGAAACAGCTTTAACGATCTGGCTCCTGGAACAACACGAAACCAGTTTCGCGCAAAGAATATTTACACCTTTGACGCGCGGATTTCCCGTAGCATACGGCTCAGTGAGACTATGAGGCTGCGCCTGATCGCGGAGGGCTTCAATATTTTTAATCGTGCGAACATTGGTCCGCTGCCGAGCGGTCTTGGCCAGTCATACGTGAATACCGGACGCTATGCTGGCTTCACCGGAGCTTCTGCCGCTGGTCCGTTAAATTTAACGCTGCCTTCGGCCTCATCGGCCTTCGGGTTGCCGCGCACATTCTTACCGTCACGCGAATTACAACTGGCGATTAAGTTTGACTTTTAAGCCGGGTGCGGTTGCGGATTTCGCTCAAACTGCGGCGAGATGCTTCATGCGTCTCGCCGTTGTTTTTCTCGGCGATCAGTGTCAGCCGTCAGAAAGACTGTCACTCGAAATCGTCAACGGTGGCGACACTCAACTCAATACAGAACCGGGAGCGACCGGGTGCTAGATTCAGCTTGGTAAACGATCTTAGATCGTCTCATTGTAACGAACGAAGTAACGAACGAACATAAAAGTTGACTAGAATGCTAGTACCCGGTCGCTACCGCTCCCGGTTCTGTATTCAAGCCACTCTGAAGATTGAAGTTTTCTGAAACACCCATTACCCAATTCGCCTCTGGCTTGACATAGTTTCGAGGACTTGCTTATAGTTGCCCTGCCGAATGAAATCATGAATAACGCTTGCTATTACTGCTGCTGTCATTGCGCCTGTTGCGCCTGGTGTCCAGGGCGCGATCGGGAAGCTTCGGCAGGCGTGACGAGCATGTGATCCAGTAGCCAAACGCAGCAGAGTCTTCAGGAACCGGTCGCGATACCCGAAAAAGGATCGCGGCCGGTTTTCTTTGATCTCGCTTAGGGCAGGAACCATGGCCACCAGCATTTTGGAACAACCTTTTCGCTCAGTTAGCCGGGACTCAATCGAGTCAAGCATCGGCCACACGCCCTTGATTCGTCTTCAAAGTGTGCCTCGCGAATTGTTTGGCCGCGTCGAAGTTCTGGCCAAGGCAGAACACCTCAATCCCGGAGGCTCAGTGAAAGACCGGCCAGCGCTTTGGATGATTCTCGACGGGGAGCGAAGTGGCAGATTATTGCCGGGCATGACGATTCTGGATGCTACCAGTGGCAACACCGGCATCGCTTACGGGATGCTGGGAGCCGCACGGGGCTATGGAGTCACTATCTGTATTCCAAAGAATGCGAGCCAGCAGCGGAAGCGAATCCTGCGCAGTTTTGGCGTCGAGCTAATCGAAACGGATCCGCTCTTGTCTACCGATGGTGCGCAGCAGATGGCGCGGCAAATGTTCGCGAAAGAACCCGAAAAATATTTTTATCCCGATCAATATAACAACGAGGCTAACTGGCTGGCGCACTACCAAAGCACTGCTTCCGAAATCTGGACACAGACTGAAGGTCGCATTACCCATTTCATCACGGGCCTTGGGACCTCCGGAACTTTTGTAGGCACGGCGCGAAAACTCAAAGAGCTCAACCGGGAAGTTCGCGCCATTTCCATGCAGCCCGATTCGCCTTTACATGGACTTGAAGGGCTGAAGCACATGGGCACGGCGCTAGTCCCGGGAATCTATGACCCGGCGCTGGCCGACGAGAATGTAGAGGTGTCAACGGAAGACGCGCAGCATATGACGCGCCGGCTGGCGCAGGAGGAAGGTTTGTTGGTGGGAACAAGTTCCGGAGCGAATGTATTTGCTGCGCTTCGTCTGGCTCGATCACTACCCGAAGGGTCGGTGGTTGTCACTATCCTTTGCGACGGTGGTGAACGATATATGGAATAGGACACTTACTTATTTTTAGAGGCAGGCAATTGCCTGCCCCTCTTTGGGACCTTATCAAATTATGGGGCTGCGCCCATCGCACCAATGATTCAACTGGCGGAAAAGCATCGGAACGAGATTGCCGCGCACGGTGAGCGCGACTACCCCTATGAATGCTGTGGGCTCTTGCTAGGGAAGTTTAATGAAGATGGTACGAAGACCGTCGTGGAAACGTACCCAATCTCAAATGCGCGCGAAGAAGAAGCCAAGCGCAATCGTTTTCTGATCCGGCCGGAAGAGCTTATGCAGGGCGAACGGGCCGCGAAAACGAAAGGGCTGGAAGTGGTCGGCTTTTATCATTCTCATCCCGACCATCCGGCCGTGCCGTCGCAATACGATCTGGACCATGCTTGGCCCACGTATTCCTACATCATTGTTTCTGTTAGAACCGGAGAGGCGGGTGACCTTCGCTCGTGGGAGATGGAACCCGACCGATCACATTTTGAAGAGGAAGAGATCACTGTCGAACAAACTTAAGTTTCTCGTAACTCGTAGTGGGAAACCGATGCGTCCACTATAAGCCAGGGGGTTTGTGAAACAGACCGAACGTCCGCCGGACATTCTTGAAAAGGAAGTTCATCATGCCAGTCACAATAAATATTCCCACTGCTCTGCGCCAGTTTACCGGGGGCAACACCAGCATCCAAGTCGATGCGAGTACTGCCGGTGAAGCTTTGAGAGGGCTTACTACGGTGCACACGGATTTGCGGCGTCATCTCTTCGACGACAAGAACACGCTGCGTAGTTTCGTGAATGTTTACGTTAATGACGAGGATATACGTCACCAATCGGGCGCAGACACGCCAGTTAAAGATGGCGATACGCTGATGATTGTGCCGTCCATTGCCGGTGGCGTCACCAGCGAAGCCGAGGTCGCATCAACCTTGCCTTTACTATCAAACGACGAGATTGCTCGGTACAGCCGGCATTTGATCCTTCCGGAAGTGGGCTTGGAGGGGCAGCGGCGTTTGAAAGCAGCCAGCGTGCTGATGATTGGCACGGGCGGCCTGGGCGCGCCAACCGGAATGTATCTCGCGGCCGCGGGCGTGGGGCGCATGGGCATTATGGATTTCGATGTGGTGGAAGCTTCAAACCTGCAGCGCCAGATCATTCACGGCACCGCCGATATTGGCCGGCCGAAAGTTGAATCGGCTCGCGATCGGTTGCGCGACATTAATCCCCATATTGAAATTGAAACGCACGATGCGCAGCTCAACAGCGGGAATGCGTTGGGGCTGTTTGCGAATTACGACATTGTCGTTGATGGCACCGACAACTTCGCCACTCGCTATCTGGTAAACGATGCCTGCGTGCTGACGGACAAGCCCAACGTCTATGGCTCAATCTTTCGTTTTGAGGGTCAGGCCAGTGTCTTCTGGGCCAGCGCTCAGGACGGACAAGGCGCATGTTATCGCTGTCTTTATCCGGAGCCGCCGCCGCCCGGTTTAGTTCCGTCCTGTGCCGAAGGCGGCGTGCTTGGAGTATTGCCGGGAATTGTCGGCGCCATTCAGGCAAACGAAACCATTAAGATCATTCTTGGCGCTGAGGGCATACTCGTAAATCGTCTGGTGTTATTCGACGCCTGGCAGATGAAGTTTCGCGAGTTGAAACTGCGCAAAGATCCTGCGTGCCCGGTCTGTGGTGAGAATCCTACTATCAAAGAGTTGATCGACTACGAAGAATTCTGTGGTCTACGTGCCGAAGCGCCGGCGCTGCCCGCAGCATTGGAGGAGATTACGGCGACCGAATTAAGACAGCGACTCGATCAGGATCGGGAAGTTCAGGTAGTCGACGTGCGCGAGCCGTTTGAATACGAGATTGCGCGCATTCCCGGCACGAAGTTGATTCCTTTGGGCCAGGTCGTGACCCGCATGAATGAAATCGATCCTTCACGCGATACCGTCATGCACTGTAAAGCTGGGGTGCGAAGCGCCAAGGCCATAGAGGCTTTGAAGCAGGCAGGCTTTCCGGGAAGATTGATAAATCTGAAAGGCGGCATCACCGCCTGGTCGGATGAAGTAGACCCCACGGTGCCCAAATATTAGCTGAGGTCTTTGCGCTAAGTTAGGGGCCAACCTTTGGTTTTATCTCTCGTATTTGCTCAGACCTTACCACTGCCTTGAACGCAGTTTCCGCATCCGGCTCCTCCGTTCAAACACAATCTCGCTAAAATTGATCTTAAGCGAGGGTGGCGAATCGTCGCCATTCCAATCAGGAGTGCGCGGCAATTTGTCCCTGAGACTATTCAACTAAGCCGCCTGGAACCGTGAGCTGAGGTTTGCAAGGCTCTTGTCTCGCAGTCAGTCGCGCAGGAACGCGGCATCGACATTGCGTAGGTTGGCTGTGATTCGATCTTTCCCGGTTCCGTACTTCGGGTCTAACGTAGAGACCATTCAGGGTCGTGAGCTACTATGAAGCGGAAACTACCTTCATCAATTTGAGACATCACTGCCAGTTCTCAGGGGACAAATATGAAAGACGGATCTCTTAAGATTCGTCATGCAAGCCACGCAGCATGGCTCATCGCGATCATCATTGTTTCGACGATGGTGGCGATGGTTTTCTATTGGCGCGCGCCAGGGCTTAACTCTTACGCGCGCGACAGGCTAATGCAAGCGCGGGGTCCCATATCTCCGCCCAACGATATTGTTATTGTCGCTATTGACGAAGCCAGCATTGCGCGCTTCGGAAGGTTCCCGTGGCAGCGCGAACTGACCGCCCGCGCTCTCGATGCGATCTCCCCTGCTCAACCCAAGGCCATAGCCCTCGATATTCTTTATAGCGAACCGAGCACACCCGCTGGCGATGCCGCCCTGGCTGACTCGATCAAGCGAACCGGAAACTCGGTCGTCGGGGCGCAGCTCGTGGAAACCACGGACGAGACAGGTTCGCCCGTAGCCCGCTGGCTTCGTCCTCTACCTCTCATTGAGAGCAGTGCTGCAGGTGTCGGGCATGTCAACGTTGCGACCGAGGCCGATGGGGAAGCCCGTGAGTTACCGTTACGAAAATCAGATGATCAGGGACAGGCTCTGTGGGCGATAGCAGTTGAGACGATCCGCGTTGGTGAGGGCGTGCGGCCTGACACTGTGCGCGATATACCCGGAGGCGTTCGGCTTGGCACGCGCACAATACCGGTCGCGCGAGATGTAAGAACAAGCATATTTAGAAGACAAGGGCCAAACGGTCCTGACGACACTTTGAATGCCGATCGGATGGACATCGACTATGTGGGCCCCCCGGGATCCTTCTCACATCAGACCTACAGTTTTGCGGAACTGCTTGATGGTGGTGCTCCACCGCAAAGTTTTCGCGGTAAGTATGTCCTGATTGGAGCGACTGCCGCGACACTTGGGGATCATGTTGCCACGCCGTTCGTGCATGGAGATGGAGCCGCAGGCCAACAACATGGCGAGCTAATGCCGGGCGTGGAAGTGCTTGCGAACTCGATAAACACAATACTGCGCGCGCGTTTCTATCGCGAAATCCCTGATTGGCTCGTGGCCCTGCTGGCAGCCCTGATTGCTGCGGCCGTTCTCGGCTCGCTCGCAATAGCCCAGGGGAGATTCGAGAGCGCCAAGCAAGTGCTGGTTCTCATCGGCTTACTGGCAATCATTCTAATCGCTTCCTACCTCGCATTTGTGCACTTTCTCATTGTGCTACCGGTTATGGCTGCTCTGGTTTCATTCGCCACCGCTGCTCCGCTTGCCCTACTCCATCGATCTCTCAGGGCCAGCGCGGACCTGGACGAACGCATTGCCGAATTAACCAGTGCCGATAAATTACTTCCATTGTCAGCGCCGGAATTGGTCTCCGCCCATAACCTGGCCGCGAATCCCGCCACGCTAATCGCACGATTGACCGGGGCGCCGGCGGTAGGTATTTATGCAGGCAGCGGCGAACCGGGGGGACGTCATAAACTGGCAGCGTCGTACGGGGCGACCCATGCGACCCATTTACCTTCAGTAGCTGAAGATCATCACGCCGTCGTATCTGCATGGAATTCCTCAAACGCTGAAGACAGGTCGACAACTGACATAGTACGTGGAACTTCCACCCAGGCAGCGGGCCAGTTGAGACTCCGGCTGGGTACCAGCGAGGAGCCTGCCGGCTTACTCATTATTACTCCTCCGTCTGCTCACCAGCTCGACACCGACACCTTGCGGCTTTGCGCTGAGATCGCCACGAGTTACCTTTCCCGGATTAATAACGAGATCGGCACGGAATTGAGTCCAGCGTCGTCGCGACGGCTTTTGCCGCGGGGAATTGAGTGGAAGTCACACGCGCTTGGACTACTGAACCAACGCATGTTGGCGCGCGCGCGTTTCGTTGACCGAGCGCTGCGCTCGGCAGAAGAAGGCCTAATCCTGGCCGATATCGGCGGTTGCATCGCTTTTGCCAATCCGCGCGCGGCAGAAATACTCAGTACTCCGGAGCGCGCGCTGGTCGGGAGCGATCTCTTCAGCCGAGTGAGTGATATCAAGTATCGCAGGGGGGATGATAACCACGGTGTCGATCGAGTCGCGCGCGAGATATTGATGCGGCTGGTCCATGAGCGCAAGCGCTTCGAGAGTGAGATTCAGGTTAGCGACACACCGCCGCGCTACTGCACTTTGCGTCTTTCTGCGGTGACCGCCGGGGACGATGGCACCGGTCAAATACTGGGTATTGTTGCAGCTCTCACCGACGTTACGCAGCAACATGAACTCCAGGAAATGAAGACTGACGTGATGACACTTGTTACGCATGAGCTGCGCACGCCACTAACCGCGATTCAGGGGATGAGCGAAGTGCTATCACAGTTTGACGTAGACGATGAGCGCCGGCGCGAGATGCATTTGGCCATCAATGACGAAGCGAAGCGACTCTCATCGATGATTAACGAATACCTCGACATCTCGAAACTGGAATCAGGTGCTGAGCCGCTCCGCTTGACGGCGGTGCGTATTGGGGCGCTGGTGGAGCGCGTGCTGTTGCTGCTTGATCCAGTCGCGGCTCAACGTCAAATCAAGATCGTGCGGCGGCTCGCTCACGACATGCCGGGCTTACTCGCCGATACTGATTTGATCGCGCAAGCCCTGACTAATTTGATTGCAAATGCCATCAAATACAGCCCTATCCAAACTGAAATCATTGTTGCGGGTCGCGCCGAAGGGGACGCTGTAGTCATTGATGTCACTGACCAGGGCCACGGCATACCCGCGCATTCGCTCAAGCGCATCTTCGAGAAGTTTTACCGGGTACCTCGCGTTGAGGATGCCGACGTTCCCGGCACGGGACTGGGGCTGGCACTGGTGCGCGAGATCGTCGAACTGCATGGCGGTCGAGTGACAGTCAAGAGTGAGCCTGGAGTTGGTTCGACCTTCTCGGTCCGCTTGCCCCTGGCGCGTAAAGAGAATTAGGGTGTACCTGGTGTCGAACTGACCTAAGTGAAGATGTCCGAAGATTCCCCACATATCCTCGTGGCTGACGACGAGCGCTCGATTCGGTTGACCCTGGAGACCGGATTGACGCTTAACGGCTTTCGTGTGACGTGCGCGCGAACCGGGCGCGAAGCGGTTGAGGCTGCAAGAGCTTCGCGTTTCGATGCCGTGATCAGCGATATCCTTATGCCCGATGGCGATGGCCTGGAGGTTGTTCACGAGTTGCGCACAGTCTCACCGGGCGTTCCCATTATCCTGATCACTGCCCAGGGCTCGGTCGAGTTGGCAGTGCGTGCGGTTTCGGAAGGCGCGAGCGATTTCATTGCCAAGCCCTTTGAAATCGCCTCGCTTGCGGCTCTGGTGCGTCGCCATCTGAGTGCGCGAAGTGAAGCGGAACGAATGGGCACGGCCAAAAGCGAGGTTTCGCTGGACGAGTTTTCACGTTCAGGTCTGGTTGGGCGCAGCAGCGTCATGGTTAGTGTCTACAAGCTGATTGCCCACGCAGCTCGAATGGACGCGACTGTGTTGGTGCTCGGCGAATCCGGCACCGGAAAAGAGCTGGTGGCGCGTGCGATCCATGATTTCAGCCTGCGCGCCGGCAAGCCTTTCCTGGCGATCAACTGTGCCGGGTTAACCGACACGCTGCTCGAAGCCGAATTGTTTGGGCACACGAAGGGCTCGTTTACCGGCGCCACCTCCGACCGGGCAGGGCTCTTCGAGGCGGCCGACGGGGGAACGCTTTTGTTGGATGAGATGGCCTCAACTAGTCCTGCTTTTCAAGCGAGTCTCTTAAGAGCACTGCAATTGGGCGAGGTGCGTCGCGTGGGTTCGACCGAAGTGCGCCGTGTCAATGTTCGTGTGATTGCGGCGAGTAACGCACCTCTGCATGAACTAGTGGCGGCCGGAACCTTTCGCCCGGATCTCTTTTACCGTCTCAGCGTTTTGACAATCGAACTTCCGCCGTTGCGCGAACGAATCGGCGATGTCGAATCGCTCGCGCTCCATTTCCTACGCCGCCTGAACAACGATGAAGAGTCGCCGCTGCGACTTTCAAGCGAGGTCATTGATATTCTGAATGGCTATGAATTCCCGGGTAATGTGCGCGAATTGGAGAATGCCATGACGCGCGCCGCTGCTCTGTGCTCCGGTGGAGTTATCACGATCGACTGCCTGCCACCGGGCATTGTCGCTGCCGCTCACAACGTGCCTTCATCGCTGCTTAATGATCCTGTTTCTACACTGGCAACCGATAGACCAACGATCGAGGAATTACAACGCCGTTACTTGCAGCTTATATTGACGGAGGTTGGGGGTAATCGTCGGCGAGCAGCGAGCGTGCTCGGGCTCAACCGCCGCACCATTCAGCGGCTAATTGCGCGATATGATCTATTCTCTCTGGCCGAGAAAGATGTCGCCGCAGATGGTGAAAGCGAAATTGAGAACGAGATCACAGACGAAGACGAGCCTTGACTAAGTGAACTCAGCGGTCCCCGAAATTAGCAGGAAACCTGTCAACCAAAGGCGATCGACGCTCGCTCGTTTGCTTTGCCATGTGCTTCTTTCAGCAGCGGCGGTGCATGGAATGGGGGGTGCGATCAGGGCGCAGGGGGTGGAAGCGCGGATCGCGAGCGTCAGCGGCCGGGCAGTACTTTCCGGCAATGCTCGACCTGGTTCTAATCTGGTAAAAGGCGTAGTAGTGACTCCCGGCGATGTAATTGATACGCGTGCCGGAGGTCGGGTCACTATTCAACTAACTGACGGCAGCCTCGTCATTGTCCAGCCGGGCTCTGTGGTCGTGTTTCAGGATTACCGAAATGCTGGTTCATTGCGGGAGTTGTTAAGAATTACTTTTGGGCGAGTGCGAGTAAAGATTAACCACTTCGGCGGACGACCTAATCCCTATCGCGTGAATAGTCCGACCGCTTCCATTGCCGTGCGGGGCACAGAGTTCAGTGTCGCCGTGTCGGCAGCTGGCGATACGGAAGTAGTTGTTTATGAAGGACTCGTCGAGGTTGCCAGCATTACGCATCCTTTGCGGAAGGTGCTGGTCGAGGCTGGACACGGAGTCATCGTTCGCGCAAACGACGACGTCCAGTTTTTTGTGCCTGGGCTGAGCAAAGAGATTGGGGAGAGAACTAAGGGTGGAAGAGGCCACGATCAAGAAAGCTTCAATGAGTCAACGCCGTCGGTTCCGAGCTCTAAGCCCGCCGAAGACTCTCTGCGCACGGCGTCAAGAGTCTATGAGAGATATTTTGATAACATCGTCGAGAATGTTGAGGCGCCTCTCCCGTCCAGGTTTGCGGCCTTTCCGGATTCTCATTTTGACAGCATAGAGAATCCAGCCTATGCGACAGACTTTACCGCCGCAGACGGTCGTATCTTTTTCCTGCCATCAATGGGTGGAACGCGCGAGAACGACAATGCGCGGTTACTCTTCGGCTTGGGCGATCCGCGTTCTGTTGATTACAGCTTTTCGCCGCAGGGCTCATTGTTCGTGCCACTGCCGAGATTGAGAGCGGTTGTGGGGGGCAGGGTGGCTTACTCGCGCGATGGTTTTCAGTCTTTTACTCTTGACGATAACGCTGGGTTGACGGACGCTTTCTTTGCACCCGGAACAACGGGAAAACGCGCAGTCGATGGCGCCACAACCAACAGACTGTTTGCTGCTTCGCTCGTGGCTGCGCGCCGGTTTGGCAGCGCCGGCCGGACGAGTGTGGGCTTTGGCGTAGACTATTTTTCAACTCGCGGCAGACTCTCCAACACTATCACGCAAACGGACACTACAGGTTTTGGTACCAATCAGATTATCAAGTCGTGCTCTTTCGCTAACCGCACGCGATTTACTTTTGGCATAACTCGCGAATTAGAAGGCGGACGGAAGCTGGCGCTTTTCTATCGATACGGATCTACCTCCGCGGAGGATCGCGAACGCTCACGCACAAATAACGGACCCCGTCTCCTTAACCAAACAATCGCAACAGGTCATTCATCCGAGATTGGCCTCAGGTTGCGCGGGCCCCTATCACACCGTCTCTTTTATGGTATTGAAAGCTCATATCTGTTCGCTATTACTGATGAGAACTCACGCCGCAGTGGAGTTGTACATTCGAACATACGTAGCAGTTCCCAGCGGGCCACCCTGGGCTTCGGACTTGGTTATGTGTTCAAGCCACGAACTGTCTTTAGTTTCGATGTGACCGGGGGCGTTGCTCGCATCAGCGATACGAGGAACGAAATTGTGACCGGTAACTTGCTGGAGAACGAAAGGAAGAGAGCTTCCTTCCTTTCGCTGCACACGGCGATTCAGGCCGATATCTCGCGGAGCTTATTCGTTAGTGGCTCGCTGCTGTCCGTTACTCAATCTCGGTTATCGGATCTAAATCTCTATCCGGACCGTTTTGGCCGGATCATGACAAGCGACGGCGTGTTTCAGCCAAATGGCCGCACGCGTGATCACTTCACCGATTATTTCTCAAACCTGGGTCTAGGTTGGCGATTCAACCGAAGCTTTCTTGCCGAATATATCTTCTCAACAGATTTTGGTCAGACCTCTCCAAGACATACCTTGCTTTTCCGCTACACATTTGGCCACGGCGATAACGCTCCCGGTAAGTAGTGCGTGTCCTGGGTGGCTACCGAGCGCATGAATATCGCCTACTGCCTTTCTCCCTTGGGTGTAGCCAAACGCCACCTCGGTGACCAAATGCCGCCAGCCCGCGTCCGGGGGGCGTCAGTGTGTCACATGATCTGTGTTAATCTGGTAATCCCCCCAAGACGGTCTGCCGGAATAGCTATTGCACTAACAAATGCGTTGCCCCAGCGATTTTGAAACCGTTCAGATAGAAGCCAGGTCGGAAGACACCTATTGATCCGTCTAGCGTTTGATTTCAGGAGCCACCGACGGACTCGCACGCAGTAGGTTTAGGTCGACCCGAATTGGGGAGCTCGGCAATTGTGATTAGGAAGTGCTTTACAACTATCGCCTTATATTGCGGCATCGCGCTTCTCCTGGGTGTGCTGAGCCCGCTTAGCGCAGCTGCAGCAGTAGCTGCTGCCCCAGGAAGTATTAAGGGCGTCGTAAGAGCGACTACCGGAGCTACAGGTACTCGTTCAATTTCTCTCGCGAATGCCCGACTCACGCTTGTCAATCGCGATCTGCCCACTCAGGTGTTCAAGACCGTCTCGGACGGCACGGGAGCTTTTGCTTTTACCGATCTGCCGGCGGCTACCTATATTTTGACGGCTGAGGCTGATGGATTGCCGACTGTGACACGCGAGGTGAGTTTGAGCGATGGCGCCAACCTCACAGTTGAGATTGAACTGACCGCGGCGCTTTCAGAATCCGTCACTGTGCGGGATGAACAAGGCTTATTAAGCACGGGAGAGATAACGACTTCCAATACTGTTCTCGAGCAAACACTGAAGGATGTACCGCTGCGATCTGAGAACTATCAGAGCGCACTGCCGATGACTCCGGGCGTCGTGCGCGGTGCTAATGGAGATGATCATGTGAAAGGCGCGCGCGACGGCCAAAGCGCCTATACCGTTAACGGCGCAGATGTCACTGATCCAGCCACAGGTAAACTCGCTTTCGACCTTCCCTTGGAAGCCGCGTCCAGCGTACAAATTGAGGAGAACCCGTACTCGGCCGAGTTTGGCAGGCTTACCGGGGGCGCGACCAATCTCGAAACAAAAGGCGGAAGCAATGCCTTCAAAATAAGGGCAGCGCGTTTCTTTCCAACTTTTCGATATATCCTCGCGGGTCCGATAGATTCCTTTCGGCCCCGCGTGACCTTCAGTGGACCCATCATTCGTGATCGCTTGTTCTTCCTGCAATCTTTTGAGTATCGCTTCACACGCGTGCGCGTGCCGAGCCTTCCGTCGCCGCGAAATGATTTCACTTCAACCGCATTTAATTCGTTCTCGCAGCTCGACTTCAATATTAACAAGAATAATCGCGCCAAGTTTGTAGCCGCATTTTTCCCGCAGACAATACGTCACGCCGGGCTGAACACCTTCAACCCACAGGAGGCAACGCCTGACATCAAGCAGCGAGGCTCACTCTTTTCGATCTCAGAGCAGGCGATCTTTGGCGACGCGTCATTTCTCACATCTGCGGTGAGCTACAAGACGTTTAATGTTGACGTGTTACCGCAAGGCACGCAGCCGCTGACGCTCTTACCGGACCGGAACAGCGGCAACTTTTTCGCTGAAACTCGCCGCCGAACTCGTCGCTTTCAGTGGCAGGAAACCTATTACGCGCGTCCTCTAACGTTCGCTGGGCAACATTCTTTACGAATCGGCGCCGAGCTTGATCGCACCAGCATTTCAGGCCAATTTCGCAACAACTCGATTCTTATTCGTCGGAATAACGGTACCCTTGCGCAGCGAATAGACTTCAGTGGACCAAGCGCCACTGCGTTTCGGGTCAACGAGGTCTCCGCCTTCGCACAGGACCATTGGACCATTAACCGAAAACTTGGGATTGATGCCGGATTGCGTCTGGACCGAGATGGAATCGTGGGCCACCCTAACCTTGCGCCACGCGCCTCGTTCATGTTCGTGCCGCTCAAAGACAATCGCACGACCATTCGTGGGGGAATCGGCCTTTTCTACGATCGTATGCCGCTTTCGGTTGGCTACTTTGACGCCGTCCATTCGAGACTCGACGCAGACGAGAGCGAGCAGTTAGCTCCGGTGGAAACCTCGACTAGTTTTACTGACTATCCACAGCGGATCGTGACTACCTTCGCGCCCAACGGCTTGTCTATTACCGACGGTCCTCGCCTCTTCCGCAACACCGCCGAGTCACCTTTGCGCAACCTTCGCAGTGTGCGTTGGAGCTTGCAGATCGACCAGGGATTGACCAAGGACTTGACGATGCGTGTCGGGTTTCTTGATCGTGCAACAACAAATGAACTGATTATTGAACCACGCACGAGTCCCTCCAATTTAAGCAGGCTGGTTCTCAGTGACACGGGACGTTCACATTACCGGGAACTGCAAGTGCTCGCTCTCTACCACCATCCCCATTGGGGCTATTGGAATGCTTCCTACGTTTGGTCCAGCGCCCAGGGCGACCTCAACACGGCGGATAATTATCTTGGAGACGTGCCGGCGTTCGTGATCCGGCCAAACGAATATGGGCCATTGCCTTTCGACGTCCCGCACCGGTTTCTCCTGAATGGTGAGTTGAAGCTGCCGTCCGATATCACGTTTTCACCGTCGCTGGAAATCCGTTCGGGATTTCCGTATTCAATTGTTAACGAACAATTGGATTTTGTTGGAGCGCGTAATCGGGCCGGGCGCTTCCCGACATTTATCTCGGTTGATGCACAGGTCACGAAAGGTTTCCGCATCCCGAAGTTCGAGAAACATAAGATGCGCGTTGGAGCTGCTGTATTCAACATCTCGAATCACTTCAATCCGCGCGATTTGCAGAACAACCTGGGCAGTCCAAGTTTCGGCCAGTTTTACAACAGCCTGGGTCCATCGGTTCGCGGGAAATTTGAGGTGGCTTTTTAAGGCTCTTTGACATGAACTTGGCCACTCGTCGCGCCTCGTAGCGACGTAATGCCACCACCATGACGTGGAGGGGCGTCACCCTGTCCCATTGCCCGCGCTAAGTCGTTTAAAGTTCCCAACGCTTCAAGCGGGAATAGTTATTGCACTAACAACTGTGCTGACCGACTAGCCATGGAACTGCAAAATGGAAAGAAGGCACTAAATGATTTCTCCCGTTCGAGCATTAGGGTTTTTTGGGATTGCTCACCTTATTTGCACCGTGTGCGGCTGTTCGCGCGCAACAACCTCTCGAAACAGAAACCGCTCGCCCTCCCAGGAAAGGCGCATTCGAACTTCAAACCAGCTTTGAATACCAGCGGTCGAAGGAGGGAACAGAGCGCGCTCTGCCCTTCGCCTTCGAGTACGGCATCACCGACAGGCTTTCGCTAATGGTCGAACCAGTTTTCTATACCGCCATCCGACCCAAGGTCGGCCCACGCGCTACCGGAATTGGTGATCTGGAGATCACACTGTCGTATCTTTTTGCGCGTGAGAAGGGTTGGCGGCCGGCACTGGCCGTCGCCGGTGAAGTGAAAGCGCCAACAGCCAGGAATGCTCTTATCGGGTCACGCAAGACTGATTTCGCTGCTTATCTGATTGGCAGTAAGCGATCGGGAACATTCGACACCCATGCGAATATCGGATACACCTTCGTCGGCAAACCTGCAGGAGCGCAATTGAAAAACTTCGTCAACTTTGCGTTAGCGGAGGAGTATTTTGTTCATCCCAAATTTGCGCTGGTCGGCGAAATTTTGGTGAACAGCGGCTCATCACCCGAGGCGGCTATCGGAACCACAACTCCACCCTCGACTGTTACACGTGAGATCTCTGCAGGCGAGATCGTGGGAATGGGCGGTTTTCGCTATCGCATTCGACAGCGAATATTTTTCACCATGGGCGTCAGCTATGACAATAATCATGCTGTCTTAATCAGGCCGGGTCTGACATTTAATTTCAATCGCCCGGGCCGTACTCGCCCACAATAGAATTTTAACTATGCTCAGTCGTTTCGTAAAAATTGTCGGGATTTCTCTCGGTACCGCGCTGCTGTTTTTTTTGGGCTTGGCTCTTGATGGCTCAGCTGCCCAAGTCAATTCTGCGTCCCGGTCGCCAGCCGGCTTTCTGCGCGTTACCGTAACAGATGCTCAACAACAGTCACTACGAGGCGCGATCTGTTCCCTCCTACGCGGCAACGACCCCAGGACCATCATTGCAACTGCAACCACCGATGATCAGGGCATCGTTGTTTTCGCCTCCCTAACGCCCGGCTCATACGTTCTTCGCGTGGCCAGCAAAGGCTTCGAAACATTAACCAAAAACGATGTCGTCGTTAAAGAAGGCGCCGCGACAGACGTCAATGTGCTGTTAACAATCGCGTCTGTCGCAGAAAGCGTGACAGTTGAGTCGCCCAGCGAAACCGCAACCAGCGTTGAAGCCGGCGCGTCAACAGCAACTGGCAATATCCAACGCCAGGCAATGCAAAGACTGCCGCTGGCGACTGCTCGCATCGACCAGGCCTTGCCACTTATTCCGGGCGTTGTTCGTTCGTCAACCGGCGAAATCAGTATCAAAGGGGCCAGCGAACAGCAAAACGCTTTGCTGGTCAATGGTCTCAACGCCGCGGACCCTGCGAGTGGAAACTTTCGTCTGAATCTGCCGGTAGACTCGGTCGAGGCCGTACAAGTCTTCCAACACCCCTATACGGCGGAGTACGGCCAGTTTACTGGTGGCGTCACGCGAATCGAAACCAGGCGCGGCGGCGATCACTGGCACTGGGAATTTAACGACTTCTTCCCTGATTTCAGATTCAAAGGCGGGCACATCGTGGGCATCGCCGAAGACTTGCCACGGTTGAACTTTAACGGCCCGCTTATCAAGAATCGACTTTTCCTTTCTCAGTCGCTTTCATACAGCATCGCGAAAACCCCGGTCCGCGGTCTTACATTTCCAGTTAATGAGACTAAGACTGAAAGCCAGAGCTACTTCTCGCAAATCGATCTTTTCTTGAACAGTCATCACACGCAGACTTTTACCTTTGGCTACTTTCCGGAGCGCGAGCAGTTTGTTGGCCTTGATTTGTTTCGGCCGCAACCCGTGACTCCCAACTACAAGCAGCGTGATTTCGTTTTTACGGCGCGCGACAATTACGACTTCGAAGCTGGTCTGCTGCAGTCTTCCATTTCGGTCAAGCGTTTTCACGCCAACGTGTGGGGACAAGGAGCGCTTGACCAAACGTTGACGCCTACGGTTGAAGGCGGTAACTATTTCGCTAAACAGGCCAGGCGATCCTCCCGCACAGAGATTCTCGAGGTCTATCAGCTACCGCCGCAAAAATTCTGGCGCGGCTCGCATGAAATCAAAGTAGGCTTTGATTTCAATAGCGTCAGCAACCGACTGCGCTACAAAGCCCGTCCAGTTAACATCGTCCGCGGCGACGGAACGCTCGCGGAGCGTATTACATTTGATTCTGGTCCTCGGATCACTGGAAACAATCGAGAGTATGTGGGGTTTGCGCAGGATCGCTGGCTGCTGCGTCCGAATCTAAGTTTCGATCTCGGCCTGCGCTATGAAAACCAGCGGATCGCCAGCGAGCAGAATCTGGCCCCTCGTGCAGGCTTTGCCTGGTCGCCTTTCAAAGGCGACAGGACGGTCATACGCGGTGGCATTGGTGTCTTCCATGACAAGGTGCCGCTCAACATCCGCAGCTTCAATAGCTACCCGGCGCGCACCGTTACCCGCTATGGGCCGGATGGGTTGACCATTATCGACAATAGTCGTTTTACGAACGTGTTGGTCGACACCGCACCAATCACGCCGCTGGACTTTCGCTTCTCAAACAGAGAAGCGGGCTTCGTGCCCAGAAATCTGACGTGGAATATTCAACTAGATCAGATCGTCAACCGGTGGCTGACCCTGCGCGCCAACCTCATCGGGAGCCGCACGACAAACATCTACATTGTGAACCCGGAGCTCGATTTCCGCGGGCAAAACGCGATCGTCCTGCGGTCGGTGGGAAGGGCGAGCTATCGTTCTCTGGAGCTTACCGCAACGTTTGCTCTACCAAAGAAGAACGCTTTCCACGTCTCTTATGTACGGTCAAATGCTCGCGGTGACCTCAACGATTTCAACAGCTACTTCGGAGATTTCGGTCAACCTGTCATCCGCCAGAACCAGTTTTCGAATCTTCCATTTGACGTTCCCCACCGCCTGATTGCGTGGGGAACCGTGGCGTTGCCACATCGCATCAGCATTGCGCCCATCATTGAAGCGCGCAGCGGCTTTCCTTTTTCAGTGCGCGACGCGGAACAGAATTTCGTGGGCGTTAGAAACTCCAGCCTGACGCGCTTTCCCGCGTTTTTTGCAGTTGATACGGAGATTGCCAAAGAGTTCCAGGTTACGAAGAAATATGGTCTGCGCCTGTCGTTGCAAATATTTAATGTCACGGACCACTTCAACCCGCGCAACGTAAGAGCGAATACTGCCGACCCGGCCTTCCGACAGTTTTCTTCTTCCTACGGCCGCTACTTCTCTGGTGGCTTCGATATACTTTTTTAGGCGCGTTACAACTAGCCTACTCGTTTGAACACGCGGAGCGATCTCATTAGCACCGTGGCTTCAGCCCGGTGATCGAGATGAGGCAAAATGTTTGCCGAACCGTTTCTAACGGTTTTGTTTGGCTGGGGTAGCACGAGAAACCGTTGGCAACGGTTAGCCGATCATCGAGCTAACTTTGGTCACCGGGCTGAAGCCACGATGCTAATGAGATCGCTCCGCGTGACGACGTCTATTCACTGCGAGATAAGCCAGTGTAATCACCAGGGAGATGAGACTGATGATCTCACCGGAAGTCTCAGCTTTGCTTTGCTTCATCTCTAACAAGACTTCATGACTGCCGCGAGGTATTGAAAGGCTAATCAGCCCATCGGGCTGCGAGGGTTGAACAGCCAGGTTGGAAGACTCCCCAGGCATACGGGCCGTCCAGTTCGGAAAATAAAACTGCGATACGTTCATCTTCAAGCCCTCAAGTGTTTCTACATGCAAGTCGATCCGGCCAGACCCCCAACCGTCAATTCTTACCTGGCCCGTCCCCTCGACGATGTTGAACTTGGAGAGACTGCCTCCGGAATGACCGACTCTTTGCAATAGAGACTCAAATTTTCTGTCCATCGACTCGTCCCAGTCCTTTTCATTACCTGATGTCTTCCAGTCCATCTCTGCCATCGCCGTGTTCCATCGCGGGTAGTATTCAGGGACCTCTCGCTCCTGGTCGATCTCCCTATTCTTGTAATTGACCTCCTCCTGGGAAGGATTGTGAAAAGGGTATGCCCTCCAAACGGCCCATCCTGTTGCGGGAAGCCAGGTCGCGATGAGCAGGATCACGGTTACCCAAACTACACTGATCCGCCGCGCATCGCTTTTTCTGAACGAATAAATCGACAAGGCCAACATGGTGGTGGTTGCGAGGGATAAAATCGCATTGAACCGCCAGGGAAATTGAATCTTCTGTACCAGTGGAAAGATCAGCCAAAGGGGCCGACTAAGATCAGTCATCATGAATATGCTTGCTATTGCCACAACCAGCCAGAAAATGTTGAGCCGCCTCGTAAATTTGTGGGGGTTAAGACGGGTGATGATAAATGCACAGGACGCAATCGCAGCCAGGTCGAGCATTAGCAGCAGCAACGGTAGTTTCTCGTCTCTCCAGAGAGAGAAACTGGAAAATAGTAGCCAGTTCTTGTAAGAGAAGTAGCCCGTGGTCATCCTGTTAAGAAGGACGAGTTGTTGGGTTGTCATCGCGGGCCAAAGAAAGACGGCGGACAACCCAATGCCGAGCGCCAGCCCCGCTAAAACTCCGACCGTGACTTTTAGCTTTCGACCACCGCCGGAGATGTAAAACGCGTAACACACGGGTAGGGGTGAAAAGATGAGTGTTATCGGCAGGTGCGTCATTAGAAGCAGCGCGTAGCTGAAAGCTAATCCGGTCACTGCGAGCTTGTTAGCGTTGACAATTTTGTGAGTGAAGAAGAGGATTAACGGCATCCAGACAAATGCCCAGTACTCTGCAAACGATCCACGTATGTAAAGATCCGCAGCCAGGTGATAGGGCGTGACCATGTACAGCACGGCGGCGACTAAAGCCGAGTTGCGATCAGTCAGATCCTTGAGCCACAGATATGCGCAGAAGCCGGATGCGATCAAGGCGAGGGAAGCTGATAGTCCAAGTTGATGCCAACCATGCAGGTCAGCAGGAAAGAATGGTTTGAGTAAGCTGGTCAGAAAAAATGGTACAGGCGGATAGTAGTAAAAGACAGGGCTCCCCAGGCCTTCATTCATTCCCATGAGCCAACGCGGATAAAGATCACCGGCCCAAAGCTGCGTCGAAAAATGTGTGTACCAAAGAGCGTGGTGCGAGACGCCGTCATCGCTAAGAAAGGGAATGCCGTAGATGATAGCTGGAAGTGTGAAAATTAATCCGGCAGCCACGATGACCAAAATGGGAAAGAGCTTTGATTGGACCACCTTGGTTGCCGAACCTGATTTGATGAACGTCAGCATTTGAAACGGCTCGAACCTCAAAACGCAATTAGATCACCCGGTTGACACAGGGTGAAAATCAGATGAAGTCACTTCGTAACGCTTGTGGTGACGTCGCGCGTCATGATCGATCTTTCAACACGATGTTCCCGCGAGATATGACCACGGGGCGACAGTTTGTCGCCAGCTAAAGCCTCAGCGGCGGCATTGCGCCGCTGCCTTACTCAAAGAACCGCGCTTGAAGGACTTATATACTAATCGATACGCATCCCGTTAGCCGCCGAGTATGACCTAAAACTCATTTTGACAGCGGCACATCCGTTGCTCACTTCTTCCGGTGAATTACTTGCCGAATAGGCTCCGAGGCTGAGTTTCAGACAAAGGCATAGCTGTGAAGAAGAGACTGATGCTCGGCAACGCTTTCAAGCAATTGCGGAGTGGCTTTAACCGGCCATTCATGGTGATGTTTGAGACCACGCTGCACTGCAATATGAAGTGTGGCTACTGCGCTATCTGGCAGAACCAGCAGCCCGAAGACCGTGCCGTGCGCGAACGCGTATTCGCCAGGATGGATGAAGCGGCTGCGTTTGGGGTCTTTGCTTGGAGCTTTTCCGGCGGTGAGCCTCTGATGAATCCAAACATGCCGGATTACATCGAGTACGCCGCGCGCAAAGGCTTCTACACTTCAATGCCGACCAATGGACTGGCCCTTAAGCGTTACGCCGAAGCCTGTGTGAAGCTGGATCAGCTGGAAGTTTCCATTGATACGCTCGACCGCAAGAAGTTTGCACAGCGCCGCGGGATCGACGGCTTGCCGGCGATACTCTCCGCGCTCGACTACATCAAGGGCAACCTTCATCACAACACGATTCAGATTAACGCGGCGGTCGATCTCGAAAATCTTGAGGACCTGCCGGAGCTCGCCAGCTACTGCCAGGAACGTGGTTTTCTCTTGCACACCGAAGCCGTGCACAACGTTGTACGCACCACCTGGCAGACTGAAGATGTCGAAATGGAACGTGAAGCTCTGGATAAGGTTGCCGGCTTCGTGCTGAACCTGCGCAAGCAATATAAGTGCGTGCGCTTTTACAAGGACTACTACAAGTTTTATCGCGACGATGGCTTCTCGAAGAAGTTTCCGTGCCGTTCAGCTTCGCACTTAGTCAACATGCGCCCCGACGGCTCGATCCAATTTCCCTGCGCGTTTGTGCAGTTGCATCGTGGCGCGCCGGAGATGTCATTGCAGGAGATCTACAACTCGCCCGAAGTTAGAAAGATCATTATGGAGTCGCCGCAGATGTGGGACTTCTGCAAGGGATGCAAAATCGGTTGCCCTTACGAAGTCTCTGCTTATCGCAACAGCCCGCTGACAGCGATGCGCTCGGCGTGGGATTTTCTACAGCTCTCTTGAGAGAAGAGCGGTCTACGGCTCTTAGAAGATGATTACTGAAGAACGTTTGCCTGATCGGAAAGAAGCTCGCGGGACGGGATTGAGGCCGGAGACAACCGAGTCGGTCGCTGTTCGTGTGCGTGGTCTCGTCAAGCGATACGCGGACGGCACCGAAGCCAATCGCGGAATTGATCTGGACGTGCAGCGGGGAGAATTGATTTCGATTCTGGGTCCCAATGGCGCCGGCAAAACCACATTCCTAAGACAGATCTCGACGGAACTGCGGCCCACCAGCGGCAGCCTGGAAATTTTCGGAATGGATGCGGTTGCGGCGCCTCAGCGCGTTAAGCAGATGATGGGGATCACGCCGCAGGAAGCCGGAGTGTTTGAGTCGTTGACGGTGCGCGAACATTTTGAACTATTCGCGCGGTTGAAAAACCTTTCCAGGCCGACCGCGCGTGCCGCCACCCTTGAAGTAATCAGGGCGTTGGGCCTCGTAGCGGAAACCGAAAAGCGCGTTGGCTCTCTTTCGGGCGGACAGCGACGGCGCATCCTGATAGGACTGGCACTGTTGGGACAACCGCCCTTACTCGTTCTGGATGAGCCTACAACCGGCCTCGATCCGTCATCGCGCCTGGCGGTGTGGGGAGTAATTCGGCGCGCCGTGACAGATGGCGCCACCGTCATCCTTTCGACCCACTACATGGAAGAAGCTGAACGCCTGAGCGATCGCATAGGCATCATTGCGCAGGGACGACTGATCGCCTTTGGCACGCTCGATGAACTTCTCGGTCGACTCAAGCGGAGCTATCGACTGAGCTACCGGGACCCCCTCGATCCGTTTGGAAAGCTGTGCGTTCACTATTTCGCAAACTTCAAGGAAGCGCGTGCGCACGCTGCGGACGCCGAGCTTTCTGAGTATTCGATCGCGCGCGCATCGCTCGAAGACGTTTACTTCACGCTGACCGGCGAACACTTCGCCCAGGAGCAAACTGAGGGAGCATGAGGCGTGTGACAGACATCATCTGCGTCTTCCGCATTCAGCTCATGAGCATGCGTGCTGAGGCTGGGCCGTTTTTCCTGGCAGCCCTCGTGTTTCCAGCGGCGATGTACTTGTTCGCAAATGCGGTGGGCGGCGTGGAAGCGACCCAGAATCAGAGCCGGCTTCGATTTCTTGCAGGGTCCATCGTCTTCTCGCTCTCGCTCACTTCAATCAGTTGGCTCGGCTATCTCCTGCTTGAAAACAGATTTACCGGCCGGCTGAAACTGTTTGCCACGCTGCCGCTCGCTCCGTCTTCCTACATCCTCGGCTTTCTTGGCTTCGCGTTTGTGCAGGCGGCGCTGGGAACGACAGTGTTGCTATTGATTGGACGCGTCCTCGGCGTAGTCATGCGACCAAGCCTCCCGCTGCTGACGTTAGTTGTCATGCTGACGGTGCTTTGCTTGTGTGGGTTCGGCGTCATCATCGCGGCGCGTGCGCGCAGTTTCACTGAAGGTTCACTTCTCACCGACGCGCTCGGTGCGGGACTCGTCTTTCTCGCGCCCGTTTATTACACACCGGAAACGATGCCGCAAAGCTTGCGAATGGTTTCGCAGTACTTGCCGACTGCGTTTGCCGCGCGTGCGGTAAGGACGACGCTCACCGGTGGTCATCAGATCGGCGGCGACGTGTTAGCACTCGGCATTATGGCGGCTGCGACTCTCGCCCTCGGTTTCAAAATGACGAAGTGGAGGGAAGGCTGAAACCGATGACGAAAGCGCCACGCATTCTTGTGCTCACGTTGTCTTTTGGTTCCGGTCACGTGCAGGCGGCGCGAACAGTCGCACGCGAGATAAAAAAACAGGCACCCGACGCAGAGGTGCGGATCGTAGACGCGCTGGCAGACTGCCGGGTCCTGTTTCGAGCATTTTATGTGTGGCCTTACTGGGCCATGGTGCGTTACGCACCGGGGCTCTGGGATCGTTTTTTCACTCGTCGCACGGCGCAGATGAAGCGAAACACGGCCCCCGAGTGGGCTTTTCGATTCGGCTGCCCGCGGGTGTTCAAGGCGATCGTCGACTTCAAGCCTGACGCAATCGTTGCCACAGAAGTTGCGGCGTGCGAGCTGGCTGCGATGGCCAAACATGATGGACTGACCCAGGCGCGAATCATAAGTGTCATTACCGACTACGAAGCTGAGCCGGTGTGGGTAAAAAGGGAAGTGGATGCTTACGCGGTTGCCGACGATCACGTGCGCGATCAGTTATGTGGCTGGGGCGCCACCGCCGGCATCGTCACGTGCGGGATTCCAATCGACGACAAGTTTTGCGAGTGGCATGACGACGCGGAAACCCGCCGTCGTCACGGCATCAACGATGATGCCCCGATAGTTCTTCTCATGGGCGGAGGATGGGGACCGACGCACATGAACGAGGTGGCGGCGAGACTGTGCGAGAGCGGCCAGCTAATGCACGTCATCGCCGCCACTGGACATGACATACGAATGCGACAACGGCTTGCTCGCCTGCGCGCCTGGCCGCCGGTCTCGCTGCATGTCTCCGGGTGGACTGACGATATTGCGCCACTAATGCACGCAGCAGCGGTATTGGTAACCAAGCCGGGTGGACTTACGACAGCGGAAGCCGCTCTGTCTGGCCTGCCGGTGGTTATCTTCGATGCCATCCCGGGTCCCGAACGGCGCAACGCAGCTCGACTGACGGAGGCTGGCGCCGGCGTCTTAACCACTGGCGCGAGAGAAACTGCGGTGACAGTCTTTTCCCTGCTGCGCGATGAAAGCGCGCGCCGGAGAATGTCTCTTCGCGCCAAACGGTTAGCCCGCCCCGGAGCGGCGGCAACAATTGCGCGCCTGACGCTTAATGAGCCGGTGCCCTCCGAGGTCGCCGCAAGGAGAAAAACTGCGTGAGACGTCCGCAAGCACACGATGAGGCGGACGAACGTCCCGTGCTGATCCTGACGATCGCGAACGGTGCCGGACATATTCGTGTGGCCCAGGGACTGGCTGCGAAAATTCGCGCAGCCCAACCCGGCTTGCCCGTGCTGGTTGTTGACGTTGCTGATTACATGACGCGTCTGGCGCGGTTTACCCATGTGACGAGTTACCTTTGGATCGTCAAACACGCGCCGGCACTTTGGGATCGCATTGATCGCTATCAGAAAAGACAAACGCATACTAGTCCGGAGTGGTACTACCGGCGCGGGTGCAAGCGGCTGTTCGAACTCGCCCGGCTCCTGCGCCCGCGTGCGCTCGTGGCCAATGAAGTCGGTTGCTGCGAGATTGCAGCGCTCATCAAACGCGACCTTCAACTTAAGGTGCCCCTGATTGCAATCAACGATGATCTGGATGCTGATCGCGCTTGGGTAAAGCCGGAAGTCGATCTCTACTGTTTTGGTTCCGAGCAAATAGGCGACGAGTTGATTTCGCAAGGCGCACCGCGCGAACGCGTTGAGACCTGGGGACTGCCATTAGCCGAAGGCTATGGGGTGAATCGGGAGCGCGAGAAAGAAAGGATTGAGGTCTGCCGTTGGCTAGCTCTCGACCCGCATCTGCCACTCGTTTTGATCGCCGGTGGCGGGGAAGGGATGGGGCGAATCGAAGAGACGGCCGCCCGGCTTTTGCATCTGAAGCGGCCGGCGCAACTCGTTGTGTTGACGGGACGCAACGAGCAACTCAAGTCGCGTTGCGAACGCCTTGAACACAATGGAGCGCGAAGACGATGGCGGGTGCTGGGCTGGACCGAGCCGGAGCAAATGGTGAAGTTAATGTGCGCGGCAGACCTCATGGTCTCGAAACTTGGCAGCATGTTCAATGAAGCTATCGCTTCTGAGCTTCCCATTGTCGCTCTCGAGCCTCCGCCGGGAGCAGAGCGCGCGCAATACCGTTTATTGGAAGAATGGAACGTTGGCTGCGCTGTGCGAACTATGGACCAGGTAGTGGACCGTGTGGAGACCCTTTTAGAGTACCCACAATTGCTCGAAACAATGCGCCAGCAGGCGCGTTCCCACCAGAGTCCGGATGTATCAGAGCGCATTGTGCGCTGGCTAATCAAGACGCTGAATGAGCAAGAGCACGATCCGGTCTACGCGAACCGGGAGGCAGAGCTTTATGCACTCTCCGCTAGTTCGGAACAGTACAGAAGCTTCGCTGCCGAATGAATCGGATGCAAAAGGAAAACTTGTGAGTCTCAAAATTCCACCAGCCAAAATTTATTTCTCCGAGACGGATCGCCAGACCATTCTGCAACAAATTGATGAGGCCCTGGTCTCGGGCCAACTGACTCTGGGTAAACACGTCAAAGCTTTTGAAGAATGCTTTGCACAGAAGATCGGAGCCCGATACGCCGTAGCAGTCAACAGCGGCACCAGCTCTCTCGAGATTCCTTTGCGCATCTTCGGCGTGCAAGACAAGACGGTGCTCGTGCCCACCACCACTTTCTTTGCTACCCCCGCGGCCGTTATTCACGCCGGCGGTACGCCACGCTTTGTCGACGCAGATCCCACCACCTTTGCGATAAGTCTGGAAGAGATCAAGAGCCGTCTTACCGAAGACACAGCAGGCGTGATCGTAGTTCACATTGCCGGAATCGTGACTCCGGAGCTGCCTGCCATTCGCGACTTCTGCAAGGAGCGCAATCTTTTCCTGCTGGAAGATGCTGCGCACGCTCATGGATCTTCTTTGGATGGACAATCTGCCGGTACCTTCGGCGACGCAGCTTCGTTTTCATTCTACCCAACCAAGGTCATGACCAGCGCTGAAGGCGGTATGGTCGTTACCAACACCGAACGGATTTATGAAGAAGCTTTGATATATCGTGATCAGGGCAAGGCAGACTTCTTAACGAATGCGCATACGCGTCTTGGCTACAACTGGCGCATGAGCGAACCTCACGCAATTATCGGTCATGCACAACTGGGTCGCCTCGAAGAATTCGTGGATGCTCGTAACCGTATTGCTCGAATCTATGACCATGGACTGCGTGAGACTCCCGGGCTGACCGCTCTCTCCCTGCCCATGGCGAGCCGATCGAACTACTACAAATATATAGCCTTGTTGGATGCTTCACTGGATCGTGGCGCCCTAAAGGAACTATTGCGCGAGCAATATGGCGTTGGTTTGAGTGGTGAGGTTTACGAGACACCGTGTCACGTGCAGCCGGTTTTCGCAGACTACACCGACAGGGAGTTTCCCACCGCGGTCGACATTTGCCGCCGGCATATCTGCTTGCCTGTCTACGCTGGCATGACTGCGGACGAATCTGGCTACGTGCTCGCTTCGTTGCGCGCCGCCTTGAACACAATAAAAAGAGAAGGACCCCAATGAAGATTGCCGTGACCGGAGGCTCAGGATTTATTGCCTCACACGTAGTGGACCATTTGATTGCTGCGGGATGTGAAGTGGTAGTCATTGACCATCGAGTCAAGCCACATCGCAACGACGTTCAGTTTGAGGATATTGACATACTGAACCTCTCGGCGCTGATCCAGGCCACGGGGGGTTGTGACTACATCTTTCACCTGGCCGCCGTCTCAGACGTGAACTACGCGCATAAGTATCCTGTCTACACAGTCGATCTGAACATCAATGGAACCACCAATGTGCTTGAAGCTGCGCGGCTCAACGAAATCCGTCGAGTCTTTTTCGCCAGCACGGTGTGGATCTATACGGGCACCCGCGGCAACGGGCTGCTGGCTGAGGAAGAACCTTTTTATCTCCCTGACGCCGGGCACATCTACACCACCAGCAAGATCGCTTCAGAGATGATCATTCATAACTACTGGCAGCTCTACAAACAACCGTTCACGATCCTGCGGTACGGCATCCCTTACGGACCACGCATGCGCGAGGAGTTGGTCATACCGATCTTCATACGCAAAGCTCTTAAGGGCGAGCCGATCGTGATCCAGGGCGACGGCAGTCAATATCGAAACTATGTCTACATCGATGACCTGGCGCGCGCGCACGTTTTGGCGATGAGCGCTCAGGCGGAGAACCAGGTTTACAACCTTGAAGGATCGGAAAAGATTTCGATTACGGAGGTTGCCAGGACGATCAATAAGGTGCTTGGTGGCGGAGTCAAGATAGAGCACATGGCGGCGCGTCCCGGTGACTATGCGGGTAAAGAAATTTCAGCGAAGAAGGTCCTTGAGGAATTGGAGTGGGAACCAACGATTAATTTCGAAGAGGGAATGAAACGAACGATTGAGTGGTTTAAAGAGAGGTACGACCATCAGGAACGCTACCAGAATCAGAAAGCATCGTTAGTAGCAGTCGGATAACGTCATGGCTTTTCCTCTAGTTCTACCGTTGATTGGGAGCGCGTCTTTGTTAGCTGGCGCGGCCGGCATTTATCACGCTACCTACGCCGTGCGCTCGCAATGGCTCGGTCGCACGGACTGGCGAGGCCGGACGGACCTGGAAGCGGTGGCGCTGACGTTTGATGATGGTCCCGGACCGGACACGGCGCACATTCTTGACGTGCTCGCGGAGCACAAGCTCTGCGGAACCTTTTTCATGATCGGTGGCCATGTCGAGCTCTTCCCGCAAATAGCAAAGCGCATCGTCGTTGCCGGCCACGAGATTGGAAACCACTCGTATTCACATCCGATTTATCTTTATCGAAGCGGACGGGAAACACGCCGGCAGTTGGAACGCACACAAGCCGCCATCGGCGCTGCGACCGGTGTTACTCCCAGGCTTGCGCGTCCACCCTGCGGCGTGCGCACGCCCGCTTACTTCCGTGAGGCGCGCCGGCTCGGCTTGCGTACAGTGCAATGGGACGTGGCCGGATTCGATTGGACACAGCGAAGTGGCGGACAAATAGCGCATGACGTGCTGCGGAAGGCGAGGGCCGGGTCAATCGTTTTGCTTCACGACGGCGATAGTGAGGGAAAACAAGGGCGCCGCGAGACGATTGCAGCGCTGCCGTTAATTATTGAGGGTCTGCGCGAGCGCGGTTTAAGCATCGTGCCGCTCAGTCAGTTACTCGGAGAAAAGAAAGTGAAACTTGCCGCTTGAAATGGCAGTAGTCGGATCGTGGGGACGCATCGTGACGCCCCCGCTGATGCCTGGGCTATCGTCGCATGAGGAAACCATTACATGACTGAATTGCAAATACCCAAAGCAATCCTATTTTTGGATTTCGACGGCACCATAACGCAACGCGATGCGGTTGATGCGATCCTTGAAGTTTATGCCGATCCCGAGTGGCTCACATTCGAAACAGAATGGCGCGCCGGACGTTTGGGCTCACGAGACTGTCTGCGCGCTCAGATGAATTTAGTGCGCGCGTCGCGCAAACAACTAGATGCCTTGCTTGATGAAATTGAAATCGATGAAGGTTTGATCGCATTACTGGAGATGTGCGCCGGCCACAACATCCCCGCGCACATAATCAGTGATGGATTCGATTATTGCATCCGGCGCATTCTCTCGCGAGCCAGCAGGAGGGCGCACGCTTTGTTGCGGGGGGCGCGCGTTTGCGCGAGTCGCCTTGAGGCGCGTGGCCAACTGTGGCGCACTGAGTTTCCTTTCTTCCAGCAGACCTGTGGGCACGGGTGCGCTACCTGCAAACCGGCCGTGATGCGGCTGCTCAATCCAACAAACGCGCCCGCCTTGTTCGTCGGAGACGGTTTATCCGACAGGTACGCTGTAGATAGCGCCGATCTTGTCTTTGCGAAGAATGGGCTCGCAACCTACTGCAATGAAAACGAGATCGAACACGCTTCATTCCGGAACCTTAACGATGTTGCTGAGCACCTCGCTCGTTGGGTCCTTTCAAGAACTTTCTTGAAAGATGAAATCGAGGAGCGAGTCAGCGCCTAATTCTCAGGAAAAAGAGAGCGTTACACTAATGAGCATAGCTATCAGCGACATTCCATTATCCCCGCCGGCGACAGACGAGCAGGAACTGCTTGAACTCGAACGAAAGTATTGTTCATGGGGGGACACGGTCCACTACCTGGATCCGCCGAAGTTCTTCGAGCGTGCCGAAGGCCACTACCTTTACGACCGCGAAGGCACGCCCTATCTCGACTTGCAAATGTGGTATTCGGCGTCGAGTTTTGGCTACGGCAATCGTCGCCTGAATGATGCCTTAAAGGCTCAGATAGACAAGCTGCCGCAACTCGCCTGTCAGTATCTGCATACCGAGAAGGTTGAGTTAGCTGCCGCAATCGGGCGACTCAACGAGTCGAAGTTTGGTCTTGAAGGGCGCGTGCATTTTAACGTCGGTGGCGCGCAGGCGATTGAGGATTCGCTAAAGATAGTGCGCAACGCTACCGGCAAGAGTCTGGTCTTCGCTTTCATGGGCGGCTACCACGGCCGCACACTCGGAGCTTCAGCAATTACGTCGAGTTACCGTTATCGCCGGCGCTTTGGACACTTCTCCGACCGCGCTCACTTCGTTCCGTTCCCGTATTGTTTTCGCTGTCCCTACGGAAAAAAGCCTGAGGACTGCGGCCTCTACTGCGTCGATCAGTTCGCGAAGAATTTTGACACGGAATACAACTCATTCTGGGATGCGAAAGCGGGCGAAGCAGAATTTTCAGCTTTCTACGTCGAGCCGATCCAGGCGACCGGAGGTTATGTCATCCCACCGCCGGAGTATTTTCCGGCGCTGAAGAAGGTCCTTGATGAGCGCAACATACTGCTGGTTGACGATGAGATACAGATGGGTTTCTATCGCGCCGGAAAATTCTGGGCTATTGAGAACTTTGGCGTCGAGCCGGACATTATCGTCTTCGGCAAAGCCCTGACCAATGGCTTGAATCCACTCTCCGGCCTCTGGGCGCGCGAAGAGTTGATCTCCCCAGAAGTATTTCCGCCTGGTTCAACACATTCGACGTTCTCTGCCAACCCACTTGGTACTGCCGTCGCGCTGGAAGCAGTGCGCATGATGGAAGAGGACGACTACGAGGACATAACGCAACGCAAGGGCGCATATTTTCTGGCCCAAATAAGGGACCTCCAACGTCGCTATCCGAAGGTGATCGGTAACACGGATGGGATGGGCATGGCCCTGCGCATTGAGATTTGTCAGGAGGATGGTTACGAGCCGGACCGCGAACTAACTGACCGCATCTTTGCTGAAGGGATGAAGGGCGATCTCGATGCCCGCGGGCGCCGGACCGGTCTTGTGTTGGATATCGGTGGCTACTACAAAAATGTTTTTACGCTTGCGCCGTGTTTCGACATGACTGAGGAAGAGATCGACATTGCGGTCGAATTAATTGAACAACTGATTCGCCGCTGTGCGCCAGCGCGAATCTGAGTTTTCGCGTTGACCGATTTTCAATGCTAACGAACATCATTGAGCAGATCGAGCGTGTGGTGCTGCACCTGGAGCCGCAACACGCCGTGTCTTTTCTTAATCTGTCCCCGCAGTGGGCGATCGATAAGATGCAGCGCGCACGTTTTCGGCGGACGCTGCGGCTGGCCGCAGAGCGTTCGACCTTCTACCGCGAAGAGTTTAAGCGGCGAGGGATCGACCCGCGGCGCATAGAGCGTCCCTCGGATCTGGGCGACTTTTATACGACCGGTGAAGACTTGCGCGCGCACGGTGCTGAGGCTTTCCTGACCGGACGCGCTGACACGGCGTTTGAGACAACAGGGACGACTTCGCCTGAGCCGAAGCGGGTTTTCTTTTCGCAGCGCGAACTCAACGAGATGGGCCGCACTTCCGCTATCGGTCTTTACCATCTGGGAATGCGTCGCGAGGACCGCGTCTTGAGTGCTTACGATTGCTCATTCTGGGTCTCGCCTGCCGTCTTACGTATGGGCCTGCAATACCTGAAGTGTTTCCACGTCGAAGCGGGCAAAATCGCGCCGCAGGAATTTTACGAGCGAGCACGCGTTTACCAGCCGAATGTGATCTTCGGGGAGCCTTCATGGATCGCCCGCTTGTCGGAATTGGCGCGCGAGCGCGGGACATGGCCAATGAAGCTACTCTTCGGAGGCGGCGAAAATATTACTGAGGAAGCTCGTCGAGGCGTTGAGCAGATTTGGGGTGCGCCGCTTTATCTCAGTTACGGTCAAACCGAATCCTTTGGCACACTCGGCGCGGAGTGTAAACGGAAGGACGGATATCATCGCAACGATCTTTTTTTCTACTTTGAAACGCCGGAAGTGGACACTAATGGCTACGGCGAGCTGGTTTACACGACACTCACGCGCGATGTGATGCCGCTGATTCGTTACCGCTCCACTGATTTAACTCATTTGGTTGATGACCCATGCGAATGCGGTTTGTTTGCCCGCCGCATCGCCAAGATTCGAGCGCGCACGGATGAGATGGTCGTGTGTGGCATGGGAAATGTCGGTCCCTGGGTGTTTGCTGAACTCTTGCGCGGTGTGAACGGCCACGGTGCTGACTGGCAGGCAGTAGTCAATCATGACGGCAGAAGAGACGTCGTCGAGTTACGTCTCGAGCTGAAAGACTTTAGCCACCAGGATGAAGTCGAACGAGCCGTGCTGGTGAACTTGCGCGAGCGATTTACCGATTTCTGGAAGAATTATGAGATGAAGCTTTACGATTTTCGCATCGTCCCCTGTGAGCCAGGGAGTCTACGCAATGGCAGGAAACTGAAACTCGTTCTCGACCAGAGGCAGATGGCTCTGCGGCGCATGCAGTAAGGGAAGAACGGGCAGTATTGCGATGGTCTCCACCTAAGCGTCCTTATAGTTGGCAAAGCTTGCATCATTTTGAGTTCAAAAAATGTCCCGACAAACAGGCCCCCTTTCAACAACTAACTTAACCAAGGAGACAAAAACATGACCAGGAAGTTTGCAGTACTGCTCGCGCTAGTTTTCGTGTTCAGCTTAGGCCAATCCGCTTTCGGCCAAAATAGCAACAGTGCAAACACGATGAAGTCCGGTAGAACGGCTGAAAGGCATGAAGAACGTGGCGAGGAAAGGGCAGAAAGAAGAAAACATCGCCGTCACGGGCGCCGCCACCGTCGTCACGCCGCTACAACCGGCAACGCCAACCAGTGAACGCACCGCGTCGCTTGGGCAAATTAGCACAACGAATGGGACGATTCGTCGAATGGTCCCAATAACTCGCGGGAGGGCGTAATCAAGTTATGCCTTCCCTGTGACTTGAAGAGTTTCTTTGCCGCCACTGGAAGCTATTCCTTGCCGCTAGTCTTCAAAAACCTAACAATACAGCGCCCACGACTCTCCGCCATTCTTGACGTTTGGAAGCTTACATTGCCGGAAGTGCAAAGAGGAAGTTAAGTCTTGCCGGAGGATCTTAGTCGGAGGATCTTAGTCGTTGACAATGATTGACCACTAGGCTAAAAGGCTTTCTATCAAGCCTTTGGCTTCCTGTGGTGGGTTTCAAGACGCGGATGTGTTCTTGCTGCGACGGGCGGTAACGACGTACTTGAATGTCGAGATGGCGGCGACCGAAGAGATGATTCAAGATCGCGATCGACGTTAAGCCCGACGCGGTTTCTCTGGTGCCGGAAAATCCTGGAGAGATCACTACTGAAGGCGGTCTGAACGTGCGCCCGAACATCGCTATCGTGCGCGCAGCGGTAAACCAGTTGCGCGACTCAGGCATCGTCGCGAGTCTCTTCATCGATCCTGACCCGCAGCAAATTGAAGCGGCTCGCGAAGTCAACGCGCAGCAAGTAGAGTTGTGCACGGCTGCTTATGCCGAAGCGACTCTGGGAGGGCGCGGAATCCAAAGGGAAGGCGCCAGCTTTGTCTTTCAAGCGGAGGCCCAAGAAATCGAGTGGAATTTTAATCCCATCGGGCATCGTGGCCAAAATGGGCGACAGTTTATCTATGTCTGTCCCGCCAACGGTGTTCCTCGCGTTATCTATGGTACTGACATCTACACGGATGATTCTTCGGTTTGTACCGCGGCAGTCCACGCCGGGTTAATTACCTTTTAGCGTGGTGGGACCGTGACAATTGAGATTCGACCGGGCCAAAGTTCATATCAAGGAAGCAAACGCAACGGAGTGAGTACTCAGTCAGTCCTATCGCGCCGGGTCTGATAGCTTTGTCTTCGTTCACTAGCTTATCTTCGCCAGTTCTGGTAGGCGGCATAGGTGCCTACCTGTCATGCCAATATTGGATGAGTTGGGTAGCTGCTAGCAGACTTGACCTGGTCGCGCGAACGTCTCTGGTCCATGCATGAGGCGGATTACCACCACGAGGAGGAGCAGCGATGAATACTAAAGTTCTGTGCATCATGGTGTTCATTTCAACGATTCTCATTTTCGGAGGAACCCATTACGCGGCTGGGAGCGAGTTCCAAAGTGAAACAATAAAAAAGGGCGCCTCAGCATCGCCTGTCAGAGGGACCCCGCAGGCTCGCACGGCGCGACTCATACCCGGACAGTCGGTGACCGACGCGCTCAGGCCAGGCAAGAGTCGCGACTACCTTCTCTCGGTAACAGAGGGACAGTATGCCGAAATGAGGCTGGAGGAACGTCCGCTTAATATTAATCTTCAACTTCTCACTCTCGATGGCGCGCCTACCGACGTTCCAGGAAGCGACAAGATCGTGTCATTCACGGCGGAGCGAACAGCTACTTACAAACTGCGGGTTGAGAGATCTCCCGACGATTCCAAGAAAACTCCGCTGCGTTTTCATCTAACCTACACCTCAACCTTTATTGTTCCTGCCGGTTCGTCCCTGGCTGAGACGAAGAGAATCAACGACTACGTAATCCGCATCTACAAGGGGCGCGATGAGCATCCGGGAGCATTCGTGATTCTCAAAAATGGACGCCGTGTTTACGCCAAAACGGACCGCGGCGACTTCAGTTTTAATATGATCTCTGACGAAAACGACAAGGTCAGCGCGGATTTGGTGAAGCCGGGGCGCGACATTACCCGGAGCGGCTTGCCCGGCCTGTTGATCGGCGAGTACACGGGCGGAGCGCACTGTTGCTTCGTGCTGTACATCTTTGAGCTGGGCCCGACTTTTCACATAATTCCCTCGCTCGATATTGGAAACGGTGAGGGAATCCGAGCCAAGCGTCTCGGAGGCGGCGACGGCGTAGCCATAGTTACGAATGACGACACCTTTGCCTACTGGAATACAGATTATGCCGACTCGCCTCAGCCCGAGGTCATCCTGCGGTACCGCGACGGCGCGTACCGTCCGGACTTCGAATTAATGCGCAAAGCGGCTCCCTCATGGAATGATCTCAGCGCCGCTGCGAAGGAAGATCGTGCCTCTCTGGCAGCCACAGCGAACGAACCTTATCCGCCAAAGGACTCAACGTCGTTTCTGCCGGCTTTCTGGGGACGCATGCTTGATCTGATCTACGCCGGACACGAAGACCTGGCCTGGAGATACTTTGACGAAGTATGGCCACCGCAGAAGCGGGGAAAGGATTTATTCGCGCGGGATTTCAAGAAACAGCTTTCCGAAAGCCGGTATTGGTCGAGACGAAAATGATTGGTCGCATACCTTGACGTCAGTCTCCACGAAGAAAGGGCTTGAGACAAAGGAAGAAAAGAGAATATGAACTTCAGAAGAACGTACTCTGAAATGTGGACGAAGATTGCGTACGCGATCGTGCTTTGCATCGGACTCGTCACCGCCTGTGGACGATACAACTC
>JALYSR010000181.1 GCA_030854715.1 Acidobacteriota bacterium
GTGGCGTTCCCTGCGCCGAGGGATGTCGCAGTCGAGCTAGCAAAGTTTCGCGTCGTCCGGATCGAGAGTCTCATAGAACTCAAACTTGCCTCAGGGCTAACCGCCGAGCATCGCAAATTAAGAGACCTGGCCGACGTTCAGCAACTTATAGAGATATTGAATCTGCCCGCAGGACTTGGCCAACGCCTTGACGCTTCCGTGCGAGACGAGTACCTGCGGCTGTGGGCGCTCGCTCAGAAGGCTCGCGAGGACGACAAGGAATCGAACGAGTAGGATTCAGTAGCCAGGAAAATGCCCGCACGTCTCAACGTCAACATCGATCACGTAGCCACCGTGCGCCAGGCACGACGCGCGCCTGAACCAAGCGTCATTGCCGCGGCAATGCTTTGCGAACAAGCCGGCGCCGACGGGATCACTATTCATCTTCGGGGCGATCGGCGTCACATTCAGGATGAAGATTTAAGAACCCTGCGCCAGACCGTTAACACCTACCTGAATTTGGAGATGGCGGCGACCGAAGAGATGCTGAAGGTTGCTCTCGAGATGCGCCCCGACGCTGTGACCCTCGTTGCTGAAAACCCGAACGAGATAACCACTGAAGGCGGTCTTGACGTGAAGGGCAATATCGCTATCGTGCGCGCAACGGTGGGTCGCTTGCGCCAGGCCGGAATACTTGCAAGCCTTTTCATCGATCCTGATCCAAAACAGATTGAAATAGCCCACGACATCAGCGCGCAGCAGATCGAACTGTGCACTGCGCCATATGCCGACGCTACACTTGGCGGACGGGGCTTTCATGGTGAAGGAGCGTTGCGCGTGGGCCAGGAATTGAGACGCCTGCGTGAAGGGGCAGCCCTGGCAACTCAGTATGGATTGTTAGTCGCCGCCGGCCACGGACTGACCTACCGAAATGTGGGCGCCGTCGCGGCGATTTCAGAGATTACAGAATTCAATATTGGCCACAGCATTATTGCGCGGTCAATCTTCGTGGGTATTGAACGGGCTGTGACGGAAATGCGCGAGGCAATTAAGGCGGGAGGGGCGTAGTTTAGAGTTCAAGCTTTAGCTTGCTGACGCGGCAAAGACAATCTAAAGATTGAACTCTGAACTGCGGGCTAGCTTCTTAAGCTTCCGCCAGCCAATTGCAGGCGAACGACCGAGCGCTCCAACTTCGCTCGAGCGACTTCAAAATCCTCTTCAGTTCCATTCCAGGCATTCAACTGTTTTTCGATGTGCTCGCGCGATAAACGCGCGCGCGCGGCATCAATCTCCTCAGGGCGTTCGGCTATCTCAGCTAACACGGAGACGTGATCGTCTTTCACTTCGACGAAGCCGCCGGAGACGTGTAGTTGCGCAGTTTTTCCCCCGGTTGTGTACGAAAGAACGCCGGTTTGCAGTTGGGAAATCAGAGGCGTGTGCCCGGGCAGTATGCCTAACTCGCCGCCGGCGCCAGGCACAGTCACCGAGTCAACCGATTCGGAAAGCACGCGACGTTCAGGTGTTACTACTTCAAGTTGGAGTTGGGCCATAACAAGAAAGGATGAAGGCGGAAGTATGAAGGATGAATAGCCTAAATGATCAGTTCACCCCGTCGGTACTTCATCCTTCATCCCTCATCCTTCATCCTTCATCCTTTATTTACTGGGCAATTGTCTTGCCTTTTGCTATTGCCTCATCGATTGTGCCGACCATGAAAAAAGCCTGCTCTGGCAGATCGTCATGCTTGCCGTCAACGATCTCGCGGAAGCCTTTAATCGTGTCTTCCAGCTTGACGTATTTGCCTTCCACTCCGGTGAACTGAGCGGCCACGAAGAATGGCTGCGAGAAGAAGCGCTGAACCTTGCGGGCCCGCGATACGATGAGCTTGTCTTCATCAGACAGCTCGTCGAGACCGAGAATCGCGATGATGTCCTGCAAGTCTTTATAACGCTGCAGCACACGCTTCACGTCCTGCGCAGTGTTGTAATGCTCTTCGCCGATGATGCGCGGATCGAGAATACGCGAGGAAGAGCTAAGCGGATCCACTGCCGGATAAATTCCCAGCTCAACAATCTGTCGGGAGAGCGCGGTCACTGCATCGAGGTGAGCGAAGGTCGTCGCCGGTGCGGGGTCTGTATAGTCGTCGGCCGGAACGTAAACCGCCTGAATCGAAGTAATCGAACCGGTTTTAGTAGACGTGATGCGTTCCTGCATTTCGCCCATCTCTGAGGCCAGGTTTGGCTGATAACCTACCGCGGAAGGCATGCGGCCGAGGAGCGCGGACACTTCCGAACCGGCCTGGGTAAAGCGGAAAATGTTATCAATGAACAGCAGCACGTCGAGACCCTTGTCGCGAAAATACTCGGCGACGGTCAGACCTGAAAGGGCTACTCGCAAACGAGCTCCGGGCGGCTCCGTCATCTGGCCGTAGATCAGCGCCACCTTCGACTGCTCCAGCGCATTCATATCGACTTTAGTCATGTCGAATTCGCCGGTATCGTGGAAATGTTTATTAAAGGCGTCGCCAAACTGGATGACCTGAGACTCGACCATCTCGCGCAGCAGATCGTTTCCTTCGCGGGTGCGCTCACCAACTCCAGCAAAAACCGAAAAGCCGGAACGCGCCTTCGCAATGTTGTTGATTAACTCCATCACGATGACGGTCTTGCCTACCCCAGCGCCACCAAATAGCCCAATCTTGCCGCCGCGTACGAACGGCTGAATCAGGTCAATAACCTTGATGCCCGTCTCAAACATCTGTAGCTCGGTCGACTGCTCTTCAAAGGTCGGTGCATGACGATGAATCGGGTAACGCTCGGTGTGTTTGACGTCGCCGAGGTTGTCAACCGGCTGGCCTATAACATTGAGCACGCGTCCTAAAGTTCCCTCTCCGACTGGCATCGTAATAGGACCGCCAGTGTCGATGGCCTTCATGCCGCGCACCATGCCGTCAGTCGGCAACATAGAAACTGTTCGAACTCGTCCTTCGCCAAGGTGCTGCTGCACTTCGGCTATCAGGTCGACGGGGGTGGGGACGTCAAACCCTTCGGAAACAATCCTGAGAGCTTGATAGATAGGCGGCAGGTGTCCCGCTTCAAACTCGACGTCAACTACCGGACCAATAATTTGCACGACGCGGCCTGACGTTTGGCCATTTGTGACCGCATTTGCGCTGGACGTAGCCATACTCTCTTCTGCTCCTCTTCGGGGCCTAATAAAGGCGAAAAAACTTGAATGATTGAAAGCCAGTCAAGATAACACAGGGTAGAAAGTTGCGCCAAGCGGCCGTCGTTTTGGGAAGTGCAGTTGGGAGTTAGCGAGGCCGGAGTGAACCGCCAGCATAGTGATAGGATGCTACGCGCAACCTCGGTAGTAAGTGGACTCCATTACAAAACCGAGCGCGGGTAGCGCCGGATGCTGGAGTCAATCTGGGTGATACCCGGATGCGATCCGTGTACTTATGGAAGGCACTGGTCTTTATATGAGCGTAGCAGCAAGTTTGCCAAGTTGACTCCAGCATCCGGCGCTACCGCGCTCGGTTCTGTAAATCTGGGCCCTTAGAGCTTTTCCTCGGGATCGATTCGGATCTTCATTCGTTGGAGTACCTGGACATCCTCATTGGTGAGATCCAGAGTCGCATCGCCCATCTCACCTTCTTCATCGCCGGAATGAGGACGCAAGCCGATTTCCAACCTGAGGGTCAATTCCATCTCATAGCCGGCATCTCGCAGTCGTTCGATTGCTTCAGCGACCTTCGATGAATTCTCCACCGACTCATTAATCGCTGTTCCAATATCACGAACGATCTCTTTTGCGTCGTCGTCTATTTCCAAACTGCCAACACCTCCGCTGCTAAACTAGCAGCTAAACTTCATGCTCACGAGTCCGCAGTGTCCCTGTTTTTGTTTCTTACTTCTGCACATGCTACGCGAGCCCCACACAGAGGGTCAACCAACATCTTTTCGATGTCTGAACTCACTGGAGGTCGGCCGGCGGGACAGTCATCCCTGGAGTGTTAAAAAGCGTAGATTTTCCATATTTCATTTGTCGTTGAAGTGCTACAACAGCGACACATCGTTTAGAAAGCGGACGTGTCCACCTCGCGCGGTGGGGGCACAAACCGGGGTCCCCGGCGAGGCAGCGCCGCTGGGTGGTCGTATGCCCTATATATACGGTGGAAACTCTCGGATCAATTACATTTGAAAAATGATAAGTGGAAGAGCTTCAGCATAAAGGTTGAACTATGCACTCCTCTCCATTACTCTTAACCTCGATTACCCCCAAACTAGCCCGAGGAAACTTTTTCGAAAGGGAGGAGTTCTCTATGCCTGAAGTTGGAGACACTGCGCCGGATTTTGAGCTGCCAAGCCATTTGGAAAAAGGCAGGAAGGTGAAGCTCTCGGATTTCCGCGGCAAGAATAATGTTGTGCTGGCGTTTTATCCGCTGGCGTGGACCCCTGTCTGAACGTCGCAGATGCCGGCGTACGAGGCAGACCTCGAACGCTTCCAAGGCTACGATGCTCAGGTCCTGGGCATATCAGTTGACAGCGTGCCGTGTAACACCGCATGGGCCAAAAGTCTGGGCGGACTTTCTTATGATCTTCTAAGCGATTTCCATCCCAAAGGTGAGGTGGCACAGAAGTATGGAGCGTATCGCGACAACGATGGCATCAGCGAGCGAGCCATTTTCGTTGTGGACAAGGAAGGCAACCTTGCCTACAAAGACATTCACAACATAGCGGACCAGCCGGACAACGAAGACTTGTTTGAAGTGTTAAGAAAGCTGTAGAAAGATACAGAACAGAAGTCAGGAAACAGAAAATAGAAGTCAGAATTCAGAAAACAGGAACTCAAAGTTTTGACTTCCGGGGTTCTGGCGTCGACTCTACTGACCGCAAGATTCTGACTCCTGACTCTTGACTCCTGACTTCTGACTTCTGTTTTCTGTCTTCTGACTTCTGACTCCTGACTTCTGTTTTCCTTCTTCTGAATTCTGACTTCTGCCTTATGTCCATCTCGAGAAAATGTGTTCCGTTCACACCGTTTGAAGGGGAACTCGCCAATAGTACGGTTGCTCTGGTGACGGCGGGCGGCGTTCACCTCCAGGATCAGGAGCCGTTCAATATCGCAGATGAGTTAGGCGATCTGGGATATCGCGTCATTCCTGAGGATGTGGATTCGTCTCATCTGATGGTCACGCATCATCACTATGATCATAGCGATGCCGACAAAGACATCAACGTAGTATTCCCGATCGATGCACTTCGCGATTTGCAGGCCGAAGGTTTCATTCGCGGCATTGCGCGGAAGCATGTTGGCTACATGGGTTACACCATGCAGCTCAAAGCAATGTACGAGGGCACTGCTCGCGAGATTGCCAACGAGATTGACAAGGGCTCGCGCGCCGATGTTGTCGTATTGACTGGTGGTTGACCAAGCGTTTGCCACCGGACGGTCGTCGCGGTTCAAAGAGAAATTGAAATGAAAGGAATCCCGACGG
Source organism: Acidobacteriota bacterium (assembly GCA_030854715.1). Classification (GTDB taxonomy): domain Bacteria; phylum Acidobacteriota; class Blastocatellia; order Pyrinomonadales; family Pyrinomonadaceae; genus PSRF01. The sequence continues at coordinate 5,480 of JALYSR010000181.1, forward strand.
TCTTGATTACGGTCAGCCCGGAAGTTTCCGCGCAGATGCGTCCGCCGCGAGCCATCTACCCAAACGGTTTCAAAGTAGGAAACAGTTTGGGAAAACCCGGAATGCGTGAGTTGCAAAGAGAGATCTTGCGGGACGCCCTGACGTTGCTCACAGAGAACACCCGACCCGGAGAGACTAGTACCCGTGACTATCCCGCGTATGGGGAGTTTCACGAACCCCCGCGGGTCAGGAGTTTGCGTTAGATTAGAATTGGAAAAGCACACGTAGTTCAGAGTACAACCTTCAGCTTGCTGCTTTCGTAACCTCAAGCTGGAGCAAATACGCTGAACTACTCGAACTTTATGTATAAAACAATTGGAATCTTGACAGGAGGCGGGGACGCTCCGGGGCTCAATGCCGTCATTCGCGCGGTTGTTACCACAGCAACCGGCCAGTATGGCTTGAAGGTGATCGGAATTGAAGACGGCTTCGAAGGGTTGTTAGGTGAAACCCAAACACGCCCCCTGACTGCTGCCGATGTCAGAGGTCTACTGCCGCGCGGCGGGACAATTTTAGGTACACGTAACCGTGGAAAATTCGTCGAACGTACAGCTGAAGGAGTTGTTTCAAAGCCCGATGCCGTTTACAACGAAGCTGTCGCGAATATTCACCGCCTGGGTATCGACGCTCTCGTCGTGCTGGGCGGTGAAGGAACGTTGGCAATCGCTGCGGAGTTTGACCGGCTTGGTGTTCCGGTCGTCGGTGTTCCTAAGACCATTGACAACGATCTTGCCTGCACGGAACTGACGTTTGGCTTTATCACGGCGCTGGATATCGCCACAGATGCACTCGATCGCTTACACACCACCGCCGAATCACACGACCGCGTGATGATCCTGGAAGTAATGGGGAGAAACGCCGGATGGATTGCTTTGCACTCGGGACTCGCCGGCGGTGCGGATGTGATTCTGATCCCGGAAATACCTTTCACCATGAAGTCGGTAGCTGACCGAATACGCGCGCGCGACGAAGCCGGCTCGAATTTCAGTATTATTGTTGCGGCAGAAGGGGCCATCGAAACGGGGCATGAACTGATTTACCAGGACAAGGGCGACTACCAACATGCCCCGCGGCTTGGTGGAATCGGCGCTTACTGTCAGAAGGAGCTCGAAGAGCTCAGCGGTAAGGAAGCCCGTTGCGTCGTGCTGGGACATTTGCAGCGCGGTGGCAGACCCAACGCTTTCGATCGCATGCTAGCCACGAATTACGGATCCTGTGCGGTGCGAGCTCTGGTGGACGGCAAGCGTGGGGCGATGGTCGCGCTGCAGGCAGGCGACGTCATCACCGTTCCGATCAGCCAGGCAATCGCAAATATTAAGACAGTGCCGGCGGATGGCCAGCTTGTGCGCACCGCTCGCGATACAGGTATTTCCTTTGGCGCTCCCGACGAAGCGAAGTATCATCGCCAGAGTGCATAGTAGTTAGGTACTGTTTAGAAAGCGGACTTGTCCCGCTTGGAAAGAAAAAGTAGTTTGTCAGCTGACATAAAAATAAAACTTCAGACACAATTGGACGAGCTGGAATCTGAGTTACGAGTTCACCTGCCCAAAGAGATCAAGCGGGCGCTTGAGTTTGGGGATCTGCGCGAAAACTCTGAGTATCGCGCGGCTTTGGACAGGCAGAATGTGGTTAAGGCTCGCATCGTCGAGCTGCGTCAGCGAATCAGTGAGATAGCTTCAATTGATGTCTCGAAAATATCGCACAGCAAAGCCAGTTACGGTTCAACTTTGATCCTCTACGATGGCGAGCGTGATGAAGAAGTCACCTACCGGCTGGTAACACCTGAAGAAAGCGATCCGCAGCAGGGACTGATTTCAACTACCTCACCCGTGGGCAAGAGTTTGATGGGCAAGGAAGAAGGCGACGAAGTTGTGGTTCGGACCCCGGCGGGCGCGCGCAACTTTGAGATCAGGCGTTTGACCACAATTCACGATGAGATTGAGAAGGACGCCTGACGTCGGCATTGGCGGATCAGAAGCCGGGGATATTGGTCCTATTGGTTCCTAGATAACATAGGTCCTATTCTTCTTTTTCTTGACACCCCCTTCGACGCCTCCATAAAATTCGCGGTTTGAGTTGAAAGCTGTTACGTTCAGGTCGTTTTGGGCATAATGCCCCTCAGGGAGAATTCAACCGGAAGATGTTTGTGGATGGCATTGGCCGCGGGGCCCAAAGAATTATTGACGCTATGGTGCGTTGGCTTGCCTACGGCCACATTAATCCAAACTTTCTTACGGTAATCGGCGTAGCTATAAACGTTGGCTCGGGCTTGCTCTTCGGCTATGGGTATTTTTTCTGGGCCGGCATCGTCCTTATCGTAGCCAATCTCTTTGACATGTTAGACGGGCAAGTTGCTCGACTTTCAGGACGTGTTACCCAGTTTGGCGGCTTTTTGGATTCATCCCTGGACCGGCTTTCAGACATGGTCGTATTCGTCGGTCTGATGGTTTTTTACGCCCGGGATATGGAGTTCCACTCGACCCTAAATGTTTTTCTTGCCGGCGCAGGACTAATGGGGTCAGTTATGGTAAGCTACGCCAGCGCGCGGGCTGAAAGTCTGATTCCCAAGTGTGATGTTGGCTTTCTGCGGCGTCCCGAACGAGTAGTACTTTTGATAATCGGCGCCTTAAGCACTCATCCGGGTTCGACAAATTTCTTCGCTAACCGAATGCCGGCAGTCCTGTGGGTACTTGCGGTAGGTTCTTACTGGACCTTTGCGCAGCGCATGTATCACACGTGGTATGAACTAAACAAAGCAACCGAACCAAAGGATGAAGAGGCGCTACCGGCACTTTCCTCATCCAATTCCGGGCCTGAACGACGAACTGAGCCATTAGTCCACAAAGCTGGTTGACAGCACCCGACGACACAATTGATGTCGGCTTTAAGTATTCAGATTGAGGAACCAAAACATCGTGACGATTTGCCCCTGCTGTGGTTTTAAGTCTGAGCCTGTACTGAGTGCTGTTTCAAGCCACGGCTGTTTATCGTGCGGCGCGCGCTCAGTAGGCGAACCCCTTCCGCGCCCGGAACACGAACTTCCGTCCTACGGTCGCTCGTTGTTGCTGGCCGTGATGGGAACGTTGATGGTGCTCACTTTCCTGACTCAAACATTCGTTGCTTTGACTCAACGCGCCTCGCGTGGTGCCAAGTCTACCCTGGCATTCTTTTCCATGATTCCTTTTGATGTTGTGTCCTGGTTCGACGCCGCTCAAACAGCAGCCTGGCGACTCAAGTGGGTGATGATTCCCGCGACGATTTTTGTTTTGTGGTCTAGCCGAAAACTTTATGGCTCTATTGCGCAGTCGCCAACTCGTTTCTGTGGCCGGCGCTACGCGCGCAATGGTTACCTGGCTTCGGCCCTGGTTCCCCTGGCGATTTTGATTCTGATTGGCGTAAGCGTGCCGAAACGTCTGAACCAGCGCCAGCAAGGCATCGAGGCGGGTGCCAACGCTCTGGCTTATACGTTTGACCGGGCCATCTTTGAATACAGTGTGAAATTTGAGCGAGTACCAAACGATCTAAGTGATCTTAGACAGCTTCCAGACCCGGATGGATCGATTGCTGCGGCATTGAGTAGTTTCGATCCTGCAATGTATCCGAACGCTTACCGACCAAGCGCAGAGATTGCCGCAAAACAAAAACCGAGCACGTTGCGCGGCGCAGTCATTCGCCATGCCTCAATTAATAACTCGGATGAGACGCTTAATGAAGGGCTTTCATTCACTAACTACGACCTTCGTCTACCGGGCCCCGACAAACTCATGGGCACCGAAGACGATCTGATCCTCCGCGACGGCGTAATCACAAAAGCTGCTGATGCTCCGCGACGCGGTGGGGCAGGCACGGCCACGAAAAACTCCCAACCCTAAAAGACCTTCGTAAGTTTCTGCATACTAAAACGCCCTGTATACTCTGCAGGGCGTTGTCATTTGTTCTTGCTTTGTCTTTGGACGAACTAACCACTGACTACTAAATACTGTCTTTCTGCTTTCTGCTTTCTGTTTTCTGTTTTCTGTTTCTATGTTCCGCAAAATCCTTATTGCCAATCGCGGTGAGATCGCGGTTCGTATCATTCGAGCCTGTCGCGACCTTAGCATCTCTCCGGTAGCGGTCTACTCAGAACCCGACGCGGCCGCGATCCATGTCAGCCTTTGTGGTGAAGCTGTCTGCATTGGGCCGGCGCCTTCGCTTCAGAGTTATCTAAACATCCCGGCAATCATCAACGCCGCGAAGGCGACCGGCGCCGAAGCAATTCATCCGGGTTATGGGTTCCTGGCGGAGAATGCCGACTTTGCGCGTGCCGTGACCGCAGCGGGTTTCACTTTTATTGGTCCCAGCGCGGAGGCAATGCGCGTGATGGGTTCGAAGACGAGCGCCCGGCGCGCTGCGCTGGAGGCCAACGTGCAAATTGTGCCGGGCACGGTGGATCCGCTCAGCTCTTTGGAAGAGGCCGGGAAGTTTGCCGAGAAGTTTGGTTACCCGGTAATGCTGAAGGCTTCCGCCGGCGGCGGCGGCAAAGGCATGCGACTGGTCGCTTCGCCGGCAGAGTTGCGCTCAGCTTTTGATAACGCAAGATCCGAGGCCGCGTCGGCTTTTGGTGATGCTTCGCTCTATCTCGAGAAAGTTGTTGAGCGCCCGCGGCACATTGAGATTCAGGTTTTTGCCGACACGCACGGCAAGGTTGTTCACCTAGGCGAACGGGAGTGCTCGATTCAGCGTCGCCATCAAAAGGTAATCGAAGAGTGCCCCTCGCCAATCAACGATCCCACGCTTCGTGAACAGATGGGCGCAGCGGCTGTAAAGCTCGCGCGCGCGGTGAGCTACGTTGGAGCAGGCACTGTTGAATTCCTTGTAGCCGACGCTACTCGCGAATTTTATTTTTTGGAAATGAATACGCGTTTGCAGGTGGAGCACCCGGTAACCGAGCTGGTCACCGGAATCGATCTTGTTCGTGAGCAGATCACAGTCGCAGCCGGACAGCCGCTTTCATTTAACCAGGAAGAGATTCGCTGGAATGGTCACGCAATCGAATGCCGCGTGTATGCTGAAGATCCTGACAACAGTTTCTTCCCTTCAGCCGGCCGGATCAGTCATTTGCGAGTGCCGTTTGGACCGGGAATACGCGATGACAGCGGCGTCGAACTTCTCTCGGAAGTTTCGATTCACTACGACCCGCTCATTTCAAAGCTTGCGGCCTGGGGACGCACCCGAAACGAGAGCATCGATCGGTTGCGACGCGCGCTCGATGAGTATGAAGTAGGCGGTATCAAAACTACGCTTCCCTTTTTCCGCGAGATTGTTCGAGACGAGGAATTCCAATCGGGCCAACTCGATACCGGGTTCATTCCTCGTTTTAACGAACGCCGCGCTGCGGCCGGAGGCGTTGAAACTGACAATCATGACCCGGAGCAACTTCTGCGAGATGACATCGCGCTGATTGCGGCCTCCATCCACTATGCGAGGCTGCAACGAGACGCTTCGCGGAATAGTCAGGTCACGGTAGAGAATCAGTCTCGCTGGAAAATGTCGGGTCGCAGCGCGCTCCACGGAGGGAACCGCACCGGCGTCCGAGCTAAGCGAATCCGGTACTAAAAATAGGAATGAAACTAAAAGCCCAATTGTCCGGCCGCGAAGACGAAGTCTCGCTTGAATTGGACAGCGATGTTGCTATTGCGGAAGTTGGCGGGCGACATTACGAGATTGAGTTTCGCCAACTCGCCGCCGATGCATCCAGCAGCGAGTATTTGTTGGTGCACGGCTCGAACATCTACAAATGTCGCCTGGAGGGGAGGCGCGGCTCAGTCCGTTCGACTAACTCTTTTGAAGTGGTAATGCGCGGTCTGGCCTATGACATCACGATAATCGATCCCAGGCGACTTCGCAGTGGGCACACTTCAACAGGTCAGGATCACGGCGAGGTCGAGATTGTTTCACCGATGCCCGGCAAGGTTGTGCGCGTTTTGGTCGAAACCGGCGCACAGGTGGAACTGGGCGCAGGAATTGTCGTCGTCGAAGCGATGAAAATGCAGAACGAGATGAAGTCGCCGAAATCGGGTGTGGTTGTTTCAATTAGGACTGAAGCCGGCTCTACGGTGAATGCGGGCGATGTACTGGCGGTAATCGAGTGAAAGGATGAAGGCGGAAGGATGAAGGAGGAAAACGATGGACATTTTAAGAACCGCTCTAGAGACAAGATCGGCCTGGCGCGTGGGAGCGAAGACTCTGTTTCGTCCTTCATCCTTCATCCTTTATCCTTAAACGAGGCTTCATCCTTGCGTGTCCTTCTGTGGGATATCGACGGCACGCTGATCCGTTCCGTGCGTCCCGGAGCTTTCAAGGATTACACGATCCCGATGCTTGAAGAAGTTTTTGGCACCGCGGGTCGTTTACCGCAGATGAGAGTGTCCGGCATGACCGACCTTCAAATAGTGGGCGAGGCGTTGAAACATGAAGGCTTCACGCATGAACACATTCGCGAACGTGTCCATGAGTTGCGCGAAAGCTATATGAAGGCCATGCATAAGTTCACCGGAAACGGCGAGGAGGTCTTCGAACTTCTACCCGGCGTGCGCGAGGTGCTTCAGGCTGTTAACGACCATCCGCGTTACCAGTCGGCTTTGGTAACCGGAAACATCGAACCGGCAGCTTACTTGAAGATGGAGTTGGTTGGTCTTGCTGAATTCTTTCCACTACCGGGTGCATTTGGTGACGAGTCTCATGATCGCCGCGACCTTCCAGCCCTTGCCGCCGAACGCATCCGCAAGAATCTGCAATTGGACCTCAAGCCCGAACAGTTTATTGTGATCGGCGACACACCAAACGACGTTGAATGTGCCCAGCACTTTGGCGCGCGCGCATTCGCGGTAGGTACCGGCCGTTTTTATAGCGATGAAGCGCTCTTCGCGTGCAACCCCGACGCCTTCGTGGCCGATTTATCCGACGTTAATCACGTAATGGAAACGCTTGCGGGACTCTAGCGGGCGACGGAAGCCCGAACGCCCGTCTAGATCAGGCCGGCTTATGACCCTAACTGAATTTCGGGCGGCACTTCCGGGTTCATGAGGGACGCTCCACCATCAGCGTAGATCACTTGCCCGGTTATCCAGCCAGCGTCTTCGGAACAAAATAGTGAAACAACGTTGCCGATATCTTCCGGCGTTCCCAATCTTCCCATTGGAGTCCAGCCGCCGGTGTGCCAGTTTCTAAGAAGATCCTGCGCCTGCTGCGGCAGCGTGTTTAATACGCTGTCTTCGGTCCAACCAGGACTGATCGCGTTCACCGTGATGCCACGCTTCGCTAAGGCCACGGCGAAGTAACGAACCAGCGACTCCAGCGCTGCCTTGGCTGAACCCATACCTGCCCACTATTGCAGTCCACCCGTACGGCTGCCTGTTGCATAAGTGATGGCGAAGATTCGTCCGCCGGCACTCATCAAGGGAGCAGCCTGGCGCACTCCAACCAGGAATGCTTTCGCCTGTGAATCGAAAGCGGTGTCCCATTGTTCCAGACTGACCTCCATGGGCGGTTGGAAAAAGGCCGGTATCTCCGGCCGGGCATTGCTTACGAAGATATCAAGCTTGCCAAATTCGGATTGCACCTTGCTAAAGAGCGCCTCAATTTCTGCCGGGCGTGACACATCACCCTGAACCACAAAACCGTCCGAACCGAGGTTGCGGATCTGCGCCAGCGTATCGTTTGCGGCGGCCTCGTTTTGGTAGTAATGGACCGCTACCTTGACATGATTGGCCGCCAGTTTAAGAGCGATGCCTCTACCTATGCCTCGGGAACTTCCAGTGATAAGTGCGTGTTTGCGTTCGAGCGACATAACTACCTCCAGTGTGGATGGAAGGACTGACTGCGTTAGTAAAAAGGCGAGGCGCGCGCACTCCATTTCACCAAAATAGTGATGTCAACACAGCAGACCGCAAAATATTGATTGACTATCACATCATTCAGTTCTAAAACTCTTTCAGTTGCCTTCTCATAACGCCATTATGTATGAGAAGTTTAAAGAACTAGACGGCACACATCCCTGGCGGGATGTTAATCCGGATGGTTATATCGACTACCAGGCTCGCTACCGCCCGCATGGTCGCGTCCTCTACTTTAATTTCCCTCTCGCCCGGGAGATGGGCCTGATCTCTGAGGACCATCCGCCCACCATTAATAAAGAACTCGAACAAGTCATCCTCGAAACTTTCTCACTTCAGATCATCAATGAATATGATCTAAAGCTCGGGAAGAAATTTTCCCCTGATACGGTGAAGCCCGGGTCATTCATGGCCACTCGTTATCTGCAAACCCAGCACCGCAATAAACAGGGTAAGACTTCCGGCGATGGTAGGAGCATCTGGAATGGCTACTTGCGGACCAGCAATTTGATCTTCGACATCTCTAGTCGGGGAACCGGGGCCACGATTTTGAGTCCGGGTGCACAACAAGCTGATGATGGAGCTGTTAAGACCGGCGATGAAAGCTATGGTTATTCATCAGGACTGGCGGATCTGGACGAGATGCTGGGCAGTGCCGTCATGTCGGAGATCTTCTACCGGCAGGGTATTCCCACCGAACGTTGTCTGGCTGTGATTGGCTTTTCTGATAAGAGCGCAATCGGAGTCAGAAGCGCGCCTAATCTAATTCGACCTGCGCACATCTTTCGTTATCTCAAACAGGGCCGGCACCCAGAACTCAAAGCGTCGGTAGATTATTTCATCGAGCGGGAAGTTGAGAACAACTTCTGGCAGATGCCGGAAGGGGAGATGGCAAAGTACGAGCAATCCCTGGATTATCTGGCGCGCTCTTATGGAAAGATGGCTGCCGTACTCGAGGAGGAATACATCTTCAACTGGTTGGCCTGGGATGGAGACAACATGCTGGCCAGCGGGGCCATCCTCGATTATGGGTCCATCCGGCAGTTTGCCTCCAAGCACGATAAGTATCGCTACAAGGATGTGGATCGCTATTCCGCTTCGCTGACGGAACAACGTTACTGGGCGCGCCTAATCGTGCAAACGTTTGCTCAAGCGATGGCTTTCATCTGTTCGGGTGAGAAGCAGAACCTGCGTGAGTTTAAAGATGCTGCATGTCTGAAAGTGTTTGATTCTGCTTTCGAGAACGAAAGCTATTACCGCATCCTCTGGAGAATAGGCTTCACTCCCGAACAAATAGACCAGCTCATGCAAACAGCAGGAAAAGAGATCAAGGAGTTTCATAGATCTCTGACCTACTTTGAAGATCTCAAAGTGTCGAAGGGTATTGAAAAACTTCCGGACGGTCTAACACACAAGCCGCTGTTTCTCATCCGCAGCCTGCTACGGCAATTGCCAGCCTACTATGTGGCCCAAACGCTGAACCGGGTGGAAGACGAAAGTGCTTACATGCCCGACGATATTTTTTTGCGCGTCATGGCCGCTTCTTATGTAGGAAAAAGAGACCTGCGCTTGACGCCCTCGCGCAGCACCCAGGTTAAGAACTTTCAACAGTGTTACCTGCGGCTGATTGCCGCGTTAGGTGAACCGTTAGACGAGGTGCTGAAAACACTTCAGGAGAGATCTGCGGTAATCAACCACCGTCATCGCTTAACGGGAGATGCGCTGGTCTTCATTATTGAAGAAGTGGTCGGCCTCACCAGGAAGGCTAAAGTCAGCGGCTTGCAAGAGGCGCTCGATGCCTTTATCGATTCGCAGGTTTTGATCCCAGGCAGATGGCAGCCGGTCGCGCCCGAGGAGCTCAAACCAAAGACCCTCAAATCCAAGCTCCTCACTACGATTCAAGAGAATCTCGAGGAATACAAAGAATCCATCTGAATGGGACGTAGTCGCTCCTGAGCAAACGATCCCGCATGGAACTGCCAGGGCAAATCCCCCCAGGCGTAGTTCGATTGAGACTCAGACTGATCAGCGGCCCGTTTGTCTATAGCTTTCGGCCGACTCCGCTTGCCGCCCAACCTTCCTCATTATCGACGATGAAGAACTGCTTCCCTTCATCCACAATTACGAAGTCACCGTGAGCATGATGCGGTGGATTAGTGATATCCGACGAGAAATCCAGAAAGCCCGTGCAATCGTCATTCACTGTGTACGGCCCGGTGAAAGCTCTTTGTATCGGGTTCCCATTGAATCGCCCAGTCTCATTTGTTGAAAATTGACCTGCACCATCAAACGTAATGCGTGCGACCGAAACGAAGGGACCGGTGTTTATCTTCTGGCCATCAAACTTAATTCCATAGGCTCCCTTTAAGGTTCGAGTCGAACACCGTCGAGGGCGCTCATTATCCCTGTCGTCCTGTGCTTGCACGGTACGAATCGAGCTTCCGGTCATGTTCGCGACAAGGCTTCGCGTGAAAAAACCTGCTGCAAATACGCCTACCAGGCAAAGGCCGGTTACTGAAACCAGGCTGTTGGTTCTCATGGCATTCCTCCTTTGATAGGGCGATGAACGAGGTGCGCACTCTAGTGCAAGGAGAACTGTGAAGTCAACGCTCTCCTTGCTAAAGATCCATCCAGGTCAACACCGGACCGCCTGCTAAATCCGGTGGAAGCCTTTGAGAATGTCGCGTGTGGCGAGGCGAAGAATCACCGGGCGGCCGTGGGGACAAGTGGTGGGCGAGGAGGTTTTTAGTAGTCGATCAATCAGCCAGCGCATCTTCTCGGGTGAGAGCGGCATGTTGACTTTGATGGCTGCATGACACGCCAGCGAAGCGGCGATGTCGTCGCGCAAAGTCTCGCGCGCTGCGCCCTTTTTTTCCGCATCCACCGTATCCAGAAGTTCGGCGAGCATGTTGCGCGCTTCATCCGCTGGTAAATCAGCGGGTGTGGCCTTTATTGCCACGGTGCGTCCGGACAAACGCATCAACTCAAAACCGTAGCTTTCGAGTTCCTTCGCGATAACATCGAAGACAGAAGCCTGCGCGGGCGTCAGGTCAAAAGTTTCCGGAATCAAAAGCTGTTGCGATTCAGCAAGTCGCTCCGACTCAAGAGCGCGATACTTGTCAAACAAGATACGTTCGTGGGCAACGTGCTGATCGATAAGCAACAGGCCTTCATTGTCGGTGGCGATAATAAAACTTTCGTCGAGCTGGCCCAGGGGACGGATGTTGTTGGATAACGACTCGACTGAGACTTCGCGCGCAAACTTGTCGGCGGAGTTGAGAGGTGGTAGTGACAGCTCCTGCCGACTGCCGCTGCTTTCTGCCGACTGATTCACGGCAGGGCTGAGAGGCTCGCGCTCCGCGCTCGCTGCGGGCGAGACGCCCGCGGTCCCGGTAATGAGTTGACTTTGAGTATCGGACGTTGCACTTTGGTCCTGCCAACTCTTAGCGTGAGCCTGCCGCATGATCGCCTCAAGATCTCGTGCTGTGTCTGACTTCCGCAGCGTGTCTGCGCTTAAAGGATCGACGTCTTCAGTCTCATCTGCAAAGCTTTCCTCATGAACCGGAGATGAAGAGAACTCTATTTTCGTTTGGCTCGCAGGCTCGAACGCCGCACCCGGGTCCAGGTTGGCAAAACTACCTGACTCCGCCACATTAGCCGGCGAAGCTTCGCTCGCGGCTGCCGACATGGCCGCAGCCACACTCGTCCATGCTGTCTGATCCCCCTCAGACTGTTGTCTTGCATCAGCACGGGCATATCCGGCGCTGGCCAGCGCGGCGCGCACAGCTTCGCGCACTGCATCAGAAACCGCGGCCGCTCGGCGAAACCTCACTTCGGTCTTTGCCGGATGAACGTTTACGTCCACTTCCTCGAGCGGCATCTCAATAAACAAAAGCGCCGCCGGATACACTCCATGCGGCAAAACGGCACGGTAGCCTTCCGACAGCGCCCGAGAAATTAGTCGGTCCCGCACGAACCTACCGTTCACGAATAAATACTGAGCATCGCGAGACGTTCGCCGATCGCGTGGAGCGGAAACAAAGCCATTCACGCGCGCGATCTTTGGGTGTCCGCCATTTACCTCCAGCAAGTTATCCAAAAACTCCGCTCCAAATATCTGGTAAGCGCGTTCGCGCAAATCCTTGGCAGCAATCACACGCAAAACTTCGCGGCCATTGTTTGTCAATGTGAATGCGATTTCCGGATGGGCCAGGGCGTAGTGAGTTACAAGATTAGTTAAGTGAAAACTTTCGGTCGCTTCTGAACGCAAAAACTTCCGGCGCGCCGGCACGTTAAAGAAAAGATCGCGAACAACGATGGTCGTCCCCGGCGGGTGCGCCGCTTCTTTCACGTCGCGCATCTTTCCGCCTTCGACCGAAACACGAGTCGCTGCGATGGCGTCCTCGGTTTTAGTAGTAAGGTCAACGCGGGCGACAGAAGCAATTGAAGCGAGGGCCTCGCCCCGAAATCCAAGCGTGGCGATACTACTCAGGTCCTCTGATTTGGCAATCTTGGAAGTTGCGTGGCGTTCGAAGGCGAGCACGGCGTCGTCACGAACCATGCCCTCGCCGTCGTCGCCAACTTTTAGCAACCGCCGGCCTCCGGCCTCGACATTGATTGCGATTCGCGTGGCACCGGCATCAATCGCATTCTCGACTAGTTCCTTGGCCACCGATGCCGGACGCTCGACAACCTCGCCGGCGGCAATCTGGTTGGCAACGTGATCTGCGAGTACTCGGATTTTTGACATGGCAAACAGATGCTAGATGCTAGATGCTGGATGCTGGTCGGAATTGCTCACGGAGCGCATGAGACCGTTCAGCATTCGACCCACTTCATCCAGTTGAGATTGTAATTCGTAGTGGCTATCGGCACTTAAGAAACCGAGGCGCGTCGCTGATTCGAGATGTGTATCAAGTTCCCAAAGCGAGCCCCTGGCGTTGGCAAGAAAGTAAACGAATTCCTTGGTTAGTCTTCGACCTTGACCCTCGGCGATGTTGGCCGGGATTGAAGTAATGGCCCGTCGAATTTGGCTTGTCAGTCCGTAAGTTTCACTTTTTGGAAAGGTGTCTGTCGCCCGATACACAGTGACCACCAAATCCATAGCCTTTTGCCATACGATGAGATCGCGATGACTTCTTATGACTGGTTTCGCCGCTGTGGTGGTTCCCAACATTTGACTCCAGCATCTAGCATCTAGAATCTAGCATCTACAGATAAACGACCTGGTGATCATTCGATCCGATATTTATCGCATTGTAGATCCAATCGATGACGTAGCGGCCATGGCGAGCGAGGAGAGACGTGACGTTGATGTGGCGCTCCTGCAAATCCTTGTTCGGATAGAGTTGCTCAAACGCGCGTTGCAACTGGCGATGGGCAGCCTCATCTCGGGTCATTTGCGCGCGGTGGAAGCGTGTGCGCAAACCCTCAAGCTGGTAATTGATCTTGCGTCGCCCTGTCTCAAGTGCGTCCGCCAGGGTTGGATCAATACTCCGCAGTTGCTCGCGCAGATTGTCGAGCTCTCCGTTTACTGATTCTTCAGTCCTGGTGAAGGAGTTGGCAGTCTCAGCTCCCAGATGCTCCTCCACGACGCGCGCCAAAACATTATCCAGACCGGCAAACAAATCGCTGAGCCGCAGTCCGTACTTTTCCAACAGCCTTCCGGTGTGTCGCTCAATCATCGTCAGGCTCGAACGCGGCAGAATAGGCGTGATAGGTCGTTCGAGCAGTCGATAAACTTCGGCGGTCTGCGCGAAGTAAGCAATCTCGGCCGCGCCGCCGTAATAAGCTATCGTTGGCAGGAGAAAATCCTGGACCACTGCGCGCAGGGTGACGTTGGGGCTGAAACGTTCCGGTTGAGTTAAGGCCAGATTGGAAAGCTCTTCAACTGTGAAGGCTTCATCGCCTTGCTTGGTGGTGTACTTCCCTTCTTCGGTGCGAGTCATGGCGTGTCGCGCGCCGCCGGTATCGTGTATGAACAAGGGAAATGAATTCTCTGATGGCGTCACCTGTGCGTGATAGCCAGCCTCCTGAAGTCTCTTACTACGCACTTCGATCGCGGTCGCAATCTCATGTGCGCGCAATGCCGCACTTGAGTAGAGCGGTGCCGCCAGAGTTTTGAGTCTCTTATCAAGCGGGTCGAGCAGGATTAAGCCGTGTTTGCCCAGGAGCGAAGTCATCATGCGGGCAAATGCTTCGCCGTAACCGCGTCCCGGCGACCACGCATCGCGCAACAGGGCTTCGAGATCAGGAGTGAACTCGGAACTGGGCAGCAACTCTAACAAACGACCGAGGACATCATTGATCGAATTATCAATTACGACGCGACCCACTGGTTGGCTGTCCTGGTGCAAATGCGAAGGCACTTCAACCTGGGCCAACCTGCAATCGCGGGCAATGAATTCTGCTTTTGCTACCTCAGGGAAATCGTGGTCTTCGGTTGCGATCCAGAAGACGGGAACGGCCTTGGTGTTTCGCTGGGACAGGCAACCAGCAAGCTTCACGGCGGAGAGGGCTTTGTAGATCGTATAGAGCGGACCCGAAAACACACCCGCCTGTTGGCCGGACACAACAGCCAGGCAATCCGGCTCGCTCAGGAGTTGAATGTTCTTTAGCGTCTCCGCACCAGCGCCCCAGGCCGCATTCATTTCCTTAAGCGCGTCGCACAACAGACTTCGATCTGTTTGATAGGAGCTAATAACTTCAGGCGCGCGCGCCGGCAGCTCATGATGAAAGCGCACTGCCGACGGGTAAAACTCACGCAACGCGATGGGATCGCGCAAATAATCAAGGAACAGTCGCGTTTGATGAGGAATGCGCTCGAAAGAAATAGTTTCGACGCGCAAGCCGGATTCTTCAGGCGTGCTGTAACAAGCGGGTTCGACGGTGCTCAATTTAGGATCACTCCCTGGGGAAGCATTTTACGCAGGATGGCGGTCTTGTACCAGCGAGGGTTCCAAAAGGCTAACCGCCAAGACGCCTGGAGCGCCAAGGTGCAGCAGAGATTCTGCCAATCTTTTCTATTTTCGACATACTGGTTGAGATTCAATCCCGCATGTTCCCAGGTCCGAAGGACCTAAGAGTTCAAATTGAACTGACTTATGCTCGAGTAGTTTGGCTTTGATTCTCCTGGCGCTCTTGGCGCCTGGGCGGTTCATACTCGGCTTCTTGCAAGCAACGCCGGATCTCCGTGCGAGCCTCATCGTCTGGAGCAGGTAGCGGCGCTCGCACGGCGCCTCCAACATAACCCTTCATGTTGAGCGCAGCCTTGAGACCACCGATTCCAAAGCGCGTCGTGACGGCGGAGGCAAGTGGAGTCAACTTAGACTGAAGCGTTGCGGCGCGTTCTGTTTCACCGGAGTTAACTGTCCGAAAAATCTCGATGCAAAGCTCAGGGGCAACACAACCCACCGCGAGGATTGCTCCCCACGCTCCGGCGCTCAATGCCTCGTAAAGCACCGTGCCGTTGCCGGTGAGCACTGCAAAATCTTTCCGCACGAGTTTGATTGTTTCTTTTAGTCCCTCGAGGTCAGCGGAACTATCCTTGATGCCGATAACATTTTCGTGCTCGCTCAAAAGCGCTGCAGTTTCGGGTTCGATTTTGATTCCCGTCAGCGCCGGCATGCTGTAGAGAATTAAGGGCGCAGGAGAGTCGTCGGCAACTTTCTGGTAGTGTTCTACTAAAGTCTTTTGGGTGATGCTGGGTCGGTAGAAGTGTGGCGTGATGACGAGAACAGCATCGACAGGTACGGCTTGAGCAACTCGCTTGATCTCGTTGAGAGTACCGCGCGTGCTCTGCTGGCCCGCGCCCACGATAAAAGCAAGTCTATCCTTGCTTGTCTCCACTTCTTGCCGCGCAGCTTCAACCACTTCAAGGTATTCGCACTCGTCAAGATTTACTCGTTCGCCGGTGGAACCAAGCACAACGTATCCGGCTATGCCGGTTTGATTCCACTGCCTTATGTTTGACTTGAAACCTGGAAGATCGAGGTCGCCATCGCCGGCAAAAGGTGTGGTGATAGGGAGCAACAGTCCACGCAGTTGTTGAGTGAGAGAGTCGCGCTCGGAGGGTGGGGACGATATGCCTGCGTGTTGCTTCAAAGCGCGGGCATTATAGCGAGCGGCAGAAGTGAGGCGCAATGAAGTCACGACGCGGAGTAGGCCGCACTCAGCGCATTTGTAGCGAGGGCCGTTCGTTACCCGCCTGCGAACAGCCCTCGCCGGTCGGATTGCAGCTTCTAGTTGCAGCCTTTCATCTTGAACGCGGCTATGCGCGTACTCCAGTTGAAGACTCCATTCTGTCGCAGGTATTCACCTGTGTACCAGAAAGTGCAATCGCTGACCGGATCCACCGTCAGGCCGCTATAGTCGCCCCAACGAGACAGGTGTCTGGTGGGAGTGTCCTGTCTTCCATTGCCGTCTTGCAGCACTCCTTCATCTCCCATGATTCCGGTCGGATCGCCGGGCGAACGAATGGCAAATCGTATTCCCGGCTTGACGCTTGCCGACACGTTGAAACCCATTGCGATGTTTCCCTGCTTGTCCATGGCAACGCTGCCCATCCAACGATGATTTGCGTCCGGGGCGAAAGAGCCCTGTTGAAAGACTGTGGGTTGCGCGGCGTTGGGATTCCTCAGCTCATACCAGCGCACGGCTGTCTTATCAGTGGGTGGGCCAATGTCGACTGAATGATTAACTAGCAAAGACTCGTGATCGAGCATGTTGCGATAGGCCAAACGAAACATCAGCCGCTCCCCGAGCGAATCAAGCGCACGTGATGTGCCTGGCTGAGGAATGCAGGTGGCGCCGGTTCCGCTGCAAGCCAGGTTGAAACGCGCCACTGGAATCACTGCGTTTGGTTGATGCGTTGGTCCCACACCGAACGTCGAGTTTGCCGGCGTAGTAAAGTCTGCATGAAACTTCCAAAGCGCCAGCGTATTCGGAGAAACACCTATGCCGACAAAGTAATTGGGACTTCCAACAGGCGGAAGCCTCTTGCCATCAAGGTCTGAAGGGAGTATGCCAAAAAATGAGTCACTCAACTGGAAACACTGCTGAGTGGCGGTGGGATTGCCAAGCAGCATCTTTTTGCGATCATAAGCACAAGCCCTGGCGCCGGACAGTCCGTCGAACATGTTATAGGAGAAGTAGTAGCCATCTCGCCAAACACCCATTTTCGGATAGTCGTTGAAAGCCGGCTGCTCAAATTCATAACGGAAGTACCTGCCCAGGGCATCCGAGGTTTCCGAGACAGCGATGCATTGAGCAAAGGTTCCACCGTTTACAGAAAACTGGGACAACACCCAGCGATTGGCTTTCTTGTCATAAGAGACGATCGGATCGCCATCGTTGTTTTGCTCACACGGCACCGGCGTCGTTCCGCCCAGTCCTTTCCACAAAACCTTTCCTTCAACCGGGCCCATCAAGGGCTGTCCTGTCGCTTTGTCGAAAACCGCAAACGATGTGTTCACCCACTGAACGAATTGCGTTCTGCCGACGGCGCCGGACGTGTCCGGTGGCGCGGAAGGAATTTGGAATGGGCCTTGCGGACCTGAAAAATCGATGCCCAACCCAGGGAAATTCGGACCCAGGTCGATGACGTGTGCCGGGCCGGGACTTGATTGCAACGCTCCGTCAACCCCCAGGGGGGCAAGGTGAGCGCCCACATTTGGATTAAGCCTAACGGGTTTCTCCTGTGGAGGGCCCAGGTTTATAGGCGCGGAAGGTGGTTTCATCTTATCCAGGCGAGGAGAGATATCGCTTTTGTTCGGGAGGCTAACCTCAGCCTGACCCTGAGGTTGCGGACCAATCGCCGCGCGCGTGACCAGCGATTGAGCGGTGGCGTAGTTCGCAATGTATAAAGAAGCGACAAACGCTAAGGTAACGAGAATCATCGAGTAACGGAGGCGGGTGTGGTTATTCATGTTGAGATCTCCTCTGAGGAAGGGTTGGATGAACAGGTGCCATTAAAAGTTTGTGCATAAGAGAGCGAGAGGCCTGATGTTGCAGTTGCTACACAACCACATGAAGCGACTTTATTAATCTAACTTCAGCTCGGATAAGGCGGCGGTCCTGTTAACGTCGCGAGGAGACGCGCCAGACCTTAAATGAGTTGCGCATTGAGATCACCCCATTGAGCACCGGAGCTGGGAGCCCGAAGATGATCGCGATCGAATTCCAAAGTAGCTGCTTTATAGTCGTCTCCGTTGGCTCGCAGGGCGGCTATGTGCGTATTGAAGAGGGCCTTGACCCGCTCATAAACCTGGCCGGCATTTAAGCCTTCGGCGAACGCATGATCAATTTCCGAGTCACACTCGAAGAAGATGTCGGCAATGTCGAGCAGAAATGTAAAATCCTCGTCGTAACCGAAGTAAGCACGGCAGCCGTGGGCAACAAAGTCAGGTCCGAGATCGCGCGCTGTTTCGCAGGAGATGAAATGGACTATCTTCCCGTTTGACTCTTCCGGACTATAGTCTCCGACCGTAAAAATCGGCTCATAAAAATGACCGGTAAAGGAGTCGTAGGCGCCGTGGCCCACGCCGGTGATGTAAACGACGTGAGGCTTGCGTGCTTCAGGCGCTGCGTAGATGCGGCGCGCCAGAGTCTCCTGGCAACGTTTGATAGCGAACCCCTTGTTTTTCAGCAGTGGGTAAACTTTTTCCTGCCGGTAATTGAAACCGGTTTGCGTGACGATCTCGAAAGCAGCGTCGACGGCCAGAATCACCAGATCTCCTTCGAGAGAAACTACACGCTTGTGAGTCTTCTTTTTTCGGGCCATAGCAAATTATCCCCGTCGTCAAAGTTTATGGACACGCCGCTCCGCCAGGAATCACTTGGGGCCCTTTTCCCCGGCAGCCTTGCTTACCTGGTGATTGATCATCTTTTGTTCTATTTCGACCAGCGCGCGTCCGATCTTCGAGTATGACTTTACTTCGGCAATTGCGCGCTGCTTGTCCAGCAGACCGGCGCCAATCATGGCGATCTGGAAATTCGGCTGCGCTTCGATGCGCTTCGCTACCAGTTCGGCACGCTGCTCCGGCGTCAGCTCTGACAAAGACATCGTGGGCACATCCGGATCGACTACCTCCCGCAACGTAGCCAACTGATTTCCATCAGCGCAGTAGCTGGCAGGCAGATCCCATTGTCTGTCCGGAATTGGTGGTGCCGCACTGGGCGTCGCACTAGCCCGCTTCTTTGCACCCTTGCCGGCTACACTTTTTGTCGACGACTTGCGCGCCGCTTTCCTGCTGGGAGACTTGGCCGGTTTCTTTTTGGTGGATCTGGTAGCCATAAGGATTTCCTCAAATTACTAAATTGCAAAACCAAAGTCAGGGATGGACGAGGTCGTTTATGATCGCCCCACTGATCGCCTTCGCAATTTGGCCTCGGACGGCAGTGGCGTTCGGGCCGGTATTCAACAAAACGTCCACGGCGGGCACATCAAGAAATTCAACCTCCACAAGACAGGCTCGGCAATGGCCTCCAGAGGTATTGCCGAGGGCCACGTCATTCAAGACTCCGAACTTTTCTTCCTTAACCCCTCTGTCGTGGGTGCCGGTGTCCGCGCTCTTGATTGCGTTAAAGACAGCGCTTTGAATATTGCCGGCAAAGCGTTTGTCATCAGCGAGGTTGACGTTGTCCTGCGCTCGCCTGACATACGTCTCGACGCCTCTCGTTACTTTATTGAACCCATTGAGATGGATGCTCAAGAACCTGTCGGCGTGATTAGTGCGTGCGACATGCGCCCTATCGGCCAGACTGAGATTCACGTCGCCTGTTCTTGTCATCACAATCTTAAGGGTATGTCCTCCCGCCGTCGCGGCACTCTGTAATTCGGCTTTAACAAGGTTCGCCAGGATCAATGTGAGATCCTTTTCTTTCACACCGCTGGGACTGACAGCATGATTGCCATCGGACCCACCTATGTTGCCGGTTCCGCCATGACCAGGATCAATTATGATAGTTCCGGTCGCCATTTTATTTCACCTCCCGGTTTTTCCGAATGCTTAATCAAATGGTTGGGTGCGATTGGGGGTAAGCGCCTTTCGTGAATTTATAGAACTGATGGCCCTCGAAAGGGATCTTCCCACTGCCGTCGGCCAGTCAGCCAAGTATTTGTCGCAGCCGTGAAGCGTCGCCATTGAGTTCCATTCTATTCAGTTCCAGAGGGATCGGCGGGAATGACTACCGCAGCCACGCCGGCGACCGACGCTGCCGGCGCCCCGGCACCCGTTCCCTTGCCGAAAGTGGCCTCTGCTATGCCTACCTCTTTGGTTGTTTGAATTCCTTTGGAAACGACGTAAGAACCTCCGCTTATTCCGAGCAAGGCCAGGATCCCTCCCGGAACAAACGGAAACGACGGAGGTGTAGTGCTCACAATCATCAGAAACAAGCTCATCGCAATCACGAACGTGAAGACAAGGAATTGAAACCGAGAAAGACTTGCCTGGCCATTTGGTTCGCTGATCAGGTTACTCAGGTTGATGCGCCCGCTAATGATTAACCAGACAATGATTAATCCGAGCAATCCAAGCATGATGGTGAGTATCCATCCAACCACCAGTGCTAACGTGGTCCATTGGGCATTCATTATGAGTCTCCTTTGGGTGTTTTAGAAGTTTCGGGTCCACCGAAAAAGCCAAAGAGCGAATTGACTTTTCCTCCGAGATAAATTGAGTGGCTACCCCCTAACATGAGTAACCACTTTTGGGAAACATCAGGGAACTGTGGCGTTCCATTGTGAATACTGTTAGCTACTTCGGAGATAAAGTAGAACGCAGCTACGAGCGTCATAAGCATTAACTGCAAACGCGCCGGACTGTAGCCACCGACGCCGGTGCCCGTCTTTTCCAACAGCAGTCCGTTCATATTGATCTTTCCGGATAGGAGTTGGTATCCGACAACGAGTGCCAACGCCACCAGCACCACCCCAACTTCTGTGCGCGCGAATGAGACAAGGGTTTGCATGAATCGTCCGAAGCCTCGTTACTTACGGTCTGGACTTCCCCAATAGCTCGAAGAGCTTGTCCGTGTCGAGATGCATCCCGAAGTTAAACCTAAAGCCTTGTTTCTTCTCCTCCTCGGTCGCATTCGCATAGGACACTGACAAGGGCAAGCTGAATCCCTTAACAAAGGGTATTTCGGCCACAAACTGCAAGACGCGAATGTCTGGTGTCCGATTTATCCGGTTCCTGTTTTCAAAAAGCCGCTCGTAGCCTCCTACAAACGAATAGGTAATCTTGCTTTGATTACCAGTCTCCGTGAAAGGACTAGCAGTGGCGCCCTCGAAAAGAAAGAGCCGCGGTGATGTCACGCAGCCGTTGCTGATTCAGCGTTGCAAGTTCGCTATCAGCACTATTGCGTTTGCTGGAATCGATCATTGCTGCACCCAGCGCGGTTCCAGTCCCGATTCCTATCAGCGTGAGAGCCTGCTCAGTCATCGTGAACTCGCCAGTTATTAAGTAGATCAGGAAAAAACAGCCAACTACGAGTAAGAACCACCAGGCGACTTGCACCTTGGCAAGACTGTAGGGCCTTAGCTTTCCCGCGGGAGGGCTTGGCGGTCCCGAATCGCGAAGCAGAGTTTTCCTGCCAAACTTCCAGAACACCCCGAACATTAGGAGCAGCCCTAAAAAACTGATCACCGCCCATTCTCTCCTATAAACGATCAGATTCAAGTTTGGCTTTTTGTCATAAGCCGCCGCGACCTTCAGAGGTTCTGTCCCCTCAAGACCGACGGTCACAACTACGGGCTTAATAGGATCCAATCCGGGATTACCGAGTAAATCATTCCACGCGTCCATCGCGGGGGCGGTTCTTTCAAGTTTGTAAACCAGGCTATCCCAACCGACTGACTCCGGATACACACCATTGAAAATGCGTCCGTCGATGATCAGAACGAGCTTGGTGGGATCAATCAGCTTATATTTAGTTGCGGCAGAAAGTCTTGGGATAACCACGCTAATTCGATCACGCATCCCAGCTTCTCCTAGTTTGTTAGCATTGCCGATTTCTCACTTGTATTTGGGGTCAACAAAAGGATCAACGCCGGCGACAAACAGTGGGTTGTTCTCAATGTCCAACTTCACGGCCGCGGCCTTCTCGGCGTCCGCCTTCTCAGCCGCCGCTTTGGCGGCTACTAGTTTATCGGCTGCCACTTTGTCCGCGGCTGCTTTCTCAGCCGCCGCTTTATCGGCCGCTAGTTTATCGGCTGCCACTTTGTCCGCGGCTGCTTTATCAGTCGTCACTCTATTAGCGGCTGCGCTGCCGGCGGGAAAAACCGTTGGCGTAGGAGTTTGTCCCGCCACTGACATTGGTCTGAGGACGCAAGCAACGAGTATAAGTAGAACGGCGAGACCAAAACTAGTTTTGGTTTTTAAGAACATCGATGCCTCCTGGTTTTGAAGGATAAAATATTCAGCGAAAAAAACGACTCGACGCCAGAGGTCGTGACTCCGCGAGCAGTTTGAATTTCAACTGACCGATGGATTGCAAGGAAATCTTAGAACGCTAGATCAGGTCAGCAGGCTGAGCAATGAGAACGCGCGCACGATATTCCAGGCCCCTTCCCTTGTCAAGGATTTTTGCTTGATTCTTTGCAACAAACTTGCCGGAACCCCTGAGTACATTCCCGCTAAGAAGATGGGTCATTTTCCTAACAAGCCGGTGCACTTATGTGTTCCACATAAGGGATCTTTTTTCCCGAGCCGTTTGTTCTTGTCAAAACCCACAGTCCACATTCAGCCAGGCGGTAACTATTCTTAGAAACGCGGCGGCATGCTGTAGAGATAATCGGCGCCGGAGATTCATCGGCAACGCGCTGGTAATGTTCAATGAGCGCTTCCTGGGTAATAGCTGGGCGATAGAAATGTGGCGTGATAACTAAGAAAGCGTCAACCTCAACGGCCGGGGCCACGCGCTTTATTTCGTTGATTGTGCCACGCGTGCTTTGTCGACCAGCACCGACGATAAAAACCAATTCTCTCTTTGCCCCTCGTCTAGATTCTTTTTCTGTGCTTGCTCGATCGTTATTCGCGGCAACTTCCGCACGGGCTGTTGCGATCACCTCAAGGTATTCGCGCTCGTCAAGATTTACTCGTTCGCCAGTTGAACCAAGAATTACAAAACCGCGAATGCCAGTTTGACGCCACTCGTGATGTTTGCCCGCAAGGCAGAGTGATTTACTTCACCGGCAGCATCAAAGGGCGTCGGTATTGACAAGAGTACGCCGCGCAAGCCTTGCGAGCCCAAAATTAGCGTCCGCACCGGCTTGACCCTTTGTATGATATCTCTCTCCCAAAGTAGAAACATCATAAAGCGTCCACCGGGCAAGCCAAAAAGTTTGCGAAAAAAACCGAAGGGTCATTGTGGGCAAGCCCTGCACGCATGGCTAGTGTTACTATGAAGACAGTATTGAAGGAAGGACGCAGCCAATGGCAGCACGTGCTAAGAAGGATCCGGAGTTGCTAAGACAATTGGACGACGCGCATTCTGGAAAGTCGCTCATTGAAGCCGTTGTGCGAGTTAAACCAGACGACGCAAGTCAAATTGTTCCGTCACCCGAGCGGACAGAAGAGTTAACCAAGACGGTATTGAAACGGGTTGAGAAGCAAATCGGTAAAAGCGCGGCTAGATATAATGTTTTTAAAAACCTGGGATCGTTCGCCGTTTCGGCTGACCCAGACTTTCTGCGTGAGTTGATGTCGCAGCCCGAAGTTGCGGCGGTAGTTGCTAATCGACAGCCGCAGGGTGCGTTAATCGAACCGGTGAAGAAGACGCCGGCGCGAACAGAAACGCAGAAGCCCTCAAAGTCTGCGAGGAAGTCGAAGACACGCTCTGCTCACGCAGCCCACAAGTCGGCAAAATAGTTGAGAAGAAGCAACTGGGCTTTCCTCCTGCCTCAAAAAGCTTTGCCCCAAAAGTTGTTGTTTACAGACTTCGGTCAGCAAGGGCTGCACGAAAGTAGCCGGGGTTGGGCCCTTAGCGATGCTCCGAATCCAGTGTTAGGCATTTCTGCCCCTGAAAGAGTCAGGGAATTCGGCTAGCACCTTTTTCAGGGTTGCGAATTCTACGCCGTCGTTTTCCGGGGGGCCGCGCTTCGCTGCGACCCCCGGCAACTTTCTTCCAACCCTTCAGGATGCGAGAGTGACCACTTTTTCCTGAGAAGCCTGATCACTTTTTCCGGCTTTTCTTCACCGCAGTCTTGCGCTTCTTCTTGCCGGCTTTCTTCGCAACTTTTTTCCTCGCGCCGCTCTTCTTCGCGACTGCCACTGCGGTTCCCTTGGTTGATCCGCCGAGCACCGTGCCGGTAAGGGCGGCAAAAGCGCTCACAGCGTCGGGGATTCCCCGGTTACCTCGCGCCGGTAGGATCGAACCCAGAGTACTGGAACTGAAAATTGCGTTTTCAACTTCCGCCACGGAAGCGCTTGGCTTAGCCTCAAATAGCAAAGCGGCCAAACCCGCTACGTGTGGAGTCGCCATCGAGCTGCCACTCATCGACTGGAAGCCTCCGCCCGGCTTCGCGGAAACTACATCTACCCCGGGCGCGACAATGTCCGGCACTCGCGGATCCTGGGCGCGAGTAAACCGCTGACTCGAGGAGAAGTCCGCCACTCTACCCGCGTTATCGTTCGCGCCGACTGAGAGGGCCTCCATGTAGTTTCCTGGAGACCGACTGGTGCCTGGTCCTTCGTTGCCGACGGCAAAAACCGGGAGAATATTTCGAGCGCGAATGATCTGAGTTACCACGAGGAAGAACTCCATCATGCCGCGCAAACCAAGTGACATGCTGAGCACGCGCACGTTTTGCGTGATGGCCCAGTCCATACCCCCCAATATTCGGGCGACCACATCTCCACCCTCGATTACGATCGCGCTCGCTAACATCGCTTTGGGGGCGACGCCCACAGCCCGATTGTTCACCGCGCGACCGGCGATGGTGGCGGCGGTGTGTGATCCATGCTCATCGGTGTCATGCGGACTGGGAACGGGTTTTATTTGAAACCCTAACGAATCGAACTCCGCGAAGGAAGCGATGGCCGCTTTCAAGGAGGGGTGTTTGCCGTCGACGCCGGTATCGAGATGGCCCACGCGAATTCCTTTGCCCGTTAACCCCTGTTGCCAGAGCTTCGGCACTTTAAGAAACTCGATGCCCCATGTCGTTTTGGTCGTCAATTTCGCGGCAGCGACTTGTACCGGTCTGATTAGACTCGGTTGTTGGGTTGCATTGACTGATTCCACACGCTCATCCACGCGCAAGCCGGCCAATCCCTGACGGTTTACCGTTCCGAGCATCACGCCGAGGTTCGGAAAGTGTATTACCGCGGGAGGAGTCCTCACGCGTCGCGCCGGCGTTGCCGAGCCGGTCGCCGCAAGAGAAAGCGAGCCGGGGCGAGTCAGGCCCGCCATCGCCAAGGCATGGCCCTGGCTTAACTCGGATTGAGTAAAATAACTTTCCATACCGGCTAACGCTGGGGCACTACTCGCAGCCGCCGTCAGGGCCCTTGCTCCCGCAGCAACCCCAAGCGACGCGCTGGGCGAAGGCGGTGGCGGCGACTTCAATACGACGAGTACCTGCGCTACTCCGGTAGCATTTAATTGCTCTTCAATAATTGATGGCATGGTTTTTCCTCTATTTCTAAGACAGATTGAACTGGTCCACGACGATAATTCTTCGTTGCGCTTTGTGTTAGAACTCGCGGTCCATCACGCTAACGCCGCCGTCACCAGCTAAGCGCATTGCGGGAGCCCAACATCAATTCATGATGCAGAGGGCTCCTGCAAATGCGCTCATTTCCGTTCTTACCTCTCTTCGAGCTCTATGGACAGATCGCATCCATAACTGACATGAAAGCCTTGATCGCATCCTTGATCTTCTTGGAGAGGAAAGGAATGAGTAGCACGGCCTGCAGGATGGGCTTAACCATTTTGTAGGCCGGACAGACGTTGGGGATCGCGGCGGCAGTGCCGCCGGCTGCGGCGCCTGCCGCGGCGGGAGCATTCTTGCCTCCCGGTTGAAAAGACTTAACGTCATATTTGTCAATGTGGGCTTCAAGCTCTTCCAGAGTAAGAGCCTTATTGTTGTCTGCCATTTCTAATCCTCCATGTTTGAGTAGTTAATGG
>JALYSR010000201.1 GCA_030854715.1 Acidobacteriota bacterium
CGTCGGCATTCTTTTTGACACTTTCAACGACAAACGTAAGGCCTACGAGTTTGACTTCAACCCGCTTGGGATTCAGGCCGATGGGATTTGGACCGACGGACAAGGCGAAGACTTCAGTCTTGATGTCGTAGTCGAGTCCAAAGGCATGGTCACAACTGACGGTTACACTATCGAGGTCGCGATCCCGTTTAAGTCCATTCGTTACGTTGGCGGCAAGGACACTTTGTGGGGCGTTCATTTTTGGCGGCGTATTAAGCGCTTCAACAATGAACTCGATATGTGGATGCCCATCTCGCGCGACATTTCAAGCTGGCTTTCCCAGGCGGGACACCTTACAGGTTTTGAAGGGTTGTCGGCCGAGCGTACGCTGGAGTTAATTCCAAGTCTGATACTTTCGGAAACGGGTAAGCGCAAGGTCCCGATAACAGTGGCGCAGATAGCTCAGGGCGGAAGATTCGTCAATGAGCCGATTAAGTTTGATCCCGGCCTTACCGGCAAATACAGCCTCACTCCAAGAGTAACGCTTGACTTCGCGCTTAACCCCGACTTCGCGCAAGTCGAGTCGGACCAATTAGTGGTTACAGCCAACCAGCGCTTTCCCATTTTCTTCGCCGAGAAACGCCCGTTCTTCCTTGAAGGGATCGATATCTTCAACACTCAAATCGCGGCGGTCCACACACGAGCCATCATCGATCCTGACATTGCGGTGAAGTTAACGGGAAAAATCAATCGCAACACGTTTGGCTTGCTGCTGGCATCGGACAACGGTCCAGGCAACTTCAGTGAAGAAGAGCGGCCAACTGCGAACCCCAGATTTCTGGACAAGAACGCGTCGGTGGGAATCCTTCGTCTCAAGCGCGACATCGGCAAAGCAGATTCCTTCATCGGCTTTTTGGGGACCTATAGTCGATTCGTGGACAGGTATAACGAGCTGGGCGGATTTGATGGACGGTTCCGTATTAACAAGCAGACAACTTTTAGTTGGCAGGCGCTTGGCACTCACTCGCGCCGGCAGTTTTTCTTCCCCGAGGTAGGGAAGACTCTCGACCGCAAGGAGAATGGCTTCATCTATGCCATCGAGTACAACCAGGACGGACGACATTTTGGTCACGAGTTTTCCATGGTGGGCCGTACTCGCTACTATCGTGCGGATGTTGGATTTAATCGTCGTACCAATACAAACAATCCCAATTGGTTCATTCGCTACAACTCTGAACCAAAACCCAAAGCGCGTTTGATCTCGTGGCGGGTCTACACGGATGTCAACGCCAACTTTGACTGGCAGGGCCGTTCGCAAAACTTCAACGACGAAATGCAGGTGCAGTTTAGGTTGAGGCGGCAGACCTACCTGGGGATCGGCAATGACAAGGGTTACGAGCGCGTGTTTGAGAGTGAGTTTGGGCCAAAGCGCCAAACTGGATCAAATTGCGTTATCAATAATACTTGTACTTTCGCAGGAAATGACAACGAGCGTTCCAGCTCCAATCGAGGCCTTTACCTCTTTGCCGGTTCGACGCCGAGCAAGAAGTATAACTTCAAAATGTTTGTGAATCGTCGTTGGGGCGATTTTGATTATGACTTTGGCGCTGGTCCCAAATTTCCGCGCGTTAGTCCTGGTGCAATTGCTGCAGCATCAGCCCGTGCCCACGGCTTGTGCGGCGGGAGTAATCCTCCTGCGATTTGCATGGCGCCACAAGATCCCGGACCCGGTGACTTCTGGCACTTTAATGGCAGCGTAACTTACCAGCCCATGAGCGCCTTGAACGCGACTCTCAGTCTCACGAAAGAGAAATTGACGCGCTATGACACTGGCAAAGTGGCCTTCGACGAAAACATCGTTTCGCTGCGCACCACATATCAGTTCAGCCGATTCCTGTTTGCGCGCGCCCGCGTGGATTTTGATTCGATAGCCTCGAATTATAAGGGTCAGTTTTTGCTCGGATATACGCCCAATCCGGGGACTGCTTTGTACGTGGGTTACAACGACGATCTCAATCGCCGCGGGTTCAATCCATTTTCCGGCGAACTGGAGCCCGGTTTCCGCCGCAATGGACGCACCTTCTTTATCAAGATGTCTTACCTGCTTCGCAAGAGCTTTTAGTCTTATAGCCATTCTGAAGAACCTTTGCTTGCTTCGAAACGTACATGGATAACGACAGGGCACTGGCTGGCGTCTTACTCAACTGAAGGACCTGCTGTTTGGTTTGGATCCTCCCAAACCGCGCTTGATCCAGCAGCGATCCATGAATCAGGGTGGTATGAAGCACAAGCTATCGATCATAAAAACTCTCGCACTGCTCGGCGCACTCACGTTCCTTTCAGCCAGTTCACTTGCGCAGTCCGACGTCAAATCCTCAGCTAAGAAGGCGCCCGCTTCGTCTTCTCCTACCCCCGCTGCTTCCCCGAAAGATACGACAGGCGCCGCGGCGACCCCCGTTTTTGCTAAGGCGCGCGTTGAAGTCCCGCCAGAGAAAGCAAAGCCACTTCATATTCCGCGGCTGGACAAGCCACCGGTCATCGATGGAAGACTCGATGAGGATGTTTGGAAACAAGCCGTTGTGCTACGGGATTTCTACCAGATCAATCCCGGCGATAATATCGCTCCGTCGCAGCCTACAGATGTTTTTATCGGTTACGACTCGAGGTTTCTGTACATCGGTGTTCACGCCTTCGACGATCCGACAAAAGTTCGCGCAAGCGTCGCGCGTCGCGACAATGTTTTTGGCGAAGACAATTTGAGGGTGTTCCTCGACACGTTCAATGATCAACGCAAGGCGTACGTCCTGGGATGGAACCCGCTTGGTGTGCAGCAGGACGGCGTAATGACTGAAGGCGGTAATACCGATTACAGCGTGGATATCGTGATGGAGTCGAAGGGCCAACTTACATCTGACGGTTGGACGCTGGAAGTGGCGATCCCTTTCAAGTCGCTTCGCTACGAAGCAGGCAAGGATAAACTATGGGGCTTTCACGTTTGGCGAAACATCGACCGCTTCAACGACGAACTAGATTCGTGGGTCCCCATCAGTAGAGACAGGCCCGGCACGCTGACGCAGGAGGCACATCTGACTGGTCTGGAAGGAATATCCACTGAACGAACGCTCGAGGTGATTCCGAGCCTGACCCTTTCCGAAACTGGCAAGCGCGTGAACGCACTTTCCGTGGCCTCTCTGGCCAGTGATCCGAATCTCATCGATCCGGGACGCATGCTGAATAAACCGATCAAGTTTGATCCGGGCCTGACTCTGAAATACGGGCTGACGCCAACAGTGACGTTCGACATGGCGATCAACCCGGACTTCGCCCAGGTCGAGGCGGATCAAACTGTGGTCACCGCTAACCAGCGCTTTCCAATTTTCTTTGAAGAGAAGCGGCCGTTCTTTCTCGAGGGTGTCGATATTTTCCAGACCTCGTTACAGCCGGTCCACACCCGCGCGATAGTTGATCCGGACGTTGCCTTGAAACTCACGGGCAAGCGCGGCCGCAATACGTTTGGAGTTTTGCTGGCCAGCGATAATGCTCCCGGCAACTTCAGCGAGGAAGAGCGCAGCGATCCGTCGATCCTGCCTGCGATCCAACGCTTTCTTGATAAGAATGCATATATCGCGGTGGTCCGTTTGAAGCGGGACGTGGGCAAGGAATCAAGTTTGGGCATGCTGGCGACCAGTTACGACTTTATAGAGAAACACAACAAGTTGCTGGGCATTGACGGCCGTTTCAAACTGAACCAGCAAACCGTTTTTAGTTTTCAAGTGCTCGGCACAACGTCGCGTGGCTGTTTTGCCGAGCCAACCAGGGATCGGTATCAACCGGCGCCCACGGATCCCTGCTTCAATGGCTTAGGTTCCAGAACGCGGAACTTCTATCGCACCGGCAATGGGTTGGGTTATTACTTTAACTACAACAAGTCCGATCGACATTGGACGTATCAACTCCATGGCGAGGGACGCACGCGCGACTACCGCGCCGATGTTGGCTTCACGCGGCGACGCAATACAAACTTCGAAGACCTCTTCATCAGCTACAACTCCGAACCAAAACCAAAAGCCCGGTTAATTAACTGGCGCATCTACAATTCAGCTCGCACCAACTTTGACTGGCAGGGGCATTTCCAAGTCTGGGAGGACGAGGCGCAGGTTCAATTTTCGCTGCAAAAATCGAGCTACTTTGGCTTCGGCATTGTTAATGGCTACGAGCGATTGTTTGAAGAAGAGTTTGGGGCCGCCCGAACAGCCACGCATTCCGGTTCATTCTTTGGACCCGATCCGGAACGCTCGACATACCAGGTGACTCCGTACGTTTTCGCGGGCAGTAGACCAAGTAAGAAATATAATTTCAATATTGTTCTGGTTCATACTACCAACTCATTCGATCTTGATTTCGGCGCCGGGCCAAAGTTTCCGCGCGTTAGTCCCGCAGCACTGGCTAATCCTTCTGCGCCGCTTGATCCGGGACCCGGCGGCTTCTGGGATGTGGAGCTTGGTCTCGGACTCCAGCCGACGAATGAATTGAACTTTTCGTTGAGCTATGTGAAGAATCGCCAAACCCGCAAAGATACCGGTCGCCTGGCTTTCGACGACAACATTTATGCATTGCGGTCGACATATCAGTTTACGCGTTTCATCTTCGCCCGCGCGCGCGTCGACTATGAAACGCTTACTTCAAACATCCGCGGCCAGTTTCTGCTCGGCTGGACTCCCAATCCTGGCACGGCTCTCTACCTGGGTTACAACGACGATTTGAATCGAAATGGATTCAACCCATTCACAGGTCAGTTGGAACCTGGGTTTCGGCGCAATGGACGAACCTTCTTCATCAAAATGTCCTATCTTTTCCGCAAGAGCTTTGGGGGGTAGACCCACCGGTTGGCTAAGACTCTTCAGTTAGGTTGAGATTCTGGTTTGAGCCTCTGTGCGTCCTCTGTGTTCTCTGTGTCTCCGTAGTGGACCACATAAAAGAATCACCACAGAGACACAGCAGGGAGTTTACACAGAGAAAACTGAAGACCGGTCAGTCCCGTCATGAGCGGCAGCTACCGCGGTCGTAGCCGCTTAGGTTAAGATTGCTGCGACCAAATCTGAAAGATGTTGGAAACCGCAACCCCTTACATTCCTCAGTCGAAGTCCATCCGGCTCAATGCCAGCTTATTGTTTTGCGCGCTGGCCCTAGTTGCGGGCGCCTGCAAGAGCGACTATCAGGGATCCACGCGTCAGGGCCGTCCAGGCGATAGCAAAGCGCGGCAGGTAAAAACCGCGCGCGTGGAAGAAACACCCTTCGGCGAAAGCGTAACCGCAAACGGGACTCTCGCGGCGTACGATCAGTCGACTGCGAGCGCAAAAGTTGCCGGGCGGCTCAGTACTATCTCAGTCGATCTCGGCAGTGTTGTGCGCCGCGGACAGATCGTGGCCCAGGTTGAGCCGAATGATTACAAGCTGCGCGTGCAACAAGCTGAAGCGGCGCTTGCACAGGCGCGGGCGCGCGTTGGACTGTCGCCTGATGGCAAAGACGACGCAGTCAATCCCGAGCAGACCGGAACCGTCAGGCAAGCTCGCGCCGTCCTGGATGAGGCAAAGGGCAGCCGTGACCGCGCTGCTAAACTTGTTCAGCAGGGAATTGTGGCGCGTTCAGAGTTTGATTCGGTTGATGCTAACTACAAAGTCGCTGTCAGCCGTTATCAGGATGCAATCGAGGAGATTCGTAATCGCCAGGCCCTCGTGGCCCAGCGGCGCTCCGAACTCGCGATAGCTCGTCAGCAACTTGCGGACACTGCCGTTTATGCACCGTTGGACGGCATCGTGCAGGAGAAGCGCGCTAGCGTAGGAGAGTATCTGGCAGCCGGCGCCCCGGTGGTGGATATTGTGCGCATGAACCCGCTTCGTCTGCGGGCGGAAGTTCCTGAGCGAGATGCAGGCACTATTCGTTCCGGACAAAACGTTCGCGTCAGCGTTGAAGGCGATGCGAAGGTTTACTTCGGCCAGATCAAACGTCTTAGTCCGGTGATAGCGCAGCAGAATCGCATGCTCATGGTTGAAGCCGATGTGCAAAACGACGGCAGCCTACGACCCGGCTCCTTTGCCAAGGCGGAAATCGTTACTAACGATGCGAAGATGGCCGTCACTGTGCCCAACAATTCCATCGTTACTTTCGCCGGGATCGAAAAAGTAATTGTGGTGCAAAACGGAAAAGCTTTGGAAAAGCCAATAACGACTGGACGGAAAAGCGGCGACTGGACCGAGATACTCGCGGGCATCAATGTCGGCGAACAAGTGATTGTCGATCCGGGCAATTTGCAGTCGGGGATGCCAGTTGAAGTGGTGCAGTAAAGAAAGTGCTGAGTGCTGAGTACTGAGTGCTGAGTGAATGGCTGAACCGTTACGCGTATAACTATCACCCTCAATTCAAAACGAAGAGGAGGGATTCCCATGTCGAAGAAAGTTGAAAAGTTCGAAGACCTAATTGCATGGCAGAAGGCGCGTAAGCTTACTGCTCGAATTTACAAAACAACTAACCAGGGCAACTTTGCGCGCGACTACAGTCGGAAGGATCAGATTAGACGGGCGGCCGTCTCGACTATGTCCAACATCGCCGAGGGATTTGAAAGAGGCGGTGCGGCGGAATTTCATCGGTTTTTGGTGATGGCGAAGGGATCTTGTGCAGAGTTGCGAAATCAACTCTATATTGCGTTGGATGTTGCTTACATCCCGGCGGACGCGTTCGACTCGTTGATGGGTGAGGCAATTGAGGTCGGAAAAATTATAGGCGGCCTGAGAGCTTCAATTCAGCGGCAACGAGCGGGACTCGAATCGACAAACTGATTCAAAGCTCAGCACTCAGTACTCAGCACTCAGTACTTTCTTGAGTTATGCAAAAACTAGCCGAAATATGTATTCGCCGACCGGTCTTCGCGACAATGATTGTTTTGTCGTTGGTCGTCGTGGGTACGGCAAGTTTCTTCAAGCTGGGAGTGGATCGTTTTCCGTCAGTGGATCTTCCCACCGTCAGCATACGCACAAACCTTCCAGGGGCCTCACCTGAAGAAGTTGAATCTCTCGTCACCCAACAAATCGAAGAAGTAGTAAACACAGTTGATGGTATTGACGAGCTGCGGTCGATCTCGGGACAGGGCACCTCGATAGTTATTGCGACGTTCAAGCTCGACCGCAACCTCGAGTCGGCGGCCCAGGACGTTCGTGACCGCGTCAACAGTTTGGGTCGAAATTTACCGCCGGATGCTACTCCTCCTATCGTTCAAAAATTTGATAACGACAGTACTCCCGTCATAACGATTGCGCTCTCGGCCGATCGCTCGCTTCGTGAACTGACCGAACTCGCCGACAAGACTGTCAGGGTTCAGCTTGAACGCGTCGGAGGCGTTGGCGAGGTGCGCGTGGTGGGCGGACTCGATCGGGCGATAAATATCTGGATCGACGCGGAAAGATTGGCTGCGTATCAGATTCCTATTACCGCTGTGCGGGCAGCGCTGACACGGCAGAATGCTGACGTTCCCGGCGGTAACGTGAACACCGGTCGGGAAGAATTGGTGTTGCGTACGCTGGGGCGATACACCGATCCGCGTGGCTTTGAGGACCTTGTAATCGCCAATGTAAACGGCTCGCCAATTCACCTGCGCGACGTGGGTCGAGTCGAAGACGGAACCAAGGAACAAAGATCGCTGGCGCGCCTCAACGGAGTGCCTACAGTTACGCTAGAGATCCGGCGGCAATCCGGGGCCAATACCATCGACGTCATCAACGGAATAAAGAAGGAACTGCCGCGGGTGACGAGCCAACTGCCGGCCGACGTCAAGACTGAAGTGATTCGCGATCAATCGCGCTACATCGAAGCAGCGCTCCACGAAATTCAGAAGCACCTCGTGATGGGTAGTATTCTGGCCAGCCTCGTCGTACTGCTCTTCATGCGGTCCTGGCGCTCAACACTTATTGCGGCAGTTGCAATTCCCTGTTCACTAATTTCCACCTTTGGAATGATGCGGGCGCTAAATTTCACCCTTAACAGCGTGACGATGCTGGCGCTGGTGCTGATGGTCGGTGTCGTTATCGACGATGCCATTGTTGTGCTCGAAAATATTTTCCGTTTCATTGAAGAAAAGAAAATTGAACCAAAGGAGGCCGCGCGGGAGGCTACAAAAGATATTGGACTTGCAGTCCTTGCAACCACGCTTTCGCTCGTCGTCATTTTTCTGCCTGTCTCCTTTATGTCGTCTATCTCCGGACGCTTCCTTTATCAATTCGGCATTACCGCAGCCGTGGCCATCCTGGTAAGTTTGCTCGTCTCGTTTACGTTGACGCCGATGATGAGCTCGCGACTGATTAGGGTCGCAGACGCCGGCAAGGGTGGAGGCGGTGGACACGGTTCACCAGCTTCGCGTCGCGGATTTTATCGTTGGATTGATCGGGTCTACACGGCGATGCTGGCTTTTGCCATGCGGCATAGGCTGGCAGTGTCGTTGATCGCGTTGGCGGTGATCGCTTCCACCATTCCGCTTTATCGCGCGGTTAAGCAGGAGTTCATTCCCACTAACGTCGACGAGGCTGAATTTGAGGTTAGCGTCAACGGCCCCGAGGGCACGAACCTGGCCGTGATGAGTGCTGCCATGTCGGCAATTGAAAAAGACATTCTTTCGACGCCTGGAGTGCAGCTGGTGCTGTCGAGTGCGGGGGGCTCGTTTCTCGGCGGGGTCAATCAGGGCGGAGCCTACGTTCGCATCGCGCCGCATGAAGAACGCACTTTTTCGCTCGGCCGGCTGTGGACGGAGACACTGAAGGGAAACCCACTAAAAGCCTTCAAGGGAAATTATGCTCAGCAGGATGTGATGACTGAGGTGCGCCGTCGTTTGCAAAAGTATGCGCCGATGCGCACCGGCGTGCGCAATGCATCGTCATTTAATTTTGGCGCGAGTGGCCGCTTCGACATCGATTTCAATTTGCACGGCCCGGATATCGTAGCACTCTCGGGCTACGCCGATGAGTTGCTGAAGCGCTCGCAAACGCTCGGCGGAATTGTAGACGCTGACACCTCGCTAAAACTCAACAAGCCGGAGCTTCGCGTCGAGATCGACCGCGCGCGTGCCGCTGACCTTGGCGTAGATAGTTCCGACATAGCCACTGGCTTGCGTTTGATGGTTGGCGGGGAGGATCGCGCTTCCCGCTTTCGCGATGAATCTATTAACGAAGATTACGACGTTCAACTGCGGCTGGCCGAACAGGATCGCAGCGATGTCGCCACCATCCAGCGGCTTTATGTTCCGTCGTCGCGCGGCGGACTCGTGCGTCTCGATAACCTGGTGAAGATAAGACGCGATAACAGCCCCTCGCGAATCGATCGCCTTGATCGGGAACGACTGGTGTCAATGAGGGCCTCCGTTGCGCCGGGCTTCGCGCTAGCCGACCGCATTGAAGCGCTGCGCGGCGCGGTGGCTGATATGCATCTTCCGGCCGCTTACACCACCACGGTTTCAGGGAGGGCCCGTGAGCTGGAACGAACTTTTACGGAATTCATTTGGGCGTTCATCCTGTCAATCATTTTCATGTACATGATTCTCGCCTCACAGTTTGAGAGCACCATACATCCGATAACGATCCTCCTCAGTTTGCCGCTCTCAATTCCTTTTGCTTTGCTCTCGCTCTGGGCCACGGGCGATACGCTCAATCTCTACTCGGCGCTGGGTATACTCGTGCTATTCGGTGTGGTAAAGAAAAACTCAATCCTCCAGATCGATCACATGAACAGCTTGCGCGCGCGGGGCATTGAACGGTTAGAAGCGATCATGCAGGGGAATAGAGATCGTTTGCGCCCAATTCTGATGACCACACTGGCCTTAATTGCCGGGATGCTGCCCCTGGCTTTGGGCACCGGTCCGGGCGCCGAAGAAAGGCGTTCGATCGCGGTGGTTGTTATTGGTGGGCAAACACTCTCGCTCTTACTGACATTAATTGCCACACCCGTTGTCTATTCTCTGCTTGATGATCTGCGTCATACCGCGCGCTGGCGAAAACTGGCGAGCGCTTTATCTGGTTTCCGCCGGCGAGTCTTCGGTACTCGGGGAAGACTAGCCGGGTCACGAACGTCCAATGTGGAGAACCACATTGACGATGCAGTCGGAGTGCAGGACCGGCGTAAAGACGAACGCGAGCAAGTCAGAGCCGGTGCAGGTGGTGATTAGGACTGCTGCATTTCAGATAATCCTTCTACACTCGAATTCGCAGGTTTTGGTCTGCTTGGTTCACATCAACGCGTTGTCCACGCTCATCGGTCAAATAGCTTGTGAACCAAGCTGCAATATCACGTTTCTTCTTGTGCTATGTTGCTGAGTGTCTTATACTTCTGAACGTTGAGTTGGTCATCAACTCGGCGAGGTTCCATCAAATACGGCGGTCTTAAGAACCGCTGCTGCCCTAGTAATCTCTCGAACATTTCAATCAAATCGTTTTACCGGACGCACAACGATCTATTTTAAGTTTTCCTTGTTGGTAGGGCGATCCCAGTTTTCTGCTTTCAGCCATTTTTCGGCATGGAGAAACTCCAATTGACGGCATCACACGAAGCACACCATGCGGTTAACTCACCGCTGGTCACTGACACGGTTTTACAGGATCGCTACCGCATCGTGCGGCAACTTGGCCGCGGAGGCATGGGTGCGGTTTACGAAGCCGTAGACCAGCGACTTGGGATAACAGTTGCGTTAAAGGAGACTCTCTCGTCCGAGTCGTCCATGCGCAAACAATTTGAGCACGAGGCGCGGTTACTCGCTGGCATGCAGCATCCGGCACTGCCGCGGGTGAGCGATCATTTTGTGGAAGGCAATCGTGCTTTTCTGGTGATGGAGTACATAGGCGGCACTGACCTCGCCAGAATCATTTCGCAACAGCCGGGCCCGTTTCCCTGTGACCAGGTAATCGCCTGGGCCGATCAATTGCTCGATGCACTGATCTATCTCCACACACGCGATCGCCAGGTAATTCATCGCGATATCAAGCCGCACAATTTGAAGTTAACCGCCACGGGCCAGATTGCTTTGCTCGACTTTGGCCTGGCCAAGGCTCAACCATCAGATGCATCAGTGACTCATTCCCAGGCCTTCTACGGCTACACCCGACACTATGCGCCGCTCGAGCAGATTCAGGACCAACGAACCGATCCGCGCAGCGATATCTATGCGCTCGGTGCAACGCTTTATCACCTGCTGACTGGAATCAAACCGCCTGATGCCATGGTTAGAGCCTCCGCGCTTTTGAATGCCGAGCCTGATCCGCTGTCTGCAGCTAACAAAATCCATGCGGCGGTTGGCCCAGAGATATCGGCGATCTTGAATAAGGCGATGGCGCAGAAGCCGGAAAACCGCTATGAGACAGCCAGCGAGTTTCGCGAGGCTCTCAGAAGCATGGGCCGGACAAAGAAGGTCGGAGTGAGAGTTGACGTCCCAATCAATCGTGAGGTGATAGCTGACAGTGAAGTTACTTCTGCGCGGCGTGCCGCGTCTGTTGCCGAGCCGAAGTTGGTAATGGTGGTCTCAAATAAGAGCTTTGGTCCAGCAGGGGTGACAGCAGTTCTTGTTGCTGTCATTACGGTAGCCGGCGGAATCTTTTACGGCTCGCGAGGACGGCTCGAAGCGCCGGTCGAGGCTGTTAACGCGACGCCTGTCAACACGGTCGCCACGCAGCGACAGCCGGCGGCCGGTCGCAAGCCGGAACGGCCGCGCGTTAGTGAGAGCGCAGCCATTCCTTTATCCAAGCCGCGTGCTACTGAAAACCCCGTTACTCCTGTAGCAAAAACGCGAAGTCCTGGTCCTGTGACTCCAGCCGAACGGTCTCATGAAAAAAAGAATGTCGTTGCTGTAGTGAAGCCTGCCGCTATAGTGAAGCACCTCACTCTGGCGAAGCCCGCCGCTATTGTTAAGGCTCACGCTATTTCGGTTCACGCAAAAGAATCGCCAGTGGCTGAAGCCAGGCATAACCAGCGCCGTGTTGAGGCGCCAAGCGTAAGGCTGCCGAATGCTGACTTTCGCGATAGGTTTTCGGAGCCTTCAGCCGACTTCCGCATTCGTTCATACGGTGCAGCTAGCGTGGCCTCGCCAAAGTTCTTTCGTGCCGCTGATGGAAGTCTAATCGTGAAGTTTTCTGATGGTTCAACTCGGGTTGTCCGTCCCGGCGAGAGAAGTGCGCAGTCTGGCCTTTCACAACGCTGAGCAGACCGACGCGCACCCGCCCTCAAACGCATTTTCCCTACTTCCTGATCGTAAATTTCAGCGTCGGCGCTTTGAGACAAGCGTCGTTTGGTGCGACTGATGGATTGTCAAAAAAAGCAGCAACCATGTCTCGCGCGCACTTGCTACTGAAACCAGGACCGTGTCCTACACCGGGCACTTCAAAATAATAGCTGTGTCGCAAAGTTTGAGCGGCCAGTTGGCCCCACGAAGGGGGCGTATAAGCGTCATACTCTCCCGAGAATATTAGAGTGGGGATATCACTTACCACCGGCTTGTTCGCCACCGGCTTGGCCGGTGGAACCCCCCACACGTCGCAGATAGCTAACATCGGCGCCTGTATCGAGTAACCCCGAAGTTGCGGATAGCGGTTGGATTGCGCTGCAATCGTCCGGCGATTCTCGAAAGGGAACTCCTCGCGGCACCAGACAGAATAGCGCATACCCCACGCCCGAAATCCCCCGGGCCCGGCCTTGCTTTCCGCGTACGCTGTCAATGGACTGGCGTCACCCTTTGCCACTTGAAAAATTTGCGAAGGTGCGTCCGCAATACCCTCCGGATCGCCCGAAAGCAAATAGTCGAGAACCCAGGTGGTAATGTCGTTACCGTCCAGCTTAATAGTGAAGGTCTCGCCAGGACTTGTTTGCACGATGACAAATGGTATCGGCTTTTCATTCGCTCGGCGCACCAGGTCATAAAACACCTGCTCAAGTTTCGGATAAGCCCTATTGCACTGCGCATCGGCGGCGCAGTTTCTGAAAAGCACATTGAGGGCCCGTACAGCTGCGTCAACGCCCACCTCGTCATAGTTCACCGAGGGTGGAAGCGTCGACTCGAGTACTACACTTCGAACGCCGTCGGGGTAATTACGCACGACTTCCATCATGAGGCGCGCGCTATATGACACGCCGTAGAGATTCACCTTCTGATAGCCCAAAACACGTCGCAAGTCATCGATGTCGGCGGCGCTTTGAGCGCTGTCGTAGGCCGCAAGGTCGATGCCTTCTTTCACCAGGCGCTCGCGACACTTCTTTGCCGCTGTCACCTCGCGCAGTATTGAAGTGCTTTCGTCTAAATTTGCTTTGGTATTGTCAAACCTGGCGGCGTCTACTTCCGGGCAGTCGAGGTTGGGTTGGGCATAACGGGTACCGCGCTGTTCGAAAATAATCTGATCTCGATGATCAAGCCAGGGCGAAGCTTGTCTGCCTCTAAGCATCCTTAGCGAGCTGGCGCCTGGTCCACCCAAAGTGCGCAGCACGGGATCGGGCGCGGGTGTTGGACTGTTACTTTTTAGAATGATGATCGGCAGGCGTATTAAACGGCCATCCCTTTTCTGACGGTTCTCCGGGACCACCAGGTATCCGCACTCCACCTTGTTCTTCTCCGGCCCGGGGACATCAACAGCGCATCCGGAACGCTCAAACCGCGGGACAGTGTTTTGTGGGATATCAACGGTCAAGACAGGAGTTGCCGCCAACGAACCGAGCAGGCCCGGAATGAAGGCCGCGAGAACTAAACAGAGCGGATAAATAAAGGATGCCTTATTGTCTTTCATATTTCATCTAAGGTTGAAACGTTGGGTACTTTACAAGTGACAAATACTACTCAAGACAAAACTACTAATCGGAGAGATTTGGTTGCTCGGGCTCTATTTCTGAGATGCCGAGGGGGATGGCGGCGCCAGAAGGTTTTCTTAATACCCCGCAGTCAGAAATAGAGGACCTAACGATGGAGTTCGCCGGGCGGCGCGAAAG
>JALYSR010000245.1 GCA_030854715.1 Acidobacteriota bacterium
GTAGATTTCCGTATGATTCGGCAATTGCGCGGAAGTTGGCATTTGCTCCGCCCACCGTCACCGCTTTGATGGCGGCTTTTGAGTTGAGGCGAAACGTAAAGGACGAACCGGTGCCGCGACCTACATTCGTCGCGTTAAGAATAGCTACTACGCCTAACACCCGTTCGGCTTGCTGAATATTCGCGGTGATATCGAAGTTGGTTATTTGCCACGCCGCGCGCGCTTCTTCCTGCGCGTGAACCATAGCGGAGAACATGAAAAGAGCGGCAAGAACAGTCGCGATGATTTTCATATTAGAGACTATTTTGACTTATGACTTGATCGAACTAATGGGCCTCGACGTTCATCCCGTCATGCTGCCCCGTTGCTCACCAGCTTATGAATGTCCCGCAGCATCAACAGCAGTGCTGCCATGCGTTCCAGCGGCAATGCATTGGGGCCATCTGAGGGCGCGCGTTCCGGACAATCGTGCACTTCCATAAAGACCGCGTCCACTCCGCAAGCAACTCCCGCGCGAGCGAGCGGTTCGATGTATTCGGATTGTCCTCCGGTTGCATGACCGAGGCCACCGGGAAGTTGAAGTGAATGGGTCACATCGAACACGATTGGGACCCCAAACTCGTGCATGATTGGAAACGATCGCATATCAACCACGAGATTGTTGTAACCAAAACTAACTCCACGCTCCGTCAGCATCAGTTTTTCACAACCAACCGCACGCGCTTTGTCCACGATGTTGCGAGCATCCTGGGGCGCAAGAAATTGCCCCTTCTTGATGTTGACTGCCCGTCCCGATCTCGCCGCCGCCAGTACTAAGTCAGTTTGCCGCGAAAGAAACGCCGGGATCTGAAGTATGTCGGCAACCTCAGCCACCGCTTCGATTTGTGACACATCGTGAACGTCCGTAAGCACCGGCGCGCCTATTTTTTCTTTCACTTCGCGCAGAGCATCGAGACCTGCGGACATACCGAGTCCGCGAAAACTCTGAAGCGACGAACGGTTGGCTTTGTCGAATGATGATTTGTAAACGAAGTCAAGCCCGGCGTCACGTGCGCGCGACGAACACTCAAGTGCCATCATCAGCGCGTGTTCTCGCGATTCGATGACACAAGGACCGGCAATAATCGTCAATCGGCCATCGCCGAACGTCGTATTTCCAACTGCGAAAGGTTTTACCTGAACGTCTGCCATCGGCTTGCTGGTTCTAAAATGGGTTTTTGAATATACGCTTAACCTTGTTAACAAGTGAACGCGCCTTCGAGTCTTTCTTCGGCGTGGGCGAGGCAATTGGCCTGGCTTCCCGTTTGGGCGAAGGCGTTGCTGAAGGAGACGGAGAGGGAGACGGCTGAACGGTAGGAGTGGGGCTCGGACTGGCGGCGGCATTAACGTTGATGAACGGCGCGCCCTTGCGAGACCGAACTGCAACCGTGATCCCAATCAGGAGCAGCGCGGCAATAGTTGCCGCGACGATCTTGAGTTGCTTCTTCGATTTGTCCGAGCCTGTGAACGAGACTGAGAGTCGTGGAAACGTGCGATGTTCCCCTGACTTCACTACCGTGGAAGCCGGGCCATTTCCGCCGGAGCTTCGCGCCAGAGCCGAAGTGACTACCGTTACCTCATTGACATCGGAATTACTGGCGCGGCTTTCCCGCAGACGAGAAATATCGATGACCAGCCGCCCGGACGGGGATTCAGTTCCCACGCTGCGTAACGCCTCGATGTTTGGCGCACTCGCTATCGCCGCATGTTCAAGCCCAAGTCGATCTGCCGTCGCCAACAACTCGGCGCGAAACTCCGCCGCATTCGCCGGGCGATTCTGGGGCCGCTTTTCCAGCGTGTGCAGCACAACTTCTTCAAGGGCCGCTGGAATTGTAGAAACAAACTCACGTGGATTTCGCGGACTCTCCGAAGTGTGCTTCATCGCAATTGCCAATGGAGTCGATCCGCTGAATGGAACCGTGCCTGTAAGCATTTCATAAAGGATAACACCCAGGCTGTAGACATCAGCGGCGGGCGTAAGCTCAGCTCCGTCACATTGCTCCGGCGACATGTAACGCGGCGTGCCGATCATCGCACCAACTTGCGTCAACATCTTCGGCTCATCTTCTTCGAGAGACTCAATGGCCAGTTTTGCAATACCAAAATCCAACACCTTGACGAGTGCGGGAACCTCAGCGCGTTGCACAATAAATATGTTTGCCGGCTTCAGATCGCGATGGATGATTCCCGCTTCATGAGCGGCCGCCACCGCCGCCGAAATCTGGAGCATCAACGCGACTGCCCGCGCCGGGTCAAGGGGAGCTTCTTTTGCGAGTACGTCCCGCAGCGTACGGCCCTCGAGCAACTCCATCACGATATAAACGTAGCCGTCCTGGGATTGCCCGAAGTCGGTAACAGTGACGGCGTTTACATGTTGCAGCCGGCCCGCAGCTCTTGCTTC
This sequence comes from Acidobacteriota bacterium, assembly GCA_030854715.1. Taxonomy (GTDB): domain Bacteria; phylum Acidobacteriota; class Blastocatellia; order Pyrinomonadales; family Pyrinomonadaceae; genus PSRF01. The sequence goes on from JALYSR010000245.1 coordinate 2,441, forward strand.
CCGCTGGAATCTCGTGCGGGCAGCTTCGTCTTCGACAAACCGCGGATTAAGTACCTTAACTGCGACCGGGCGATCGATGAGAAGATGACGCGCGCGATAGACAGTACCCATGCCGCCGATACCCAATCGGTCCTCAAGGCGATATTTTCCGTCCAGCGTATGGCCCACGAGCGGATCAACCGGAATTCCCCCGGCGATCGTGGCATCAGCTTGAAGAGGCGACTGGTCTTCAGGACAAAATTTGAAGTCGGCTGAATAGTGCCTTCCGCATGTTGGGCAATGAAGCATATTGATTCTGAGTTCCGGGAGAGCGCGAGCATTATCACCTAAACCGAAGGAGGAGCGTTAGCGGAGGACTTTTGCAGCGGAGGCCCGAGGCATGGGCGTCACTTCCAGACCTATCCGCAGATTACACAGATTCCGCAGATTCAGAGCTTCACAACGGCAGAAAAATGCTTTAGGACTCGGTCGAATGTCTAATCCAATCTGTGTAATCTGCGGAATCTGTGGACAGTGAATTTCCACTAATCCGCGCTGGTGGCCGTCGCCCGCTCCGGAATTAGCAGTTCTGGTTCACCGCCTTTGTCCATCGATGTCTCATTCCGTAGCCGGTTTTCATAAGCAGCACGAACAAATGAGGAAAACAGCGGGTGCGCATTAAGAGGCTTTGATTTGTATTCGGGATGAAATTGACAACCGAGAAACCAGGGGTGTTCTTCTTTCTTGAGTTCGACTATCTCCACAAACTTCCCATCTGGCGAGACGCCACTAAAAACCAGGCCGCCTCGCTCAAGAGTTTCCCGAAACTCAGGATTAAACTCGTACCGATGCCGGTGACGTTCGCTGATTTCTTCCGCGCTGTAGATTTCTTCAGCCAGCGAACCGGAGGAAATATTGCAGGGCCACGCGCCCAGACGCATCGTGCCGCCAAGCTCCTCAACATCAACCAGGTCGCGTAGCTTGAAAATGACCGGATAGGGACTGTCGGAATCAAATTCCGTCGAATCGGCATCCTTGAGGCCGCAGACATTTCGCGCATACTCAATACTGGCAGTTTGCATTCCCAAACAAATACCGAAGTATGGTGTGCCGCTTTTTCTGGCGTAGGTGATGGCGCGGATCATGCCCGCTATGCCACGTTTGCCGAAGCCGCCAGGCACCAGTATCGCGTCGAAGTCGCGCAGACGCGACTCATAGTGGTCGTCCATAAGATCTTCCGACTCGATCCATTTCACATCAATCCGAAGTTTATTGGCCACGCCTCCGTGCGTTAGCGCTTCTCGCAACGACTTGTAGGAATCTTCCAGCTCGACATACTTGCCAACGATCGCAATCGAAGTTTCTCCGCCAGACGGTTCGCGAATCGTGCCCACCAGGTCGCGCCACTCGGCCAGATCGGATTGAGAGGCCCGGGCTCCGAAACCGAGCTGCGTTACGATCAGTTCGTCCAGACCCTGCTCGTGGAAAGCAAGCGGCACTTCGTAAATCGTGTCCACGTCCTGAGCGCTAATGACCGCCGACTCCTTGACGTTGCAAAAAAGCGCAATCTTTGACCGCAAGTCGTATGAAAGTGGTTTTTCAGAGCGGCAAAGGAGAATGTCAGGGGCAATACCAATCTCGCGCAGATCGCGAACCGAGTGCTGCGTTGGTTTTGTCTTTAGTTCGCCGGCTGCGGCAATATAAGGGACGAGAGTCACATGAATGAAAAGCGTGTTGCCCGCGCCCTCTTCGTTTCCCATTTGACGAATCGCTTCCAGAAACGGCAGCGATTCAATGTCGCCGACCGTCCCCCCAATCTCCACGATGATCACGTCCGGATTGTCTTTTTCGGCCACCGCGCGCACCGCGGCTTTTATTTCGTTGGTGACATGAGGAATCACCTGTACGGTCTTACCCAGGTAGTCTCCGCGGCGTTCTTTTTCGATCACCGAAAGATAGATCCGGCCGGTGGTCCAATTGTTAGCCTGCGAAAGGTGTGCATGGGTAAATCGCTCGTAGTGTCCCAGATCGAGATCAGTTTCCGCGCCATCGTCGGTGACAAACACTTCGCCATGTTGAAACGGCGACATTGTGCCGGGATCGACATTGATGTAGGGATCGAGTTTGATCAACGCGACGTTAAGACCGCGGGCCTCGAGCAGGCAGCCAATCGAAGACGCCGCCAAACCTTTTCCTAAACTGGAGACCACGCCGCCTGTTACAAAGATGTATTTAGTCATTCCTACTCCCTGAGCTAATCATTCAAAAGTTGCGACCTCTGCCTGCTGCTTTCTGCCTTCTGCCTCCTGTGCCTTTTCCCCAGCGTCCGGTCCATCACCCTTTCCCTGTTCTGCGTCAAACCGGCCCTCTCTGAAATCCTCCTGCGCTATCACAGCCTTGGTCGTGGCGGGGTCGAGGATCTTTTGCAAGCCGACAAAACCCGCGCTGAGCAAGCTCGGCGCTTCGTGCGCGCGCTTTTCAAACTCCTCAACGCTAACCTCATAGGGCTTACTTAGCTGCCACAGTGCAAACAGCGCACAAAGAACAATAAACCCAATCACTGCTAATCCAATCCAGTCGCTCATGAGTTTCAGGAAGTTGAGAGTACAACTCTAAACTGCGAGCCTCTCCTCAACAATCGAACGCACCCGCTCCAAATCATCATTCGTGTCAACTCCAATCGAGGAAGCGCGTGCTTTGATTGCCTTGATCTTCACGCCATGTTCAAGTGCCCGCAATTGTTCCAACGACTCCAGGCGCTCCAACTC
>JALYSR010000273.1 GCA_030854715.1 Acidobacteriota bacterium
GGGAGTGTTTTGTGTGGTTGCTCGGCCTTGAAATGGGGTAGGCGGCGCTCCAAATACGAGTGCTGGTAGGACTTGCAACACCCAGAAGCGCTCAGTGGGGCAGCGACCCTCGCTTTAGAGTTTAACCAGTTAGCTACTGCGCCAATAAACCCGACTGAGGTGATAGTTTGCTAAGCATGAGCAGTTCCACTCCCGTCTTCATAAAATTGAGACAGTCTGTCGCCATGACATTGGTCGTGTTGGCATTAGTGTCGCCAGTCATGGCCGGCATCAGTGTCACCTCAGCCAACGGCATAGTGATGACGGGCGCGGATGGGATAGTCATGACCGGCGCTGATGGCATCGTGATGACCGGCGCCGACGGGGTCATGAATTCCAGGGCTAACGGGATCGTGATGACGGGCGCTGATGGCATTGTCATGACCGGCGCCGACAGTGTGGCTTATTCGAACAGTGTGCGATCTACTCACGCCGACGGCATTGTCATGACCGGCGCTGATGGCATTGTCATGACCGGTGCTGACGGTATTGTGATGACAGGTGCCGATGGATCGATTTATCGAGCGGACTCAGTCACGATCGTTTTGCCGAACGGCATAGTGATGACGGGCGCCGATGGAATTGTTATGACCGGTGCTGATGGGGTCGAGCGCAAAGCGGGCAATGGAATTGTGATGACCGGCGCTGACGGCATTGTCATGACCGGCGCCGACGGGATCGTTATGACTGGCGCCGACTCAGTACGAGCGACGGGTGCGGACGGTACAGTCTTTTCAGTTGTTCCGGACGGATTGAGATTTACCGGCGTTACCGGAATTGTTATGACCGGCGCAGATGGCATCGTGATGACCGGGGCCGACGGCATTGTCATGACGGGCGCTGACGGAATCGTCATGACTGGTGCTGATGCGGCCCTCCCAATCAAATCCGGCCTTCAAAGCGTCGATCCTGAACTCCTGATCAAACTTAATGCCCTGGTCGATGACAGCAGCGTCAACGCCGTTGTTGTTTACCATCGCCCACCGACCGATGCGGATCTCGCGGATTTGCAAAAAATAGGCATTGTTGGGGGAACTCGTTTTCGCGTGCTTCCGGCAATCACGGTCACCGGCACACGCGACCAGATGATTGCCATATCCAAGTTGCCAGCCGTCCGATCAATTTATGGAAACCGAACCCTCAACTTGAACAGCGAACCGGAAGTCAGGGCGGTAACCGGAGTTAATCGTGCCTGGCGCGATACTGAGATCACCAGTAACAACAGTGGGCTTCCCGTCACGGGAAAGAATGTTGCCGTCGCGGTACTCGACACCGGTATTGACGGGACGCATGGAGACCTGGCCGGCCGCGTAATCAAGAACGTCAAACTCGCCGATACACAAAGTGCCAGCGTCGGTTTTAATTACCCGATAAATTCAGAGAGCCTGCAAAACACCGATCAGCTTTACGGACACGGCACTTTTGTTGCCGGTGTGGTCTCCGGCGACGGCAGTCTCTCAGGCGGAAAATTCGCCGGGGTCGCTCCCGGAGCCCGACTGGTTGGTCTCAGCGCCGGCGATCTGTCGCTTCTCTACGTCCTTGAAGGTTTTGATTATCTCCTGGCAAACGGGAGTAACCTTGGGGTCCGGGTTGTCAATTGCAGTTTTTCGGCCAGCACCGTTTATGACGCCAACGATCCGGTCAACGTCGCGACGAAGATGCTGACTCACGCGGGCATTAACGTCGTGTTCTCGGCGGGAAACACCGGTCCCGGCCAACATACTTTGAATCCTTATGCCGTGGCGCCCTGGGTCGTAAGCGTTGGCGCTACCGACACCCAGGGTCATCTGGCCAGCTTCTCTTCGCGCGGTGACTTCGCCAATCCAATGTTTCATCCGACGCTGGTAGCGCCGGGCGTCGACGTGGTGAGTCTGCGTGGGTCGGGCATTTCCAATGTGACTGGAGCCACCGGTCTTGCAGGTGCTGATGCGAGCCGTCTTAGTGCTTCAGAACTGCCTTACTACACCACCGCGAATGGGACCAGCTTCTCAGCACCGCAGGTCGCCGGGGCAATTGCCTTGATGCTGGAAGCTAATCCAAGCCTGACTCCAGCGCGGGTAAAAGACATTTTGCAACGCACTGCCACTCCTTTGCCGCCTTATTACACCTACGAGGCGGGAACCGGAATGCTAAATGTGCACGCAGCCGTCATTCAAGCGTCATTCCCCGCAAGACGTATAGGCGCCTGGCGCGGAACGCTTGATCGCAATCAGGTACAGTTTGTTACTGAGGCGCCAACTGAGTTTTCCGGAATAGTGAAGCCAGGCAGTTCAGCCGAAACAACTATAACGATCCCCGAGGGCGCGATATCAGCTTCGGTGCAGATTTCGTGGGGACCACTTTGGAGCACCAATGATCTCGGTCTTTCCGTTTATGACCAGACCGGAGTTCTGCGCGGACAGGCCAACACGCTCAACTTGCCGGGCCTCAACGGCAAGCGGGAAAGCCTAACGGTTGTGGGGCCCACGGCGGGGGCGTGGCGCGTAGGCGTCCTTAATACTCTTGGCGTGCTGGGAACGCCACAGCAGTTTTATGGAACGCTGGAGATAGGTCGCGCGCGTTATGCGCGTATGAACGATGTGGACTCCCTGAGCCCTGCTCTGCGGGATGAGGTTTATCAAAGCCTGCGTTCTTTTACGATGTGGCCGATAGGATCGAAATTCCGGGCCGAGTTTGGAGTTTCCCGCCTGGATTTAGCTACGGCGCTGGTACTAAGCGCACGAGTGCCGCAGTACCTGCCCGGCCGTTCCACTTATTCAGATGTGCGGGATCAGTCCTCCATGTTGTTTGTGGAAAGCGCGCAAGCTTCGCCAACAGGTGCACTTTTCCTCGACGTGCCAAGAGGCCAATTCCGACCCTATGAAAGCGTGAGCCGTTTAGCAGCAGCCGTCGCACTCGTGAGGGCCGCCGGACTTCGCGGAGATGCCGAGGCCAAGGCAGGTTGTCCGCTCGCGTTTCTTGATGCTTCCGGCATTCCGAGTGAGCTGAGAGGCTACGTGTCCGTTGCGATTTCAACGGGACTGCTCCAGGCGGATACCTCATTTCGACCACAAGGCACCATCACACGAGCAGATCTCGCTCATGCTATCGGCGTGATCGAAAAGCGGGCTATTCAGTGAGTTTAAGTGACTAACTCCCTGAGGGCTTGTTCTTCGTCGTCAGTCAGGAAAGAAAATAAAAGTCCGAATCCGGTCCCGTGCTGGTAAGACACAACCGCACCGCGCAATTCCAGCCATTCGCCTGAAGGTAGCCTCATCTCAAGGCTCACGATTTCTCCGGGGTCAACCCTTCCCGACGTATTGACGAAACATCCTCCCAGACTCAAGTCTTCAATCCGGGCCTCGTGCGACCCGGAAACTCCATCCCACCTGGCCGGAAGATTTAGTGAAACACGTTCATCGCTGCGTCTGTTTTCAGGCATTGGTTTTGGGCCAACCTCAAAAGGACCAACGACTAACGTTAAGACAACAATGATTTGTCGAGTGTGAGATCGTATTTACCTTCTTCCTTGGCATAAAACTCATTCACAAAACGGATTCCCTCCTCGGGTCTCAATGAATGCAAAATCTCCATGTCCAGGTTGGCTACAAACCGCTCCTTCCGATCCGGGCGCTCGAGGTAACCCACACGGTAGGCCTCTGCAGCCGTTCGCAATCGGTCTCTGGCGAGTTCCCGCGGCGCGAGAGAAGCGTTGTTGTACTCCAGCTGTAGGATGCCGTAACCGTGCTTCGCGCAAAGATCCTCTAGCGCCGCGATCGAATAGCCGTAGAAGTGATGACGCAGTTGAAAATCAAGATCGAACTTTACGCTAAATTTGAGCGGCGGTGGTATGTTTTCGTTAATTTCGGTGACAACCAACCCGGGTCTAAACTTCGACAAGATGGCGTCCAGCACCCAGTAATCGTTGCCGTCAATATCCAGACAAAGCACGCCAAAATCTCTTTCTATTGTGAATTGTTCGAGAACCGATGCAATGTTGTCCGGAGTTGCGCGAAAAGGGCAGGCCCGGGCTCTGGGAAAGCGGCGGTAAGCTCTCGACAGTAATGCGTATTTCTGCGCATCGGCCTCAATGCCCAATGCCCTCCAGCCTTCGGACAATAGGGCGTAGCTGTTTGACCAGCGCACGCCATTGCCGGCGCCAATGTCCACTACCGTCCTGGGCTGATCTTCCGGCAGCAACTCCGAAATGTACTGGCTGAGTATCTGTTGTTCGTTGGCGTGGGAAAAGCGACCGCGAAGAGAGTATTTAACCTTTTGCAGCCTGAGTTCAAGAATACTGCCAAGCCGTTGGGCAGTTCTGGTCAAATTCAGTTCCATTAGCCAACCAGTTATCGGCGATTCGCGGATCAATTTGTGTGGCAAGAACGCATCCAGCAATTTCGCTAAGATACAAGTTGAAGAAAGCGTGGGCAAGTTGCCTGGTTTCGCGCGTTCTCCCTGTCCTGGCAAGGAGTCAGACGGTTAGGTGACCATAAAAAATCTTCGTATCGTATTCAATGGTCACAATTCCCTCGCGTTCATTATCTTTGAATATCTCCGCCAGCCGGGAGAGCATGGAATCGAAATTAGGAGCACCAGGCTCCGGCATGTATGAGGAAGAGCAAACGCGCCCCTTGAGCGCCTCGTAGTCACAATGTTGGAAATTCTCAACACTCCGTAGTTCGAAGATTGCGGGGGCGAAAAACTCAGCAATCTCTGGTTCAATGTTCTCGTGACGGACTTCCTGGTAGTCAGTTCCGTAGGAGAGTAAAAGATCTTCGTAATCACGCAGGAAGGTCGTCGAATCCAGCCGGCGCTCATTCCAGATCAGCACAACCCAACCCTCAGGGTTTAGAATACGCGCAAACTCCTCCTTTGCCCTTCGGCGGTCGAACCAGTGGAAAGCCTGGGCGGCGGTGATGAAATCAACGCTACGAGATGCCAACGTCGTGGCCTCAGCCGTCGCCGCGATGCTTGCAAAATTCGCAAACTCCTGGAGGCGTTGTTCTGCTGACTGACGCATGGCTGCGTTTGGCTCAATGCCAAACACCGGATTTCCGTTTCTCAAGAACAGTTCGCACAATATGCCCGTGCCCGAGCCAAGATCGGCAATTATCGAGGTTTCGCCGAGTTCGCAATTTGACTTGAGAACGTCAAATAGTGCGGCCGGATACGTTGGTCGATAACGGGCGTAGTCTTCAACCCTGTTTGAGAAGCGAGTCAGCGGATTCTTCATGACAGGATTCTAGCTGAATGTTCACCAAAGTTCAGTTTGTTGTTGCAACAAACCGAAGGTTGCTCCAAGAATTATTACTCACGGGGAAGTAGCGGGGCACCATGGAGCGGTGCGCTTGGCGGGTAAAACTTAACGAGCAAACGATGCGCCAGCAGCAGCAACAGAATAAAGCCGAATGTGAGCGGCAGTCGGGTGTCTGATTTTACGAGCAGCCAGAAATGCAGGACACCGGCAACTCCGGCAAGGTAAATGAGTTTGTGCAGCTTGTTCCAGCG
>JALYSR010000160.1 GCA_030854715.1 Acidobacteriota bacterium
CGCGGCGAGGGTACGGTGGGCAAACTGCTGACAGATGAAGCACTCTATTCCAACGTCAACCAGCTCTCTTCAGAAGGTGTGAAGTTGATCTACGACTTCCGCCAGAACCCAAAGAAATACCTGACCATCAAGTTTCAGCTATTCTAATAATTGAGTGCCACTAGAACGGGCTCTCGTCTGCTGACGGTCCGTAGATTGACGGCACCGGTATGTCGTTCAGTCTAAGGTAGACGCCCAGCTGCGCTCGGTGATGGATGAGATGGTTCATCACGAAGCTGCGCAGGACGGCAATCTTCTGCAGCGTCAGAAGTGTGTTGCCGTTTGACATCAAGGACCAGGGCTTAAACAACTCTGCATCACTGGCGCCGGCGATCGTGGCCCGTGCTTTCTCTACATTGGTATCAAAGGTCGCCAGAAGGTCCGCTTGCGACTTCGCGAGTTCTGCGGGCGGGAGCGGCTTGCCCCCGGGCGCAAGATCCAACGAGTCCTGATCAATTGTGTAAACCACCCACGTTGGTATGTTGCTCAGGTGTGTGGCCAGCCCGCCCATGGCCGTCGACTTCTCGTGCGGCTTCCAGTCAGATTTCCCATCAGGAACGCGCTCAAGCGTCTTTCGTGTGTTCGCCATCTCGTTATCAAATTCAGGTAGTAATGCGTCGCTTAGTCCCATTGTCTCCTCCGTTTCGATTGTGTTGTTTCCAAGTTAAGGCTTTGAGACAATCCCAAACGCCCGCACAGGAAATGTGCCAAACTTCTTTATCTTCACCGGCACTGCAAAAAACTTGAAATTCTCGTCCGGCAGATCGCCGAGTCCGCAAAGATGCTCCACAATTGGAATACCGGCGCCCAGCAGAATTGAATGGGCCGGGCGATTTCCATCGGCAGTGTCGTCGATATTGTAGGAATCGATGCCAACAAGCGCAGCGCCCGACTGCGCCAAATACTCCGCAGCAGCGCGGGTCACAAAAGGATGCGTACCGTCGGAATAAGCTTCGGTGCGCCAGCCCTTGTCCCAGCCAGTATGAAAAAGTACGGCCTTGTCCTTAAGGTCTAAGCCCGCCATGGCCTCGAGCGAAATTCCCCGCTCGGCGGCGCCAACCGTGCGCACGACGATACCGGCCAGATTAGCTACCGAATGTAGATCGAGTCCCGAGAGATCAGTGCCGTCGGCATAGCGATGAAAGGGACTGTCGAGGTAGGTGCCGGTGTTGGCCACCATTTCGATCTTGCCAATGTGAAACTCCGTACCTGAGGCATAAACTCTTCGCGAACTTTCCCGCGTGAGATGGTCCGTAATCACTGGGGCCGGCAGACCCTTGTAGGTGATCATGCCATCCTCGACCGTGTGGCAAATATCTATCAGCTCGTAATCGCGCTCCACTTGATTTTTCGGTTGCTCGAGTTTAATCAGGCTGAAGTCTTCTTCTGAACCAGAACCTGAAAACTTGCAGCCATTCCATCGGGCAAGATCATATCCCGGGCCGCGGTACTAAGACGGAGTTTCTCCGCTTCGCTCTCAGTCTTTTGCGACTCAAGCTGCAATTGATCGAGTAGTCCGGCTGCAAGCAGGAACCTGTCTTGCCGGGCGAATTCCCAAACTTCAAACCCGAGTTGGTCACCTACGCGTTTCACAAAGTTCCAGTTAACAGTTGTCGTCAAGTCCTGTTCGCCAGGCCGGGACAAAACGTCGTTAATAATCTCGTGACGGCGGAAACCTCGCAGCGTTCCCGTCCCATCAAGTTCCGCTGCTGTCAAACCGTAATCGACAGTTATCAAATACCCTCGGCGCAAGCGAGCGGCAACTCGCCTTAGCCATTCCTCCATCTCAAGGTTAACTTCGGCCACCTCACCTTCGCCCAGCTTGATGCCCTCCTTCTGAAAATAGGAGCGCAGGAGCGGCGTCGACAAAGGCCCCAGCATCCACGCAAATTCTCCATTTTCGCCAATGTTGACATAAAACTCGCTAAGCGCGCCGTCATGCATTGAAACCCGATGAATTGGGAACGCGTCGAGCAGTTCGTTTGAAAAAATGATTCCTGGATTTACTTCCCACTCGTCAAGTTTGTCATCAACGTTTCTAAATTCCAATTGCCTGGAAAAAGGTAGCAACCGTTTTTTGGCCAGAGCCCGGGAAGGCGAACTGATTTCGTCGATGATGTAGCGAGTTGCGGCTAAGACCTCGGGGAAGAAGACTCGAAACGTTTGCAGCACGCCATGAGCAAAGCGGCCGTCTCCGGCGCCTGCTTCAACTATCGTCCAACGAGAGGGCCGTTCGAGTTCGTCATAAATCGTGGCAAAGTAGCGGGCGAAGGTTGCGGCAAATAACGAGCTGCGTTCCGGGCTGGTGCGATAGTCGCCTTCCCTGCCCCACTTTGTTTGCTTGTCACGGCAGTAGTAGCCATGACTTGGGTCGTATAACGCATCCCTCATCCAATCATGAAATGTGATTGGACCCTCGCGTTTGATACGTTCCAGAAGAACTTCGGCGAGCACTGGAATACAGGAAATTGTTTCGATCATCTTTCGGAGTCGGTGGTTGCGGTATGTATCGCGCTGGTCGTTAGCGAGTCTCGGGATCGTCTTTATTCAGCAGGCGCGTGGTATTTTCGGTGATGCTGGGTGGTTGGTATATATCCGCCGTATTTGGCCGAGGCCGCCAACCTGTCGCAGCATTCGCGGATGCCGGCGGCAAAGCATTGCGCATTGAACTGTCAAACTGGGTCACCGGCGGCGAATATCCAACCGCGGGTACTGGTTCCAGTGGAGCAACTTCGTCCTGCATCAACAACGCGTAAAGGATACGGAGCAGGCCACCCACGAAACAAACTATAGCTGTAACGGCAATCAAAAATTCGAGAGGCTCCAGAAAGTTGACGGTGATGATAGCGACTAGCGGAACCAGCAGCAACGTACTTAGCATTAACATTGCGCCCTGCCGAATTCCCTGGCTACGAGGTGACAGCTTTTTATTACCGGGTTGCACGTAGCGAGTGGGGATCTGTCCTCCAGACGCCAGCACCAGGGCCACACCTTCGAGAAAGAAACCACACCTCGAGCAGTATTTAGTAGCGTCGGAGACCTGCTGCTGCCCGCACTTTGGACAATACATTCCTGAAACCTCGCGTCTCGGCAGTAAACTTGCGCTAGATAATAAACCCGGGCGGGCTTGTACGGGAAAGAATCTTGAGGGCCACCAGGCTCTGAGCTTGATAGTCAGCGGCACGGAGCAGCGTTTCGAGAAGCAAGCCGATTAGCGGGCGCGTATCACTTGAGGGCATCGCCACATGCTTCAGCAAACAGAGATCGTCGTCGAAACTGCGGAAGGCGCGAGCGCGAGTGGCTTCAACTTCCGCCAGATGCTCGATGACTTTCGCAGGGGTTGATAGATATTCGGGCAGCGTCCACTCGAACGGATCGTCCCAGAGGTTGGAAGTTATACCTCCGAAAGTCTGCTCAATCGCCGCTGCGCATCGCAGCACGTTCTCACCGATCGAACGCAGGGAGCCTATTCCTGTTTGAGCCGGGTTCGCGTAAAGAATATCAACACCGGTACTGTCGACGATCGCGCACGACTGCGAATGCAAACGCGCAAACTCTCGGTCAAGGCTGTTTACGATCTCACGGCCGCCGAGAGTTTGCGCGCTTAGTTTGTCATCCATACGCGGACGAAACTACTGGTCCGAATGCACTACTTCTGCTTCGAGGCCCGGCCAGTTTCTTCCAGGACAGTGCCGAAGTTTCGACCGCCCCAGTTGAAGCCTGTGTACACACGGCCCTTGGCGCCAACGCGCGCTCCACGCGAAGGCACGCCCCGGCGAGTCACCACCCAAAGCCTTCCAGTGCCATCATCAATCTCATACGCGCCATTGCCCAGGACGCCGTAGCTGTCCGTGACATTGCCGACGATTGCGACCTCTTTGTTCCGATAACGGCCCGGGTCGGCGTTAATTCTTGAAATGGTTGTTTGACTGGGACAGGCCGTCAGAAGAAACACCGCCGCAAGTAACAGCGATGCAGACCCAAGTTTCTTAACTAAATGCATACGCATCTCCTTTTCCAAGTAAGTTTTCTAGAGGGAGAGCGCCGCACCGGAAACAACAACTTTGCCTGAGCTGAGAACTGCGGCACATAACAGATGCCACTGGCACCCAAAGCGTTTTCTACCAATTTCGCAAAAGCGCTTCGTTTTTACCTAACATTATTTGCCAAACCAGCCAATCGGCTTTCCCGAGAGATCAACCCAGACGCTCTTAACGTGGGTGTACATGTCGAGCGCGTGTTTGCCCATCTCCCTACCGTAACCTGATTGCTTGTAACCGCCAAAGGGAGAGGCGGCATTGAACATGTTGAAGGTATTTATCCAAATCACGCCGGCCTTGATCTCTCTCGCGAAACGGTGCGCGCGCGTAATGTTGCTTGTCCAGATGCCGGCCGACAGACCATAAATCGTGTCGTTGGCCTGTTTGATTAACTCGGCTTCGTCCTCGAAAGAGATGACCGAGACGACCGGCCCGAAGATCTCTTCCTGGGCCACGCGCATTTGATTTTTAACGTCCGAGAAGATCGTGGGCTGGAAAAAGTAACCGTTCTGAAATGCTCCTTCAAGCGTGGGACATTCGCCGCCGGCAAGCACGGTAGCGCCTTCGGCTCGAGCTATGCCGGTGTAGTTCTTGATACGGTCCAGTTGATCCTGTGAGACCTGCGGACCCATGTGCGTGCCTTTGTCCATCGGATCGCCCACGACAATCTTTGCTGACTTCTCTTTCAGTCGCTCGAGAAACTGATCTTTCACCGCCTCCTGCACAAAGAGGCGTGAGCCGGCGCAACAAACCTGGCCCTGGTTGAAGAAAATCCCCATCATTGCGCCATTAACTGCCTGTTCAATATCCGCGTCGGCAAACACAATGTTTGGCGCTTTACCACCAAGCTCGAGCGATACCTTTGTCAGATTCTCCGCGGCAGCTTTCGCGATCAACTTACCAACTTCGGTGGAACCCGTAAAAGCAACTTTATCAATGCCGGGATGGGCAGCAAGAGCGGCACCGGCAGTTTCGCCGTAACCGGGTAGGATGTTGACTACGCCGTCAGGGAAACCAGCTTCCTGGATCAGCTTGCCCAGCTCCATCGCAGTGACTGGCGTCTGCTCAGCGGGTTTAAGGACTATCGTGTTGCCGGCTGCGAGCGCGGGAGCAAGCTTCCATGCTGCCATCAACAGCGGGAAGTTCCAGGGAATGATTTGTCCGCACACACCGACTGGTTCGCGCAGAGTGTAATTGAACATCTGTCCCGGAACGGGAATCGTTTCACCTTCGATCTTGGTGGCCCAGCCGGCAAAGTATTCAAAGTTTTCCGCCACTTGCGGCAGATCAACGTAGGAGGATTCCTTGATTGGCTTGCCATTGTCGGCAGTTTCAAGTGCCGCCAGCTCCTGGCTGTGCTCTTCAATCAACTGCGATAGCTTGTAGAGCATACGGCCGCGATCGCGCGCGCTAATCTTCGACCATTTCCCCTCGAAGGCGCGGCGGGCCGCGGTCACAGCTTTGTCGATGTCGGCTTTGTCGGCTTCCGCTACTTCAGCGAGCGTCTCGCCCGTTGACGGATTTGGCGTGGTGAATGTTTTGCCAGATTCTGCGTCAACCCATTGCCCGTCGATAAATAACTGGTACTTGCGCGGCGTGTTTGTTTCTGCCGGTTGAACTGATGACATTTATTGCTCCTCAAGGTTGTCTTACTAGTCTCTGTGCAGCCTCCGTGCTCGCAGAACCCACAGAGAAATCAAAAATCGGTCGTGCCCGCCAGTAGCTGTCTCAAAACGTAAGGAAGGATTCCACCGTGCTGGTAATAATCAATCTCAATTGGCGTATCGATGCGCAGCGTGACGGGCACCTCTTCAGTCTTGCCTGAAGTTCGATGAATCACAAGCTTCAGATCTTTTTGCGGTCTGACGCCATCTTCCAACCCAGTCACATCAAAAATCTCAGTGCCATCGAGGCCCAGCGAAGCAGCGTTGGTCCCTTCCTTAAACTGACAAGGTAGAACGCCCATGCCGACCAAATTGCTGCGATGGATTCGTTCGAAGCTTTGCGCGATCACAGCCTTAACTCCCAACAGACGCGTTCCCTTCGCCGCCCAGTCGCGCGAACTTCCGGTTCCATACTCCTGTCCCGCAATGACCACCAGCGGCACGCCTTCCTGGCCATACTTCATCGCGGCGTCGTAAATACTCATGCGTTCCCCGTCGGGTTGATGAAGCGTAACGCCTCCTTCGACGCCTGGCACCATCAAGTTTTTGATGCGCACATTTGCGAAAGTTCCGCGCACCATAACCTCGTGATTCCCGCGGCGCGACCCGTAGCTGTTGAAGTCTTCGATGCTCACGCCCTTTTCCTGGAGATACAAACCTGCTGGTGAGCTGGCCTTGATTGCGCCGGCCGGACTGATGTGATCCGTCGTGACTGAGTCGCCGAAGATTGCCATCGGGCGCGCACCATGGACGTCACGCCAATCTTTCACGGCATTACTGAAACCTTCGAAGTAAGGTGGTTCCTGAATGTAAGTGGAATTAGGATCCCACTCGTAGACATTCCCAGTGCTGGTGGGAATTTCATTCCATAAGGGATTCTGTTCCGCGAAATCACGATAGAGCCGTCGGTAAGTTTCAGGATCGAGGGCCGCACTCATCAGTGCGTTGATCTCCTTGAGCTCAGGCCAGATTTCGCGAAGATAAACGTCCTTGCCATCACTTCCCTTGCCAAGAGGATCATGCGAAAGATCAATGTCCACCCGGCCGGCAATGGCGAACGCCACTACCAGCGGCGGACTCATCAGGAAGTTTGCTTTTATGCTTTGATGAACGCGCGCCTCGAAGTTTCGATTCCCGGAAAGAACACTGGCGGCGATGAGATCGTGTTCCGTGAGCACTTGCTCGATGGTTGGATCGAGTGGGCCTGAATTGCCAATGCAAGTGGTGCAGCCGTAACCCACTAAGTTGAACCCGAGCTGGTCGAGATAATCTTGCAGACCCGTCTTTTGAAGGTATTCGGTGACCACACGCGAACCAGGCGCCAGCGAATTCTTCACGGATGAACGCACCGTCAAACCGCGCTCGACAGCTTTCTTTGCCAGCAATCCAGCCGCAAGCATAACGCTGGGATTGGAAGTGTTCGTGCAGGAAGTAATTGCGGCGATTAAGACGTCGCCATGGCCCAGATCGACTTCGGCGTGCGGAAATTCGTCGGGATGAACCTCGTCAAGTCGGTCCGGAGTTGGCCGGTTGTTGACCATCTCGGTTTCGGACCAAACACTTGTGTTTTGCGGAGTCACAATGCCGCCCGCAGCGATGGAAACCGAGCTTGGTCGTTGTTCGCCGCCGCCCGCTACCGGCGCCTTCCTGATGTCAATGGTGCCGATACGCGTGAAGTAGCGGGCGCCCACCTCGTCACTCGATTTCCCGTAGCCACCTTCACCGGTAGGCTTCTGCAGCAGGTTGAGAAACTGATCTTTCAGGTCTGAAAGTTCAATCCGATCCTGTGGCCGCTTAGGTCCCGCAACGCTCGGAGAGATCGAAGAAAGATCGAGCTCGAGAACAACGCTGTAGTCACACTGGCCCTCTTTCGGGATTCCAAACAAGCCCTGCGCCTGATAGTAGTTTCGCACTGCGTCAACCTGCTCGTCTGTACGACCGGTCGCCTTCAAGTAAATGCACGTTTCCTCATCAACCGGGAAGAAACCCATCGTGGCGCCATATTCCGGCGCCATGTTGGCAATCGTGGCGCGGTCTGTAACCGAAAGACTGGCGGCGCCGGCACCATGGAACTCCACAAATTTTCCTACTACCTTCGCTTTGCGCAGCATTTCGGTAACGCGAAGTACAAGGTCAGTAGCCGTAACACCGGCGCGCAAACTTCCCTTCATATTCACGCCAACAACATCAGGTGTCAGGAAGTAGACCGGTTGGCCCAACATCGCCGCTTCGGCTTCAATCCCGCCCACACCCCATCCGACGATTCCCAGGCCATTAATCATCGTGGTGTGTGAATCAGTGCCGACCAGGGTGTCGGGGTAATAAATTTCGTTGCGTTCCCAAACACTCTTCGCCAGAAACTCGAGATTGACCTGGTGACAGATGCCAATCCCCGGCGGGATGACACCGAAGCCGTCGAAGGCCTGCGTTCCCCACTTCAAAAACTGGTAGCGCGAGTTGTTTCGCTTAAACTCCATCTCCATGTTCTTCTCAAACGCGTCTTTGGTGCTTGAAAAGTCGACCTGAACGGAGTGATCTATAACCAGATCCACCGGAACGAGCGGCTCGATTATGCCGGTGTTTTTGCGCAGACGGTCGACTGCTGAACGCATTGCCGCCAGATCGACCAATAAGGGCACGCCGGTGAAGTCCTGAAGCAAAACACGGGCGACTACAAAAGGAACTTCTTCTGTTCGTTCACCCTTCGGCTGCCAGTTAGCCAACGCGCGCACATCGTCTTCGGTAATTTTTTTACTCCCGCAATTCCGCAGCACTGATTCCAGAACAATCCGAATGCTGACCGGAAGCCTTGAAACAGGCCCAATGCCTTCTTTCTCGAGTTGCGGGAGCGAATAGAAACGCGCTGTCTGGCCCGGGGCTACGCTAAATGTTTGAAGGGAGTTGAATGGACCTTGTGGCATAGAAACCTGAGATTAGCTCCTCATGATCGGGTCGCGCTAATTGTCGCAGCGCAGATCGCATTAAGGAAATTTGAATTGTTTAGTTAACAATCAGTGTAAAGTCCACACTGGTTGGTCGTCAAGGAAGGTGTCGTTTCGGTAGTGTCTTGTAAGACACTACCGTCATTTCAACTTGGGCAAGCGCCACTCCGCGGTAGTGGTCAATTTAAATTCTTAGGTCGAAGGACCGATAGTTAGTAGCCCCGTCCGTGAGGACGGGGAACTCGACCATCTTGATATACAGGCCCGAAGGGCTGGCACAAATTGTGGCGCACCTTCGGCGCTCAGGAGAGTAACCGTCGCATCTACCCCGCCCTCACGGACGGGGCTATTAACTATCGGTCCTTCGGACCTAAAGCGGTGGTCCCAATTGAAATCAAACCATCGCCCACTGCGCAAGCTTGTTGCTGAGTTTTCCCCCGTTTTGTTATAGTTCCAACTTCCCCCGCAGTTTGTTACGAAGCAGGCGAGGTCAAAGCCTTGCGATGGTCCTTCAGATTTTTCGGTTGAGACTGCTAACAGCGGATTTTATCCAGGGAGATTCATATGACGAAGAAGCCGGCCGATGATTTCGAGTACCTGAGCAACGATCCTGACTTCATTCCCAATCCGGAAATCGAGGAGTTTATGGAGGAAGAAATCGCGCGGGCGCCGAAGGACCCTGATCAGCTTGCGCATCGATTGCGCAACAATACGGCGGCGTCCCCCAAAGATGCGGGTGGGGACCTCGATGCAAGCTGGGAAGACGTGAACGAAAGCGGTTCAGAATCCGTGGGCGGTGACAATCCAACTCCGGACCAATCAATGGTCGAGGAAAACGCGAATGCGGTGGGCGTTAGCTTTGAGGACAACGAGGAACTTGATTTTCTCGACAAGATCGAGCGGCGTGATCGCGATCGTTATGAATTAAACGAAAGCTCCAAAACCGACGAAGACACGATCTAAGACTCTAAAACTGCTTTCGGCTATCCATCAGAATCGTAACCGGCCCGTCATTGACTAATTCCAACTGCATCCTGCTTTGGAATTTGCCGCAGGCGACTTCTGTTAACAACTTCCTTACCTGAGCGACAAAGAATTCATAGACCGGTTCAGCCTTCTCGGGCGCAGCGGCTTCAATCCAGGAAGGACGAAGCCCGCGCCGCACATCGCCGTAAAGGGTAAACTGCGAAACGACAAGTATTCCGCCCTGAATATCCTTCACTGATAAATTCATTTTCCCCTCTTCGTCATCGAAGATACGCAGGGCCACAATCTTCGCCGCCAGATAGTCAGCGTCAGTCTCTGAATCATCGCGGGCCACGCCTAACAAAACGACGAGACCTTGTTTGATCTCGCCGGTTGTTTCATTCCCTACCGTGACTTTCGCGCGCGTCACGCGCTGGATCACCGCTCGCATATCAATCACTCTTCGGCGGGACGCTACATCACCCGGGAATATCTCATGGCGCTGCGCGACCCTTTGGCTTTTCGTTTTATCGCCATCCGCGCCTCGGCCTTGTGATCTCCTTTGGCGAAGTAGCTTCCATCTTTTCGTTTCTGCGGATCGAAGAAGCCAATATAACCTCCGGGGTTCACGCCAAACGACTCAAGCGTTTTGCCTTTATAGCTGCGACCCAGGAAATCGTTTCGTCCTCCCCTCTCTTCGCTGGACGTGAAGTAGAGTGGCAACAGGAAATTCGCGACCATCACGTTGTCTACCTCATAACTCTCAGCCTGAACTGCATCACACATCTCGTACCAGTGAAACACCTTTCGGCGACGATCGTTGGGATTTGGACCGACCACCAGCAGGTTTGCTTCCGGATCGCCGATCAACTCGAGCGCTTCATGAGACAACGTCACGCTCCAGGGTTCTTCGAGTTCCTTCGACAAATCGCAGAAGACGAAACCGTAGGGAATGCCACGATCGTTCTTCTCGTGATAGCCAAGAGCGTCGTCGACGTCGATCTTGTCCCAAACATAAAGCACGGCATCTCCTCGCATATCGGCAAGCGTGTGCTTGGTTGGTTTGTTTTCGCTCCTTCCCTCAAGCCGTAGCTCGGCGCCCAGGCTCCAGTATGGTTCAAAGTCATGCGCGATTTGCCGGTTTATAGCGCGGATCGCCACCTGCAATTCTTCGTCAGTGAGT
>JALYSR010000339.1 GCA_030854715.1 Acidobacteriota bacterium
ACATTGGCAGCACCAGGTGAATACCGGTCACCGCCCCTATGGCTGCAAACAACTTCACATCCCCCGCCCCCATGGCGCCAAAGACGTGCAAAACAAACATTAGAAAGAAAGCAAGCGCGCATCCCCCCAAACTCGCGAGCGCGCCCTCGACGCCGCCGAAGATGACATGCATCAAGATCCCAACGCCCAAAGTAGCCAGCACAAACGGGTTCGGAATGCGCCGATAGCACACGTCGTAGTAAGAGATGAAGAGCGCGAGCGGTATTAGAAACGCTGCTGCGATAACGCTCAGCGAACCAGACATTTTGTTTGGACCTCCGACTATGAACGGTGCGGTTAAATGGGGACTGTCTAAAGAACTTTTGTGGAGGGTCGGGCTCGTGCCCAGGACCTTCGTCTACTAGTTGATCTTGGCGGCCAGGTTGCCGATGACCGTATTGATTTTGCCACCCAGCGATGTGAAAGCGCCGATTACGGCAAGTGTCACCAGCGCGGCGGCAACTGCATATTCGGAGAGCTCAAGGCCAGTTTCATCTCTAATGAATTCTTTGATCACTGGGTGCTCCTTGTTTTGCGAAAGGGAGGAGCGCGCTACCTGACTTGCTTGTAGCGCGCTCTCCGTTTTCGGGGTTGTCTTCCTACTGAATCTTGTTGGCCAAGTTGCCGATGACGGTATTGATCTTGCCGCCGAGCGTTGTGAACACACCGACGACTGCAAGTGCGATCAGAGCGGCGGCAACCGCGTACTCTGAAAGTTCAAGACCAGTTTCATCCCGAAGAAAATTCTTAATCATTGTTTTGCTCCTTAGATTTAAGTTAAGAGTTAAGCTTTGCGCCCTTACGCTCACCACTCTCTTCGAGATTGGCGGAAGGACCACCTCTGTACGGATTAGTACCGAAGCCTTATCAAGGACGAGTTTGGTAGATCGGTGTTACCGCTGGGCTCGAAATGAACCTTTCCCGTTTGTTCGGTTCTGACGGCTAGATACCCGTCTATAATCCTCACTGCGACGCTGGCTAATGCGAGACCAATGCAGAACACGTCAACTCTCACATTATCGGCAAGCGCGGCAGCATGGACTCCAACCACCGACGCAATTACGAGGAATGGTGCTGCTAACACCACACCTAACAGGGTCATCAGAACTTTGCGGTTTACACTTTTCATTAGTCTTGTCCAGCCCCCCAGGCGGGAATTCGTTTCCGACTCGATTCGCCTTGCGGGCGATGACTCTATTACAAGAGGCATGCCGCTCCAGTGATCAAGGCAAAGTCCTGCGTTTACAGGATTCTTGCGAGAAGTAGGGGGTTGGTTTGTAGCCGCTGGTTAACAAGCCACGTGAGATAAGTGGCGCGCGGATCAATCGGAGGACTAAACACCCGCCGGTTTACACGGTAATCGCATTGTAGCCAGCAGTTGACAAATGAGACTGAGAGATTCACCTGCGGGGAACGCGCGGGAATGTGATTAGTCTGGGATTGATTCGGGAGTCTACGATGGCGGGAATCAGTTGGACAGCTGATCCAACTTCAATGCTAAGCCATTCAGATGGGCACTTGCGCCCCAAGGGACGGACAAGTCCGCTTTCTAAACGATGCGTTCCGTAGTATTTATTTTCTGACAAAAATGACAGCCTGCTGATCCTCAAAAACGTTCTGCCACGCCGTATCCTGGCGGAGCAGGCTGGCAAGAGCAATGTCTGGCTTGATCAGTACTGTTCGTATTCCGTATTTGTCGAGGGGTTTCCGCCAACCAGTTTGGCCGGCCTGCGCTGATAGAAACTCTTCCATGAAAGCATCACCGTACACGTCGGCACGGCCATCAATGTAGACTCGATAATCCGGGTAAAGCTTCCAGATTAAGTACCCACCCCATCCGTAGTCATTGAATACTGGTTGTGGCGGCTTTTGCGCGCGGATGAACTCCACTGCCGCTACCGGGAATACCTTTGCTTCAGCCAACGGTTGCTTCGCTACAGAACGTTGTACGCGCAGAGCGACGACTCCAAGTGGCAGGACGACGAGCAGAACAAGGTTCAGCGCAACTTTCAGAACCGCCTGTGAACCTACTTCTCGTTTCTCCGGCCTTGTGAGCCACTGTGCCCAGCGGTGGGCGGTGGACCAGTTCCAGGAGTGCTCGACCAGCAAAGGCATCGCTACCAGTACAAAGAAGGGAATATTCCGCGCCGAGCGAAGTGCTCCCGCAGTCGTCGCCAGCAGCAACACGAGATCCAGCAGTCGCAGGCGCTTGCCTGAGAGAGCCAGGAACGAAAAGGTCGCGAAGATCATCAGCAGCAACGGCTGAAACATCAGCTCTTGAAAATTCGGCGACAGCCATTCCTCGATATACTTCATCATCGCGTGGGATCTTAGAGTTTCGATGGGGTACAGGTACATCCTGGCCCCGTGTGGATTCAACATTATGGCTGCACCACAGGTGATCGCCACCAGGACCACTGGGCGCACACGCCGCCAAATGACAGCGAACGAATCCGAGCGCGATATGATTCCTTCCACAGTGAGGCCTGCAATTGTCAGTAAGATCAGAGCCAGGCCAATTGCGAAGCCCGCATGCATGTTTACCCAGACAATCATTAAAGGAGCCAGCCACCAGAGCGGATGACTGTCTTCGTCCTGAGCATAATTGCCCAAAATAGCTACATAGATGCTGGCGAAAAGGAATGTAAACATTTGCGGTCGCACGCCCCAGGTCGGCGCGGCCGTCAGTGCCCCAAGGATCAATGCAAATCCTGAAAAATATGGATGACCGGCGCGGCGCGCGCATCTTTGATAAGCGACCCAGAATCCGGCAGTGATAATTAATCCGAAGACCAGGATTAGACCGCCAAGCCCGAACACTCGGTAGGTTGAATATATGAATGCTTCAGAGAGCCATTCGTGAGTCACCCATTCTCGTCCGTAAAAGACCGAGGAGAAAATGTCTGTATGAGGAATGGCCCCAGTCTCGACGATGTGTTGTCCCGTTTTGAGGTGCCACCAGAAGTCGGGATCAGTGACCGATCGAACGGCTCCAGCGAAGATCACCAACATGAAGACCAGAACCAGTAACCGGCGACTCGAGAGAAACATCTCAAACAAACCTGCATCAGCGGTTTCAGGTACGCCGACAATGTTCCCTTGTATGTCGACCAAAGGCGAAATCTCCGTGCTCGCTGACTGACTCATCTGAATGTCACCTCAGAACGTTGGTTTCGGAAGTAAAGCCGGAAAGCTGTTCCTTTCAGTCAGAACATGTGTTGCCTCTTTGATAAAACCTTCGGAGTGATCGGCTACATGGACCGATTCTTCGAGGGGTTCATCCCTCAACTTGAGGCGGTAGAGCTTGAAGTTTCCTACCCGTTCTCCGGCATCACGCTCGTACCAACGATCCAGGTTTGACAAATCCGTCTTATCGCCACTGGGCGTGACCACATAGGAGAGTCTCGGATTAGAGGCATGTTCACGGTTGAAGCCTTCAGCATACTTCGTGTATGACAGGATCTCATCAGTCATTTCCTGGATGCTGATCGGTTTTGCGCTCGAGTTGAGACCGTCAATGATTCGATCAAATCCAAACAGACCGACGGCATACCCGTAATAGACTTTTGAGCCGTGGAAGTAGGCATCCAGCTCCCTAACTCCAAAGCCGGTGTAGTAAAGCTGTCGGTAGAGGCGTTCTTTACTCTCCAGCGTCGTTGTACTTGTATACACCAGCATATGCGGTGCCCATAGTACGGCGAGATGTGAAGCGGCCGGAGCTCCATCGGCAGTTCGCGGGTCGCTGAAAAGAACCACCTGCACATTACTATTTGGCTGGGCTTTGTGAGCTTGCTCATTAAGACGAACATAAACTGCCATGTCTGCTGCAGCTTTGTTATTGGCGTCTGCGCTTTTGTTTGCCGCCTGATACGTTTCTATCGATCCCCATTCGAGCGCAGCGACCGCCACCCATAGCAGGGCGCGCTTCGAAAGCCGCCAGCTTTCACCTGACTCTTTGCGCCACCCAAGCGCCAGGCTAATCATGATTGCAATCAGCACTGAGTAATTCGCAATGAAGCCCTTGTAGTGGATGGGCTGCATTACGCGACCGGTAATGATCTGCTGGTTCAGAACAACGAAGGGCATCAGAGCGAAAGAAGCGGCAAAGATAACGCGACGGTCACTAAGGTGAATGCCACCCAGCACTGCACCAGCGCCGAGCGCTAACAGGACCAGGGCGGCAATCAACTCCGGGGCGGAAAAGAGATCTGGCCGGTGTGAAAGTACGAAGGCCTGGACACTCGCGGTAGTCTCGGACCGGTTTGAAATTAATATCAAATATGGCAGTAACGCGACTGTCGCCGCAGTGCCAATAACAGTCATGAGGCGGAGGACTGAAATCCGGTCCTCTGTTCGTAGAACCAACCACAACAAGCCAAGTACTCCCAGCCAGGCTGCGGCAGCGGTCCAAAGATAGAAGTAAGAAAACACAAGCAAGCCGAAAACCGCACCAGCGAAAATGGCCGTCTGCACACGCTTCTGTTGTCGCGTCATTAATCGCCAGACAAGAGCACAAAAAATTGGGAACAGCGGAAATGAGGCGGCAGGCTGATAACGACGGAGAAAGGGAAAATAGTCGAAATGAGTATTTGCAGCGGCTAGGTTAGCAATGGCGCCTTCTGCGGCCGCGAGCGCGCCGCAACAGAGAACGACCACGACGCCCACGGCTGCCAAACGGTCGCTTCTTGTGACCACCGCCAGTAGCCAGAACATAGCTAACGCTGAAGCGAAGGCCATTAGTGGTGTAAGCACGATGAACGCTGTGCTCGCCGATATGCCAAGCGCGCGCGCCGGCAACGCGATGGCATAGGCGGGAACGAACTGTATGGAAAAAAGAGATTCAGCTTGCGGGGCGCCTGGGCGATCATCGCGACCCGTATAAGGATCGTTTCGCCGCGGCCGTCCTTCTATTAATGCGTTGATGTAGGCAGCGTATGCGACCTCATCACCCAAACCCTGGTTGTAGGCAACCGCGTCCTTCCAGTCTTCGCCGTGAGTAAGCCACAAACGCAACTGCGGATACAGGCTTAAGAGCATCATCGCGCAACCGGCAATCACTCCCCAGGACCAGCGAATCTTTCGCTCATCGCTAAGAAGTTCGGGCCGGTGATTGTCGGCACTTTTCGCTATGGTGTTCTGCACAGAATTGACGCGAAACCGGTCTCCGGTTTTCCTCCCACTTTACGCCCACCTAAAGACGGCTGCTGCCATTAGTATCAAACTCAAGCCACCCCCTGCGATCGTAAAGGTCCATTCACTAAGCGAACTCTTTCGCTGGAAGCAACCGCGCAACATCACCATCCCGCATTTCCATCCGTCCTGCTGATAAAGCGGTAGTACGTTAGTGGCAGCCAGCAAGTAATTCATGAGACCGAAGCGAGTTCCGCTGGTCAAAGCGGCGACGATCAGGTTAATGATGATTCCCGCCAGGAGCACGAGCACCTGTTGGCTCAACGGCCGGCGAACTAACTCACTCAAATCAAACCGAACGTACGCGCCTATTGGCAGAATTCGGATTACATAGTCAACCTTCTTTAGTCGGAATCCCAGCAACTTGCGGCCCCAGCCAAACCCAAACTCAGTGACAGTTACTGAACAAGCCCGCGCAGCTGCGAAGTGAGCTGCCTCATGCAAAAGTATCGCCACCAAAAAGTAGGGGATGTAAGCAGAAAGCATTGTTTGGCCCGAATGATCTGAATAGAGGCGCGTAACTTTGAAATTGAAGGCGGGGGGATGCCTGGCCCTAATTGTTCGGCTTGTCAGCGCTGAGAGGACGCAACTGCAGTCCTGGTTCGGTGTCTTCCTGTAGAAACTCCGTGACGTCGATGGCCAATCGCTTCAACTTTTTATATAGCGTTTGCCGAGACCCCAGACCGAGCGCCTCGCTCGTCCGTGCGACGTTGCAATCGTTACGCTTCAGAGTCTCGGTGATGACACGTCTTTCGTAATCTTCCAGAAGAACTTCAAGATTTTCTGCGGAGCGTCTTCCATCCTGTGTCTTTTGCAGGCTAGCTGGACAGATGTGCTCGCTGATGTGCGCCGGCGTGATGTACCCGTTTTCTTCCGCATATAAAACGAGCCGCTCCATTTCGCCGGCAAGTTCGCGTACATTTCCAGGCCAGGAATAGTCTTCGAGCACCCGAATCGCGTCCCAGGTTATTCCCGCCACCGGTCGATCGTTTCGTCTCGCATAGTGTGAGAGATAGTGAGAAATCAAGGCGGAAACATCTTCAGGGCGTTCCCTCAAAGGCGGAACTTTCACGGTGAGCGTGGTTATTCGGTAGTAAAGATCTTCGCGGAAAAGCTTATTGCGAACTAACTGCTCGAGGTCCTTGTGGGTAGCGGCAATTACTCGGACGTTAACCTTTCGCGGAGCGCGCTCGCCGAGCGTGTGAATTTCGCCCTCTTGTAGAAATCTCAGCAGCTTGGGCTGTAGTGGTAGCGGCAGGTCGCCAATCTCATCCAGGAACAACGTCCCATCTTCCGCGGCGCGGATCAACCCTTCGCTATCATTAAACGCGCCGGTAAAACTTCCTTTCCGGTGGCCAAAAAGCAAGCTCTCGATTAACTCCGGCGGTGCTGCGGAACAGTTGAAGGGAATAAACTGTTTCTCACAACGCCTGCTCAGGCGGTGAATAGCGTGAGCGACCAGTTCTTTACCGGTACCCGATTCCCCAGTAATCAAGACAGTCGAGTTTGAGTCCTTTATGCGGGCTACCGCCCGCGCTACGTCATTCATTGCCCGACTGGCAAAAATCATCCCGGGAAGTGACGTCTGACTACTTACTGTTTCAGAAGCTTGCTGCGTCGCGATCGCCTGGCCCACCGACACATGCGAATGAGCTAAACGTGTTACGTCCATTATTGCCCCGAGATCTCTGGCCTGTTGCTCTGACAGGGCGCGAACACAATGACCGTACAAAGCCGCTCCCACACGTCCCGGCTTTGAAGACGATAAGATGAAACATACGGAAGAATCCCCAACCTTGACGTTCGGCCAGGCGGCGTCCGCCACTAGAGTTTCAGTGACAACTCGTTCGCCCACCGCCAGCTCGTCTTCCTGCAGCCCCTCTGCCCATTCCAGTTTCGGCCTTTGACCGTCCTGCAGCGTCCAGATTGAGAGCCCGTACATTGGCGCCGTGGCTTCAACCAGCAAGCTCAATTTCAGCATCACCTCATAGAGCAGATCGGGACCAGAGTTCGCCGCTTGGCAAAGCGCTCGAACGATAGAACCGATTGGAAGCTGGTGTTCGGTGGAAGGGCTTTCCACAGATTCAGAATATGACTGCGCTAACTCAGGCATTTAGCCTCCCCGATTCCAAGCATCTTTGGTTTGAATGGCGCCGGTAGGAACAACTCGAGGCGGGCCATTATCTTACTTTTGAAAGAGAGGCAAGAACGATGTCGGGCTTTGATATCTTTTTCGTTGTGTTCTGGTTGGCGTCTTCGCAACCGTTTTCGGCCTTTGAGTCTAAACGGGTTAAAATTTAGTGTCAACAGTTTTAACTTCTGACACAGTTCCAGAAAACCTGGCAACAATCTGTTCGCCGCGCGTTCGCCCTTTTGGTCCATTAAGCGCTGTTACTTCAAGTAACCGTTGAGGTTAGGTGCCGAAACCGTTGCAAAGATATTGCTTTACACCCTTAAGCGCCGGTGCTACATTCCGCCAACCTTGACCTAAACTGTTGATTGGCAACGGATTGGACTTGGAAAAAGCACAGCCCCTTGTAGTCTTGCCCGACGAAGTATCAAGCATATTGTAGGTAATTGAGAAGGCTAGTTAAGCAGCTTCTTAAAAATCGAGTATGACAATTCGATTTGGAACCTCTGGTTGGCGCGCTGTTATTGCCGATGAATTCACGTTCGCTGGGGTTCGGTCAGTCACAAGTGCAATTTGTTCTCATTTTCAGGCTGGAAAGGCAACGGGAAATCTCATGGTAGTCGGGTACGACACGCGTTTTCTTGGTGAACGATTCGCCCAGGAATGTGCGAACGTGATTTCCGCCAACGCTTTTCGTGCCCTTCTTTGTGACGGCCCCGTGCCCACGCCCACTATTTCCCATGTTATCCGCACCCAAGCCGCTGTCTGCGGGATCAATTTCACCGCTTCGCATAATCCGCCCCAGTACAACGGAATGAAGCTTTCAACCAGCGATGGCGCGCCGGCCTTGCCTGAGATAACTCGAGACGTCGAGGGGCTCATCAAGACAATCGGAGCGGTTGAAGCAACTGACCCCGTCAACTTAGAAACCTTCGCGGCTCGCCCGGGTTACCTGGAAGATATAGCTACAAAGATCAATTTCGACGTGATCGCTCGTGCGGGCGGCCGCTATGCATACGACCCTTTATGGGGAACGGGCCGCGGATATCTCGACGAAGTGTTGCGCCAACATGGCTTGCAAGTAGAAACGATTCATGACTGGCGTGATGTTCTCTTCGGCGGGCGTTCGCCGGAACCAGAAGCAAGTCATCTCGACGAGTTGCGCGAAGTAGTTTTGGCCAAAGGTTGCGTGCTGGGCCTCGCTACTGATGGCGATGCGGATCGTTTTGGAGTCATAGATTCGAATGGTTCCTTCATAACACCAAACCAGCTGATCGCCCTGCTCTTCGATTACCTGGTTGAGTCGAGAAATTGGAGTGGTGGTGTCGCACGCTCAGTTGCAACCTCCCATCTGGTGGATCGGGTCGCCGAGGCTCGTGGTCTGCCAGTTTACGAAACACCTGTCGGTTTCAAATACATTGGAGAATTGATAAATGAAAACAAGATTGTCATCGGTGGTGAAGAGTCGGCCGGGCTGTCGATCAAAGGTCACTATCCGGAGAAAGATGGCATCCTTGCGTGCCTGCTCGCAGCGGAGGCAGTTGCGGCGCGCGGCACGAGTTTGACTGAGCAGTTAAAGGCGTTATACGCGCGGGTGGGCAAACTTGAATCCGGCAGGATTGGAGTCCGCCTAACCCCACAGGTAATGGAGTCGCTTGGTGCGAAGCTCAAGCAGGATCCTAAAGAATTTGGCGGGCGACACGTCGAACGGACCAATCGAATGGATGGCGTTAAGTTCATTTTTACGGACGGCTCATGGGTATTGATCCGGCCGTCGGGCACCGAACCTGTAGTTCGTATTTACGCGGAATCAGAATCGGAAAAGGACTTGGAGGTGCTTCTTGAGCAGGGTCATAAATACTTACTGGGTTGATGAGCGGATTAGAGCTCAACGGGTAGCCCCAAGGGCTGGGTCGCCTCTCGCGTCTATAAGAGAGCTATCGTTGGACATCATTGGGAGTCCGGTCGAGGTGCGTCGGCGCGGTGGCCTGATACCGGCGTGGGTCATTTTTGGAATGATTATTCTCGCGACATTTGCCATTTGCGTGGCAGTCACAATGCGGACCAGAACGAGAATGTCTTTAGCTTCTCAGCAATACGTTCGAATGCAGACGGACGTCGAAGGGTTACGCAATGCCAACGAATCCTTGCGGTTGGAAATTGAACAACTGCGATCTGATCCCCGCACTATCGAAGCGGCCGCGCGTAGCCGTTTGAACATGGTGCGTGCTAACGAAATTGTAGTGCCCGTCGAATGAGCCATTGGGGATGCTCTTTCGCAACGGACCGCGCTGGATTTCCCTGCCGGTTGCCTGCTAGTTCCCCTTCTTGACAAGCCACGTTTCGGAGTGCCTGCCGAGCTTGCGCGGCTGTGACTGCCATTACAGCCGCGCTCCCTTCTAATAAAACCTCTGCAAATTGCAAGGTTTAGCTGTGTTGACAGTCGAATACCCGTCCACTAATATCGAATTCTCCTTGATAGTGACAAGCAATCGTGAGTTCTATGGCTGAAACCAAAGAGATCAATTCTCCTGCCGATGAAGCGCTTGACCGTTGGGAGCGCGAGACGCTTGAGCCCACGCTGAAAAAACATCCCGAAACAAAGAAACGGTTTGAGAGCGTTTCACTCGACGAAGTCAATCGTCTCTACACGCCCGCGGACACTGCGGAACTTGATTTCTCCCAGGACATTTCTTTCCCTGGTGAGTTTCCCTATACACGGGGCATACATCCCACAGGCTATCGCGGGAAAGTCTGGACCATGCGGCAGTTTGCCGGCTTCAGTACTCCCGAGGAAACTAACGCGCGATTTAAATACTTACTCGCACAGGGCCAGAACGGACTGTCCGTCGCTTATGACTTGCCAACGCTGATGGGCCACGACGCGGATTCTCTTCTCTCGGAAGGCGAGGTTGGGAAGTGCGGCGTAGCGGTTTCATCGCTGGCCGACATGGAGGTCCTGTTTAATGAGATCCCGCTCGAAAAAGTGACAGTTTCGCAAACGATAAATGCGCCAGCCTCAGTTCTGCTTGCGATGTATCTGGTAGTCGCGGAGAAGCAGGGCGCTGATTGGAAGATGATTTCCGGGACTCTTCAGAACGACATTCTCAAGGAGAACATAGCGCAGAAGGAATGGATCTATCCAATTAAACCGGCCATGAAGCTGGTGGTCGACACGTTTGAGTTTTGCACCGAACATGTACCTCGTTATAACCCCGTATCAGTGAGCGGCTACCACATACGCGAAGCCGGAGCTACGGCCATTCAGGAGCTCGCCTTCACCCTGCGCGATGGGCTCGAGTATGTCGATTGGGGCGTGCGAGCTGGACTTGATCTCGATCGTTTCGTGCCGCGAATGTCTTTCTTCTTCAACGCGCATAACGACTTCTTCGAAGAAGTGGCTAAGTATCGCGCAGCTCGCCGGATTTGGGCTCGCGAAATGCGCACGCGATTTGGCACAACCAACGAGCGCACGCTGAAACTTCGCTTCCACACTCAGACGGCCGGAGTCTCGCTAACGGTCCAACAGCCACTCAATAATATTGTGCGGGTAGCGATTCAGGCCTTAGCCGGAGTGCTGGGCGGAACGCAAAGCCTGCACACTGATGCTTACGATGAAGCGCTGGCACTGCCGACAGACCGTGCTGCGCTGATCGCGCTTCGCACCCAACAGATCATCGCGGAAGAAACCGGCGTTGCAAATACGATCGACCCGCTCGGTGGTTCCTACTTTGTCGAAGCACTCACAGAAAAGATGGAACAGGGCGCGCTTGACTATTTCCGCAAGATCGATGCGATGGGCGGAATGGTCGCCGCGATAGAGAAAGGATTTCCACAGCGTGAGATCCAGGATTCAGCTTATCAATATCAGAAGGCTGTGGAGCGAGGCGAACAAGTAATCGTCGGCGTAAACAAGTATGCGATGGAGGACGAGCCCACCCAGATTCCGACTCTTGTTATCGATGAATCTGTTCGCGAACATCAAATCGGGCGTCTGGAGCAAACACGAGCCCAGCGTGACGCCGGCGCGGTAGCAAACGCCCTCGAGAAACTGAAGCTCGCCGCACAACACGAAGAAAACACTATGCCCGCCACGATTGAAGCGGTTCGCGCCTATGCCACCCTGGGTGAGATTTGTTCTGCCTTGCGCGATGTATATGGAGTCTACGAAGAACCCGCTTTCTGATGCTAGTTCACCGCTCTGTCCCTAAAGAGTGAGACTCCCTACAAATCAAACCAGAGGCTCTGCTGGGGCAATTTGTGAAGTAAGGTTAGAATCGAAACATGAGCGAACGTAAAATCCGCGTTCTGGTAGCTAAGCCGGGTCTCGATGGCCACGATCGCGGCGCCAAGGTCATTGCTCGCGCACTGCGCGACGCAGGAATGGAAGTTATCTACACCGGTCTCCGCCAAACTCCGGAAATGATCGCCGCAGCTGCCCTCCAGGAAGACGTGGACGCGGTCGGGGTTTCAATTCTTAGCGGCGCCCACAACACGCTGTGCCCTCGCATTGTCCAGCTTCTTCACGATCAAGGAATGGACGACTGTCTGGTTTTGTTAGGTGGCATTGTTCCTCAGGAGGATATTGCCAAATTGAAGGCGCAAGGTATTGCGGAAATTTTCCTTCCAGGAACCTCGACGGAAAATATTGTCAACTTCCTTCGCGAAAACGTTAAGCCGCGTGAATGAGCTTAATTGACGGCCGCCCGACCAGGTTCATTTTGTGGCCTCTCCTACTTCAGACGTTCTGTACACCTCGCTGAAGCGAGCTGCTAAGGAGAATATCAATCATGACTACGCGCCGAACAGCTGTTTCTGCTTCGATCCTATCGCTGCTTATTCTCGTCACTGGCGCGGTCGTCGTCGCCCAAAAAGGAACGAGCATTGTCACGCGCATCAAGTTTGCTCGCGGCCGTACCACGACTGTCGAACGCGGTTCGGTGCATCGCGGCCTGAGTCACGACTATTTGCTGAAGGCGGGCACGGGACAAACGATGTCGGTACACTTGGCTGCACGCGGCGGCGTTTGCTTTGACCTCTACACTCCCGGCCTTGCTGACTCACTGGCTCAGTGTTCAAAGGACTGGTCAGGAGAACTGCCGCGGTCGGGCGACTATCGTATCAACGTCCTCCCGGACACGACGACTGAACGAAATATCTCTTACAGCCTGGAAGTTACGG
>JALYSR010000164.1 GCA_030854715.1 Acidobacteriota bacterium
TGGAGGTCAGTGGTCGGTGGTTAGCGGTGGTGGTTAGTGGCTAGTCTGATTGGTCGGTACAACTGGCCACTGACCACTGACAACTGGTCCTTTCAAATTTTTATGTCCAATATTTTTCGCACGATCAGCATGCCTGTGATTTGCATGAAGATGGCGGCGCCAATCATGTAGTGACCTCGTTGGTCTTTCCAAAGAATGGCCATGTAGTCCGGATTCATGACGGTCACTGCCAGGGCTACGAAAATAGGGAGCCCGCAGAGCAGCCACGCCGACAATCGCGAACTGGTGGTTAAAGTTTTTAGATCTCCCATGATCCGAAAGCGCTCACGGATCGTATAGGCAACCTTTTCCAGGATTTCGGCCAGGTTGCCTCCGGTTTCCCGCTGGATCAGAACTGCAGTCACGCACATTTTCAGGTCAAGGAGCGGAATCCGGTCTGTCAGATTCTCGAGCGCTAGCTTGAGCGATAGACCAAGGTTTTGTTCCTCATAAGTCTTGCGAAATTCGGCGGCGATGGGATCCGGCATTTCAGCCGAAACCATATGAAGCGCCTCCGAAAAGGCGTGGCCCGCAGACAAACCCCGGCTCATCAGGTCGAGTGCATCTGGTAAGAGCTCAAGAAATTGATCAAAACGCTTTTTGCGTTTCCACCAAACGTGCAGAAACGGTAATGATGCCGCGACCAGGCCGCCTCCAATCATGAGCAGAATTGAAGGACTCACGACTGCAATGGCGAGCACCGCAAGAATTCCAGCCATTCCCGAGAACATCAGCAGACGCGAAGGCGTGATATGCAAATCAGCCTGATCCAGCATCCGTTTCAACTGCAAAGCTGCCTGAATCCGAATCAGAGCGCGATTGACCCAGGGTATCTCGCTCATCAACTCGTTACGGGCAAGTACTACTTCGATGTCCTCGGTATGCGCAGAATGGAGCAGGGCTTCGGAAAGCCTCTGTCGCAACCGCATCCGTTTTCTGTCAGTCCCGTGCGTGGCGGCCAGGTAAGAGCCGAGCACGAGAAAGAGTGCAAACAGAAATACTATGAGTGAAATCAGCATGCCGTTTAGAGCTCCTCAAAGAAGATGCGGGGCAGTTGCATACCGCAAGATTTCAGTTTCTCGGCGAAGCGGGGCCTTATCCCTGTGGCCCGGAAGCGACCGACAACCTGGCCCTGGGGGCCCATCCCGGTGCGCTCATACAGGAAGATTTCCTGCATAGTTATTGTGTCGCCTTCCATTCCTGTAATTTCCGAAATTGAAGTGACGCGTCGCGATCCATCCGACAGCCGGGCCACCTGCAACACCAGGTCGATGGCCGAAGCGACTTGTTGGCGCATGGCGCGTTCAGAAAGGCGCATTCCGGTCATCTGGATCATCGTTTCAAGACGTGCCAGGGCATCTCGTGGGGTGTTCGCGTGTATTGTTGTTAAGCTTCCGTCGTGGCCTGTATTCATCGCCTGCAGCATGTCGATGGCTTCACCACCGCGTACTTCACCAATCACGATGCGATCGGGACGCATACGCAAAGCGTTGCGAACCAGATCTCGCTGAGTAACTTCACCGCGTCCCTCGATATTTGGGGGACGGGTTTCGAGTCGAACTACATGTGGTTGCTGAAGCTGAAGCTCAGCCGAGTCTTCGATGGTGACAATGCGCTGCGCTTCGGGAATGTAAGCTGAGAGAGCATTGAGTAAGGTCGTCTTACCGGCGCCAGTACCACCGGAAATCAGAATATTAAGCCGCGCGTTAACACACATCTCCAGCATCTCAGCGATATCTCGCGTGAGAGCTTTGTTTTCGAGGAGCGAGTCCATGCGCAATGGTTCCGCGCCAAAACGTCTAATGGACAACACCGGTCCATCAATGGAGAGTGGCGGAATGATGGCGTTAACTCTTGAGCCATCTTTCAAGCGCGCATCAACCATCGGCGACGATTCGTCTATGCGGCGTCCTACTGAAGATACAATTCGTTCGATAACGCGCATCAGGTGCTCGTCATCTCTGAAAGCTACGTTTGTAGCCTCTATTTTGCCCCGCCGCTCGACGTATATTGTGTTATGCGAATTGACCAGGATGTCCGAGATCGTCGGATCCGAAAGTAAAGGCTCGAGCGGTCCTAAACCAAACAGCTCATGTTGAACGTCATTAACGAGCCGCTCGCGTTCCGCGGTGGAGAGCGGCATTGCTTCCTGCGTCAACACGCTTTCGGCCAGACGCGAGACCTCCGCATGCACCTGCTCAGGCGTCAGCGTTCCCAGCTTCGTCAGGTCCATGCGATTAATGAGAGTGCGGTGCAGCCTGGACTTCACTTCCTGAAAGGAATGCGGGCTGCCGTCCTGACTGTTACCGTTACCGTTACCGTTGCCGGCGCCAGGAACGCCAACTGTTTCTCTAATCAATCTTTCTCGGAGTGCCATATTATTTTTGATAAGCAGACTTGAAGTCTGCGATCCCATGCAAAATTAGAATTTACAGACTGAGTTCGGTGCTACTGACCTGGAGTTCCAGCTGATTCTGCGGATGCGCGCGTTTGAACAAAGAGTTCCAGAGCTTTCGCCGTGGCTGAGGTTCCTCTCTTACAGGTACTGCCTCGGATGTAATTGTCCTTGCCACGCGCCTGATCTCCTGTGCGATTTTGGAATCTGGATCTGATTGAACTAATGGTTGACCGAGGTTGATTGAAGTGACGGCG
Organism: Acidobacteriota bacterium; assembly: GCA_030854715.1. GTDB lineage: Bacteria > Acidobacteriota > Blastocatellia > Pyrinomonadales > Pyrinomonadaceae > PSRF01. The sequence continues at coordinate 2,692 of JALYSR010000164.1, forward strand.
GTTTGGTAATCACTCGGCACGAATCCGATGACTGGTTCGCCAAGAAACTTCTCTACCTGCCGCAGATCAAGATCGATTTGCTTGCTCCAGCGATTTACCACGATGCGAATCTTCTTACGCGGGTAGCCGAGTCGATCAAAAATTTCGAGGGAGCGCTGCGTACTGCGAATTGCTGGTATATCCAGCGTCAAGACCAGGACAATCTCATCCGACTGGTCCAGCGCGGCCAGCGTTATCGAGTCAAATGTATGTTGCGGATCCAGCACCACGTATTCGTAGGATTCGCGCAGTCGCTGTAATACTTCGAAGACGTGCTCCGGTTCGATCTCATCCGCGGAGTCAGCTTCGCGAGGGGCGGCCAGAAGTGAAACATTCGAGGAATAGGAAGTGACGAAGCTCTTAATCAAAGCATCATCAAGCCGGTCGCGATTCTCCGCCATGTCGGCGAATGAGTATTTCGGATCGACGCCAAGGAAGAGCGGCAGGTCGCCCGCCTGAAGATTCAAATCGACGAGAACAGTTTTCGCACTGGTCGCAACCGCGAGATTGGTGGCGATAAAAGACGTACCGCAACCGCCCTTGCTGGAAAAGACCGCAATCATGCGGCCCTTTTTCTTTGGCGCTGCGACCTGTCCCGCGCAAAAGTCAGACACGCGATCTAAAACTGTCTTGAGTTCTTCCGCGCTGATCGGAAGCTGGAGAAACTCGCGCGCTCCTGCCCGCAAGCTTTGCAGCAGCAGATCGGGAGCGGCGCTGTGGGCCGCGGAGATTAGTGCAGTCTGCGGCGACTCGGTATTCATTCGCCGGATAAGCTTCATTGCCTGGTCCGGGCTGGAACCAAGCGTGATGATGGCTGCTAAAGGTTTTAGGCGAATGATTTCGCCGTAGAGTTGCTCTGCATCATCTCCACCTGCCAGCAACTGGACACGATCGTCGGCTGACAATGCGGTTCGGATTTCCTTGAAGTTATCAAGGCCGGTGCTTAGAACTACGAGTGTGATTGGTTGCTTCATTGGTTGCTCAAGGCGTTCTAAAGAGTTTCGTCAAAGTCGCCGTCAGTATTATTTTCCTTACTGAGTTCAGGGAATGGCGCCAACACTCTCACCAGTCAGCGTCGTCTTGTAATCCGGCATCTGTATCGTCGTCCCCACAATGGGCACTGCGAATTGAAACTGATAGTTCGTAACGGTTACTGCTACCGTTCCTTCACCGACTCCGAATCCTGTGTACTGGACATTCAAATTGGCCGGCGTGAGATCCGTTACCAGAGGCCTCGAGCCGCCTGCCGGATCGC
>JALYSR010000008.1 GCA_030854715.1 Acidobacteriota bacterium
CGGTAAAGACAGAACAGAAGATTGAAAGGCGGGCGCTCGATACTCATCAGAGGAGTGAGCGCGTAGCGCTCAAGAGCCATGAGCGTGCGGAGAGAGAGGCACTCAAAGCGTACACGCCTGCAAAACCACCAAAGCCACTGAAGCCACGTCCGGACGACAAACACTCAGCGCATAAGCGTTGCGTCAAAGCATGCAATGAAGCTCACAAGAGGGCAGAGCGCGCCTGTAAGGGAAAGACAGGTGCTGACCGGCGAGCGTGCGAGAGAGCTGCGAATGAAGAGCACCGCAGATGTCACGCAGCGTGCCCAAAGTAAATTAAGCTGGGAACCTACGAGGCTAAAGTGCATAAATGGATAACCCTCCTCGCGGCGTGCTGCGAGGAGGGTTATTTTTTCGCAAATAATGCATAAGGCGCCTCTAAGGGTATATGAAAGGGTTCCCTGAAATGGTAGCTGTACCGCTTGCCGTAGCAGGCGCGGGAACTCGGGGCAGTAGCCCGACCGTAAGGGAGGGCGCAAGCGCGGTAGCAACTGTGTTCCTTACGCTTCATGTCAGAACCGCCTGCGGTAGTGGGCGGGTTCTTCACGCTGAAGGCGTGACATAAGGTAGCCCAGGGCAAACGCCCTGGGATCATTGCCCTACACCAAAAACCTTTCGCCCTGAAGGGGCGAAATAACCGATTCCGCGCTTTCAGCGCTCCAAGATATTTTGGTTGGCTGCTTACCTGGGCCGTTGGCCCAGGCTTTTACATTCCGCGCCTTCAGCGCTGCCAAAGTACATGAGGAATACCGGCAAGGACTGGACAGGCAATGACGTCAAGGAACTGCATCAATTGGCAAAGCGGAACACTCCACCAGAGTGATTGGATTAAAGCTTGGACGCACCGAAGCAGCAGTGCGAACTAAAGCGGCAACCGAAGGCATTTCACTGAAGCCAACAAACCAGCCGCCCTACAACAGAAGAGAGAGAGATAAAAAAACCGAGAGGCCGGGTTTGGCCCGGCCTCAATTCGGTTGGCGGAGACTTTCAGCCTCAACAGGTCACTGTCCTCACCCCAGCAACCTCTCGCCGTTGTGCAGCATTCTAGCCAAAATTCAAGATTGGTCAATGCGAGAAAATCGCACTTTCGGTCGTCTCGGCTCATCGCTAATTTATTGGCCAGCCACCGTGCGTTTCGATTGCCTCGTCGATCGCAGACATTAACCGAAAGGTTTCGTTCAAGGCGGAAACGATGTTCTTGTAGTGAACTTGATCGTCGTAGCTGAGTTGGCGGCATTTGCGATCTTTGAGCCACTTCTGGCAGACCTGATAACCGCCGACGTGAAAGTTCCAAATCTCAGGCGGCACACCCTCAAAGTATTGTTCCCGATTGATCCAGACACGCCCTTCGTCTGATCCTGCCTCGCCCGGTTCTGTGTAGCGAACATTCTCCACTTTGTCGTCACCTGTAACGGGATAAGTTGTGATTTCGGCAACGTGTTTCTCCATGAGGTGAAGGCCAACTAATTCAGAACCGAGTGCGCAGAGTTCGCGAAAGAGTTCGACGTTTGAGGTGAGCGGCAGGCGCGGGAAGTCGATCTTTAAGAATTCCGCGTAACGACGACGATAACTCGGGGAGTGAAAGACGGCGTACATGTAATCGAACACATCTTCAGGCCCAAAGCTTTTGATGCGGTCTCCCTTACCGTCAGAAACGAAGTAAAGCCCAAGACGTTCACCCAACCGACTTATGAATTCAGAACGGAGATTCGGCCGACGACTGTTATTCGAAGCAGAATCGAACAGGTCTGCATTACTCTCGGCTGAATAAATATAGAGAGGAACTAAGGAGTTAATGTCGTATGCCGCACACGACTTGTGGCCACAAATAACCGAGGTTGCCAAGCAATCCCAATTGTCCGATGTCTGGCGGGTCGTTATCAGGCCGGTATTGGGACCAGCTAGCATGTGTCGCATCACCTCCCATGCCGGTCGACTTGTTAGGCCGGGCGCGTAATACAAGTAGCGAACATCATACGGTCGATAAAGACACTGGTGTAGGTTACTAATATCGAATGAGGTACTAAGTCTGCGCGACAGCAATGCGTAGCTTGAGGAATCCTCCACTCTATACCGTTCTCGAAAGAATTGGGATATGCCTTCGTCGGAGTAGAAAACTTTGATTCGGTTCTCAAGTACATCCTTCTCATAGTCATAGAAAAGATCGTCTCGGTCTGTCTTGATTCCATTTTGGAGGGTTCCGAAAATGTCTTTCACACTCCAGCCCTCGCAATACTCGTCAATATTGTCAAAAGCCTTCGGCGTAAAAAAGTAAAACTGACCCAAACAGGAATTGCGGCTAATATCCGTTAGCTCGTTCCAGTTAGTACTCGACACATTAGTGTTGAATAGCCGACGATACTTGGCCTCCCGCAATCCCCACAGTTCGGCATGTTTAACCTTAACTGATCCTCGTGATCCATGCTTCTTGACGAAGATACCGATGGCCACCCCCTGTTGAATGTCAAAAACATTTTCATCTTTTGAACCATCCGGACTTCGCTCTTTTTTCTTGCTGTTTCCGTGAAGATCCAACAGATAAACGTCATCAAACGTATCCATTAGGCTCTTACGCATACGGCGGTGTGTTAAGCCATCTAAGTAAGCGTTGTTGGAAATGAAAGCCAGAATACCGTAACCCGTTTGCTCGATTCGCCATTGCGCGAATCTGAAAAACTTGATGAAGTCATCGTCTAAATTCAACTTCTTCTCATTGAGATCTGTCTTATAGTCCTCTATCAGTTCGCTAATCCAGTCTCCTTTGTTCTGGGAGCTGACGGAGTAGGGTGGGTTTCCCGTCACAACCATCACAGGCTTTTCTTGCTTGATCCTGCTTGCTGCATTCGCCTCTTCGGCGAGCCATTGAGTAAACAGTGGCAGCTTGCTGGCTTCGTGAGCTTCCTCAAGAGTATTTGTCAGGTAAACTCTAAGTCGCTCCTCTGCGTTGAAGTCGTAACCAGTTTCGGCGAGCTGCAAACCGAGCTTCATGTGCGCCACAGCGTAAGGAGCCATTAGCAATTCAAAACCAAAGATCCGCGGCAACAAATGCTCAGACACGTAGCCTGACCACATTCCTAAATTCTTTTTGAATGAATCGAAAATGAGATTAATGACGCCGTAAAGAAATGTGCCGGTGCCAGTCGCCGGATCGAGGATCAAAACCTTGTGGATGTCGGTCTTACCTTTTCCATCCGGACTCTTGATGGTTATCTTGCTGGAATCCGCAAGCCCGTCTTTGAGCTTAAAATCTGTTTTCAAAATATGGTCGATGCTGCGAACGATGTATGAGACCACCGGTTCGGGCGTGTAATAAACACCGCGCGCTTCGCGCATCTTCGGATCATAGGCGGCCAGAAACGTCTCATAAAAATGGACGACGGGATCCTCGCGTCGCGTGCGCTTGCCGAAGTCCTGAAGTATCGCGCTGATGTTTGCGCGATGTAGCAGCTCAGCGAGATCGTCGACAGCCCACGCAATTCGCTCGTCAAGCTCTGGCCCAGCGATGTGAATAAACATTTTTCGCAGGAACGGATTCGTCTTTGGCAGGTCGTAGGCCGCGTGCTCACGCGTGAAGTGTTCGCTCCCTTTCGCGTTACATCGCGCTGCAAACAGTCCATAGCAGATCGTTTGAGCATACATGTCGGCAAATTGTTCTTCGGTCAAGTCCTGAATAAGCACTTCGCGAAAGCCGCTCATCTGCTGGTGAAGCGAGCCGGTATCGCTTTCCTGTGCAAGCGCTTTTTGGATCGTGTCGCGGATAAGCTGAGCAAGCTTAGCCATCCTTACTGCGAGTTCCTTAGCACTCTGTACGGTCGGAACGTCTGCATTAAGAAACGCATTTAGCAAGTCGAGGACTTGACGCTCTCCATCCTTTTCAAGACGCAACTTGCCGTTTTTGCCCATGCTGGCGGCACGGGCGGTTAGTCGATGCTCGGACTCAGGGTATGGATTTGACCTGGTGGGCTTGGGCCTGACATACCAACGAAATTCAAGGTAGTCAGTGAGAATGAGATTGCTGAGGCTTTCGCGATAGCGTTTTAGTTGTTCACTCTTCTCTGCATTCTCGAGGTTGACGCCAACGTCCTTGGCTTCAATGTAGCCAACAGGAGTTTGGCCGCGTGTGACGATGTAATCGGGCGCGCCGCACTTAATACGCTGCGGTTCATTTGTAGCTGTGATCTTCTCGGCCAAAGATTCGATGAGGGATTTGAGCGCGGGACGGTGCGTGTGCTCAGTTGCGTTCCCCGCAATGACCTCTTTCTCGATGGAGTTAAGATATTGAGTGAGGCTCATCCCGCTATTTTCTCCGCGCTTTTAGTAGATGCTACCGCAAAATGAATGCCCGCAGAAAGGAACGACGGCGTAGGTCCGTTGTATTCATGATCGCGAATTCCGGAAACAAGTTATCATAAACTACTTCGGCGAGCGGAGATTGAAGTAGGAGGAACTATGGTTAAGAAGAAAAGAAATTGGTTAGGCCAGACACTTGAGCGCTTTTCGCGTAAGGCGACGGAAGCTACGGGCACGTCAGCGGCGTTCATGATTGCCGCGGCCGTTATCCTTGTCTGGATAATTACGGGCCCATTGTTTCATTTTTCAGATACGTGGCAGTTGGTAATCAACACCGGAACCACCATCGTCACGTTTCTAATGGTATTTCTTATTCAGCGCTCGCAGAACAAAGATGCGCTCGCGATTCATCTGAAGCTCAATGAGATCGTGGCGGCGCTTGAAGGCGCCAGCAACAGGCTGATTGACGTGGAAGATCTAACTGAGGGAGAAATCAAAACGCTTCACGCTCACTATCAGAAACTCGTGGCAATGGCGAAAAGGGATTCAAAGCTCACTCAAAGCCACTCAGTGGAAGAGGCTGAGGCACGGCACAACATCAAGCACAGAAAGCATAAGCAGAAACACGAATAGCGGGCCCTGGCTGCGCTAATCACTGAGGCTGTCAATTATTCGCCAATCCGAAGGCGCATATTCCCATTTATTTCCAGAGGTGATAACCTCAGCGACTTCGAATGCGAAAGTTATTACGTCAACAGTTCCGCAAAGGAGACCGCAATGGCCCGCGATCAAGTTACAAACGACCGCCTAAGTAAGTTGCTTGCCCAGTTGCTCTCGTTGACCGAAAAAAAGGAACTGCACTGGGAGCGTGAGGCTGGTTCTGCACACAGGTATGCGCGATGGAAAAATAATTTGCTCATTCTAGGGCCGGCGGCTCCACTGGGCGACAGCAAAGTGGTCCGCTACCTTTTCATCACACCTTTTGATTCACCTGCTTGTGTTGAGATCAACTCGGATGACCCGGAGTTGGGTGAGGCCCTGAAGAAGCTCGTGGCCACGGTCGAGAACGCGAGCCAGAGCGAACCACCGACTGATCCATTTGCCCTAACGGAAGACATTATTAGCCGGCTGACGAGCTGAGCCAGAAAATGATCGCAGCATCTGCGAAAACAGGAAGGGTATATACACATGTCCGCTGACAATCCGCTCGATAACCTTAGTCACGAAGCTGCAAGTCTTTCCCGGATTCCTTTGTTCAAACGGCTGACGCCGGGCGAGCTGGGACAACTCGCACAGGGAGTCGATCAGGTTAACTTCAAAGCTGAGGAGACAATTTTCAACGAACAGGATCAGGGCGACGCGCTTTATGTTGTTGACTCCGGGTCGGTGCGTATCTGGGTGCTCGATGAAGATGTGAAGCCAGTGACTCTCGCTGAATTGAAGCCGGGTGAATTCTTCGGGGAACTCGCGGTGCTCGATCGTGGCGCGCGCTCAACCAATGCGACGGCGATAGGCGATACAGAACTTCACCGGTTGAGCAGTGACGACTTCGAAAAATTTCTATTGAAACATCCGGACGTTGCGATTGATGTGATTTGCGAAATTGGCGCTCGCATGAGGCAGACGAACATGCTCGTTTCGCAACGCGCCACGCGCAACATCAACGTCGAAATGGAGGAGCGGGCAACGATCGGGCAGCGAATCGCAGACAAGGTAGCGTCATTCGGTGGTTCGTGGACCTTCATCATGATTTACGTCGGCTTTCTGGTCGGTTGGATAGCGCTCAATACCTTTGTTCTGGTTCATTACGGCCGCGGTGAAAACGGCGCGGAGTTTGATCCTTATCCTTACATACTCCTCAATCTGATGCTCTCAATGACGGCGGCTTTGCAAGCCCCCATCATCATGATGTCGCAGAATCGCGCCGCGGAAAAAGATCGGCTCGCGGCAGAACAGGATTTCAAAGTGAATCTGAAGAGTGAGCTGATGCTGGAAGAATTGATGCGCAAGAGCCAGGGCCGAGAGGCGCAGATTGGGCAACTAGTCGAGCTGGTTAAGGGTTTACCCGCCAGTGGAAAAAGCCAGTAGCCGCCTAGCAGGTTGCTGAAAAAAGAAAGACAAGCCCTCGATCCACCAACACACACGAGAGGACACTAAATTCGCTCGCCTGATTTCGTGAAATTTCGCGTGATTTCGTGGATCGTGCCCTTGTCGTCGTCTTTCGCAGAGCCTCGAAGAAAAAAAAACTGCGCTAGTCAATTTTTCAGCAGCCTGCTAGGGCACCACTCCGGAAACATTAATCGACAAACTTTCGTACATCACCGAACATTGGACAGCATCGCTTATCTCCCCTAGAATAGTTTTCATGACGACAGGTCGACATAATCCATTTACTAAACTCCTCCTAACGGTGCCGCTTCTGCGCTGCGCT
>JALYSR010000167.1 GCA_030854715.1 Acidobacteriota bacterium
TCTTTGTGGTTTCGTAGCAAAGCGGCAGGCTCCCCGGGAGCAAGTGAGACATCGAAATCGTTGAGCGGCATCGAGAGCCCTTCCCCACGCGCCTTAATGTAAGCTTCTTTGCGCGTCCAGCAGTTGAAGAAAGCTTGTCTTCTTAGTTCAGCCGGCACCCTTTGAAGTGCTTTGACCTCAGTTGTCGAGAAAAAGCGGTCCGCGATCTCTTCGTCAGCCAGCTCGTCTTTAACAAATTCGAGGTCGACACCTAGCTCCCGATCGTGAGAAAAGGCGTACAGCGCCATGCCATGGGAGTGTGCGAGATTGAAGTTGATCGAACTACGCTGGTTTTCTGCCAGGAAAGGCTTCCCCTTATCTCCGTAAGAAAAAGTGAGATCGGCGGAACCGGCAACACCGAGATACGCCGCAAGAAGTTTTCGCAATAGACCACGCGCCACGATGAAGTCGTTTCGATCCTTAATGAAGTGAAATCGATTAGCTCGTGCAGTTTCCTCTTCTGAAAGAAGAGGTTTCAGAGTGACAGCCAACTGATCGTCCAACCTGGCTTGCCAGAGGTGAACTTCGTTACGACCGAGTGTCAGGGAATGGAGCGGCAGTTGGTTGATGTCTACCGAAGCAAAATTAGCCGGATCTTGAATAGAGAATTCGCTCAATCCGAGTTGAATACCTTTGTGAAAGCATCACCTGAGGCCACTCGATAATCCTGCTATCGTCTGGTGCTCAAAAAGCTGGCGTGGTGAGATTTTAACACCGGCCTGTGCAGCTCGAGCAAGGATTAGCGTCCCGAGGATTGAATCTCCGCCCAGGTCAAAGAAATTGTCGTGGATGCCAACCCGATCCAATTTCAAAACATCTGCCCAAATCTTCATTAGCTTTTGTTCCACCGCGGTATGCTTTGCGGAATAGCTGGGTTGAAAGTCGTTCGACTTTCTTTCCGGCGCCGGCAGTGATTTACGATCAACTTTTCCGTTCGTCGTCAGCGGCAGCGACTCCATCCCCACAAAAATGCTCGGCACCATGTACTCGGGAACTTTCGCCCTCATAAACTTCCTGAGTTCGTCCAAGTCCATCTCAGGCTGATTGCAGACGACGTAAGCTATGAGACGCTTTTCGCCGGTGGCATCCTCGCGAGCTACAACGGCGCAATCGCGGACCGCCGAACCCTGATTCAGGATACCTTCCACTTCGTCCAACTCGATCCGAAAGCCTTTGATCTTGACTTGATTGTCGACTCGACCAAGGAACTCAAGAATTCCATTGGAACCGAAGCGCCCCAGGTCGCCTGTTTTGTACAGCCGCGCATGCCCATCCCGGCTAAACGGATCCGGAATAAATCGCTCATCCGTCAACGTCTTGTGGTTGATATAACCGAGGCCGACTCCGTGACCTCCGACAAAAATTTCTCCAGTCACACCCTTTTCTACCGGCTGCAACTTTTCGTCGAGCACGTAGACCTGCGAGTTTGCAACCGGAGTGCCGATTGGCACCGCTCCGAAAGTAACGTCGCGCCCTGTAACCTCATACACCGAGCATCCGACTACGGTTTCCGTTGGTCCATATTCATTTATTAAGCGAGTTGCGGGAGCGTGAGTCCGCCAAAAAGAGAGGCTTTCCATGTGTAGCGCTTCACCGCCGATAACCAGCGCCCGCACGCGTCCGGCAACTTGATCGACGGGCATCAATTCCGCGAGTGCGCGCAAATGTGCGGGGGTGATTTTCACCAGACTGTAATTGTCTCGCGCGAGTAAGGCTTCGACCAGATTCTCAACTCCGTCGTCAACGAGAAACACGCTTCTACCAACCATCAGCGGCGCAAAGAGACTGGTGATAGTCAAATCAAACGAAATTGAAGAATGAACCGGCGCACCGCAGCCCTTCGCCACCTCATAAGCTTCGGTGCACCAACTAAGATAGTTAACCAGTCCACGATGAGGAATCATTACTCCCTTGGGATGACCGGTTGAACCAGACGTGTAAATTACATAGGCAAGGTTTTCCGGAGTCGCTCGGCTTTCCAGATTCTCGTCTCGCTCTTTCGCAATAATGTCCCAATCAGAATCCAGCGAGAGTCTTGGGCCATGGTGACGTGGGAGAGTGTAAAGCAGATGCGACTGCGTAAGCAGCACAATGACATTCGCGTCTTCCATCATGAATGACAGCCGCTCGCTCGGGTAAGTCGGATCGAGAGGAACGTATCCTGCACCGGCTTTTAGAATCCCGAGAATCCCGACGATCATTTCTGGCGATCGCTCGACACAAAGTCCGACGAGCGAGTCGGGACCCACCCCAAAGCGTTTCAAAAACCGCGCGAGCTGATTTGCACGAGCGTTGAGTTCTCGATAGCTGAATTGTTCGTCCCCGTAGACCACTGCAACGGCCTCGGGAGTGCGCTCCACTTGTCTTTCAAACAATTGATGGAAGCATTCCTCATGCGGATATGCCCGGGCAGTGTCGTTGAATCTTGCGAGAAACTGCTGCCGCTGATAAAAACGCGCAGCGCCGTTTTCGCCGATCCGAAGTATGTCTTGAACTAGAGTCGCCATATTGTTTTATTCAGTTACGCCCTAACTTTTGTGCAGCGCGCTCCTGGCAGACGTTGCGATGTCCGATTTGGATTGATTGGATTCCGCCATACCCACAACCACCTTGCGTTTTCCAACAAATGGTTTTCGACCGTGTGCGGTGAGCATGTTATCGAGCATCAGGACATCACCCTGGTTCCAATTGAAAACCACAGTCTGCTCCTCGCAGGTGCGAGAAATTTCGTCGATCATTGCGGAATCGATTGGTGAACCATCCGCGAAATAGACATTGCGAGGCAGGCTTTCTTCGCCAAATGCCGACAGTAGCCAATCGCGAACCTCCGCCGGCAGCCTGGAAAGGTGAAACAGATGCGCCTGATTGAACCAAACCATTTCGCCCGTGCCCGGATGTCGCTCCACCACCTGGCAACGCTGACGCGTGCGCAACTGGTCTTCTCCAATCCATTCAAACTCCATCTGCGCTTTGCGGCAGTACTCTTCCACGACTGCTTTGCTCGAGGTTTGAAAAACTTCCTGCCAGGGCAGGTCCAGTCCGGTCCCGTAATTGCGCACGTACATCAGCCCTTTGCGGATCAAACATTCACGGATTTCCGGTGCCATATCCGCGTAGATTTTTCGGCTGTCGGCTATAGGCGTTTCCCCTCCCTGTTCGGCAACCTGCAGCGAAAAAAACCATAGCCTCATTGGCCAACTTCGCGAATAGGAATTCTCGTTGTGCAGCGGTATCGACTGGTGCGCCGGATATTCAGTCGAGGAATAAATCTTTCCGCTTACTACTGTTCGGGGTGTGGACCGATAGGAATAATCCAAGAGTGGACCTGAAACCGCTTCAACTAATCGCTCGAATTCTTCGACTGTCGAAAGGCCGAAGTCGCGGAACAAGATTGCCCCGTTTCGCCCCAGATAACTTTCGATGAAGGCGGTGTTGGCCCGCGCCCACTCAACCAAATCGACTCCTTCCACGGCCGGTCGTACCACCAGCGGCAAAGGGCTGTTTGGCCGGAAGTAACCAACCGTAATTTTTTGGAGCGAGGCAACGTAACTGCTCGCTAATTGCTCGGATACATAAGTGCTCATAACTGGTGTGTCTTAGTCATCAATTCAGTCAGAAAGATCGCGTTAGAGAAACCAGAGGCTTGCTGAACCCTGGACTGCTTTGTTTGCCGCTTCAGTTTCTGCGTAATAAATAGAAACTTTCAAAAAGCCTCACTTGCCAGAAACCAGCGAGGGTTTCTCTTGCTTCGGTAGGACAGGCATTCCAGGCTGTCACTGGTTCAGTGCGCTCAAGGGACGCGGACAGACAAGAATGTCTGTCCTACTGAGCTCGATCCAGGCAAGCTCTCAGCTTTTCAGCGAGCGTGCGAACGTGTGGCTCTTTAACGATGTCGAGATGATTTCCGGAGATTCTGACTTTCTCCAGTCCGCCTGCGACAAGGCCTTGCCAACCTACTTCGACGTCGTAGGAGGCCGTCAGATCATCGCTGGCCAGGAAGAGAATCGCGCATCCCGGATAAACTTGTGGCACATAATCCTTGACCGCGGCGAAGTTAATTTCTTCGATATTTTTTAGCACACCCGGTAGTGGTCGCCCGATGCGTTGATAGATCTTGTAGGCGCGTCGATAAACTTTGTGTTTGGTCTTGGCAGGCGCATATTTTAGTTTGCCAAAGACATACCTCAGCTTTGCATCCGGTGTTAGTTGTTGAAGATTCTGACCGTGCGATTGGACCTTTCGCAGCAGACGCTGTGCCCGTTGCCAATATGAGCCTGAGCCCGGTAACAGCTTGAAATAGCCAGATGGGTAGGAATCAAGGAGGGCCAGAAGCGCTACTGGTTCGCCATTCGCTCGAAGCTGACAGGCCATCTCAAACGCAATAGTCCCGCCCGACGATCTCCCGCCAATCAAGTAAGGCCCTTCCGACTGCACTTCGCGCAACTCCTTGATGTAGTGTGCCGCCATGTCCTTGATGGTTGTGTGCGGAAGTTGATTTCCATCAAGGCCCTGTGCCTGCAATCCGTAAAATGGCTGGTCGGATCCCAGTAGGCGCGCTAACTCGTGATACTCAAGAACATTTCCGCCGGCAGCATGCACACAAAAGAATGGTCGCCGGTTGCCTCCGGGTTGCAGCAGGACCAGTGACGACCAGGGGGCAGTCCATCCCTCTTCACGCAACACCTGGGCGAGAAGTCTGATTGTGGGGGCCTGAAACAAAGTAGCGAGCGGCAGGTTTTTGCCAAATGATTTTTCAATTTGTGCGAACAGACGCACGGCTAACAGCGAGTGGCCACCAATATCGAAAAAGTTGTCATCGATTCCAATAGATCCTAGGGCCAATACGCGCTCCCAAATTTTTAGCAGCTTGAGCTCGAGTCCGTCCTGCGGTGCAGCAGCGGGTTTGTGCGGTTCGGGCTTGTTTCCGTTCGGAGCCGGCAAGGCACTACGATCGATTTTTCCGTTTGTCGAGAGCGGTAGCTCTTCGAGCACCACAAAAACAGAAGGCACCATGTGGCTTGGAAGTCTCTCGCTTAAGAAAGTGCGCAATTCGTCCACAGTTGGCTTCTTTCCCTCGCGCGGCACAATGTATGCCGCCAGATGTTTGTCGCCCTGATCTTTGCGCGCGACGACTACAGCGTCGCGCACGGTTTCGTGTTCGCCGAGCACTGTCTCGACCTCGCCTAATTCGATGCGGTAGCCTCGGACTTTGACTTGTCCGTCTAAACGTCCCAGAAATTCGATTTCACCGTTTCGGCGATAACGAACCAAGTCGCCGGTTTTGTAGAGTTGTGCACCGGGTTTGTTGCCGAAAGGATCGTTGATAAACCTTTCTGCGGTCAGCTCGGGTCGATTTAAGTATCCGCGCGCCAGTCCATCGCCACCGATGTAAAGCTGACCGGGAATACCGACAGGCGTGGGATTTAGATAAGGATCAAGTACATAGACGGAGGTATTTGAAATTGCGCGACCGATCGGAACGGAGCCGTTGATTGCAGCCAGATCCTCCACCGCAAAACAACAGGTGAAGGTCGTGTTTTCGGTTGGCCCATAGCCGTTGATTAGTCTGCAACCTTCCAGCGCTTGCGACGCCTTCTTCACATGTGACGCCGACAGAACGTCGCCTCCGGCGAGCAGTTGTTTCAAGCCTTTTAAATCGTCGAGGTGGGTATCCACCATCAGGTGAAACAAACCTGCCGTCAGCCAAAGTGTCGTCACTTTGTAACGCTTAAGGCAGCTTGCCAGTTCGTCAAGCGAAGCGGCGCCCGACGGCATCAAGGCCAATTGCGCGCCATTCAAGAGGCTGCCCCAAATCTCAAAAGTAGAAGCGTCAAAAGAAATGGGAGAAAACTGTAAAAAAACTTCGTTGGAATCGAAGTCTGCGTAATTCGTATTCTTAACCAACCTCACGATGTTTCTGTGTGTCACGGCCACGCCTTTCGGCCTGCCAGTTGACCCGGAGGTATACATCACGTAGGCGAGGCTATCGGCAGTTGAAGCAGACTCGGGGTTTGATGGGTTCTCGCGATTGATGTCGTCTTCGAGATTATCGAGGCAAATGACTTGCACGGACTGGCAGTCCAAAGTCTCGCGAAGCGCTTTTCGGGTCAACAGCAACGGAACCTCCGCGTCCTCCAGCATGAACCTCAGACGCGCCTGCGGGTAGGCAGGATCGAGAGGCACGTAGACCCCACCCGCCTTGAGGATAGCCAACAGGGCAACGATCATCTCTGGCGACCGCTCGATGCAGATGCCGACTCTGGTCTCCGCGGCAACGCCCTTCGCTTTGAGGTAATGGGCCAGTTGATTGGCTCGCGTATTCAACTGCCGGTAAGTCAGGTGTTCCGCAGCAAACAGCAGCGCTACGGCGTCTGGGGAGCATTCAACCTGCTGCTCAAACAATTCCTGCACGCATTTATCTGCGGGATAATCACTGTCAGTATTGTTCCATTCAATCAATACCTGATGGCGTTCCGCCTCGGTCAAGAGCGGCAATTCCGAAATGCGCTGCTGCGGGTTCGCAACAATTCCTCTTAACAGATTCTCGAAATGGCCGAGCAAACGAGTAATTCTGTCCTCGTCGAAAAGATCGGCGTTGCTCTCAAATTGACACTCGAGCTGCCTGTCGCGTTCCACCGCGTCAAGGGTGAGATCAAAATTAGCGACGATGTTTTCTACTTGAACGTGGCTGACGGTCAGGCCGGATAGTTCCTGCGTTGTTACTGGTTCGCTCTGAAGTACGAACATCACCTGGAACAGTGGGTTGTGCGATAGTGAACGATCGGGCTGCAACTCTTTTACGAGCAGCTCGAAAGGCATGTCCTGATGCGCGTAGCCTCCAAGCGCCACTTCCTTCACGCGGGCAAGTAGCTCGCTAAAAGTAGGATTGCCGGAAAGATCGCTGCGCAAGGCCAGCGCATTTACGAATAGGCCAATCAGATTTTCAGTTTCCTCCAAACAGCGTCCGGCGATAGGCGACCCAACTACGATGTCTTCCTCACCGGTGTAACGATGAAGCAAGACCTGATATGCCGCCAACAAAACCATGAAGAGAGTTGCCTCTTCTTTTTGGCAAAGTTCCCTTAGTTGCCGGGTGAGCTCTCGGGACAACGTGAGCCTCCGTTTCGTGCCGCGGAAAGCGCGGTGAGCCTGGATCGAAGGTCGCGGATGGTCCGTTGGTAATTCAAGCACTGGCGGCTGAGTCTTGAATTGTTCCTTCCAGAAGGAAAGCTGCGATTGGTATACGTCTCCCTGAAACCATTGACGATGCCAGTTAGCATAGTCCGGGTACTGAATCTGTAACTCAGCCAAAGGGGAAGGCTTGCCGTTGGAGAAAGCTTCATAAAGCGACACCAGTTCGCGATGAAAGACGCCCATCGACCAGCCGTCGGTGACAATGTGGTGCGTCGTCACCAGCAGGATATGCTCTCGTTCCTCTAAACGGAGAAGAACAGCCCTGATCAAGGGTCCGGTGCAAAGATCGAATGTGCGGCGCGACTCTACTCGGAGGAGCCGGTGAGCCTCCGTCTCTCGCTCAGCTTCCCCGAGGTGACTGAGGTCGATTAGTGGCATCTCGAGCCTGCGCATCTCATTAACAATCTGGAGGGGCGCTCCATCTACAACCGCAAAAGTCGTTCGCAGCGCTTCATGCCGCGTCACGATGCAATCGAGGCTACGTTGCAAAGCGGAAACATCCAACTTGCCGGTAAGCCTGATCGCTTTGGGAACATGGTAAAGAGCCGTGTTGGGCATTAGTTGGTTTAGTACCCAAAGACCCTGCTGGTAATAAGAAAGCGGAGCAGGCGCACCCTCTGGTCGCCGTGATATCACTACTTTCGGTCCACCCGCGGCCGCTTTCTTTTTCAGCAACTTCAGTTCGATGAGCGACCGCTTTGCAGGAGATAAGCCTGCAAGTTGTTCCCTGATGTTTGTGACGCTGGTTGACACTCTGTTTCCGCCTCGCTCGATTCCTATAGTGTGTTAGACAAGATCTCCAGAGCCGCCGTCCCTGTGGCCATGAGCGCTAACTTCAGGGCATGCGCACGTGAACCGCCCCTGGCCAATTCTTCGGCAAACTTTTGTTGGGCTTCTTCATCAGACATGTTTTCCATCTCAGCCAGCAGTGTTGCCAGCTCTTCCTCAGCTTCCTCTTCCGTCTGGCGTTGATAAATGAGCGCTGCCAACCGAGCAATAGTTGGCGACTGAAAAACGTCGATCAGGTTCAACTCAATATTCAGGTTCCGGCGCAGGCTCGAAATCAGTTTGGCGCCCAGCAACGAATGGCCGCCCAGCTCAAAAAAGTTGTCATGTATGCCAACGCGATCGACCTTGAGCAGTTGGCCCCAAACTTTGGCTACTGATTCTTCCAGATGACTGCGAGGCGCTTCGAAGCCTTCGTCAAGCGCAGGCCTTGTTTGCCCCAGGCGAGGTAGCGCGTTCCGATCGATCTTCCCGTTTGGCATTAACGGCAAGGCTTCAATGAACAAGATCGCAGCCGGGAGCATGTAGGCGGGAAGCTTCTCGGCCAATAGCATGCGCAACTCGCTGATGGTTGGTTGCGCCTGGCGCGCCGGTACTACGTAAGCCACCAAACGCTTGTCACCGGTGGCATCTTCCCCGGCAATCACTACAGCCTCTGAGACGTTTTCATGTGCCCTGAGCGCCTGCTCGATCTCTTCCAACTCAACCCGAAAACCCCTGATCTTCACCTGATTGTCGATACGACCAAGGAATTCAAGATTGCCGTCAGGCCGATAGCGCACCAGATCTCCGGTCTTGTAGAGACGCGTGGCGCCGTCGGAACCAAAAGGGCTGGGAACAAATTTCTCGGCGGTAAGCTCACGTTGATGAAGATAACCACGAGCAACACCGGCACCACCAATGTAAAGTTCTCCAGGAATTCCAACGGGAACAGGACGACGCATTCGATCCAGGACATACACTGTCACACCCCCAATCGGGCGTCCTATCGGAACGTCGGTGCCCCCTCTGTCGTCTTGTCGCGCAGATAGATCACACATCGTCGCGACGATTGTTGTCTCAGTTGGACCATACGTGTTCAAGAGGCGCACTCGATCGCCCACGTGTTTGCGCCAGCTCACGAACCGGTCCGGCAAGGCTTTCTCGCCACCCAGGATGACCAGCCGCAACGATTCCGGAAGCGGGAGACTGATGGTGGCAAGTTCATCGGCTAGTTCGTGCCAGTACGCCGTGGGCAGATCGAGAACGGTTACTTCAAACTCGCCGCAGAGACGCAGAAAGTCTTCAGCAGAGCTGAGCATTGCGTCTGTTCGTAAGACTATCGTCGCACCCACAGTCAGCGCGGGAAAAACTTCTTCGGCGCTGGTGTCAAAACTCAACGAGGCGAACTGCAAGACTCGATCAGCCGACGAGAGTGCATATACGTCAACTGCCGCGAAGGTAAAGTGCGTCAGCGAATGCTGTTCGATCATTGTCCCCTTGGGGTCCCCGGTCGAACCTGACGTGTAAATCACATAGGCAAGATCGCTGGGTCGCGGGGCCAGGCTGAGATTTTCAAGGCTGCACGCGTTGATACCTTCAGCATCGTCGTCAAGCCTTACGATCTTACCGTTATAGTCCGGCAGTGTTTCGAGCAACCCGCCCGCCGTCAGCAATACCTGAATACCGCTATCATTGACCATGAAGGCCAGCCGGTTTTTCGGGTACGCGGGATCCAAAGGCACATAAGCGCCGCCCGCTTTCAGAGTCGCGAGCACAGCAATAACCATCTCGATCGACCGTTCAATGCAAACGCCAACGAGGGTTTCCGGGCCGACACCGAGTCGTTTCAGAGAATGTGCGAGCTGGTTGGCGCGAGCGTTAAGCTCGGAATAGGTCAGTTGCTCGCCTTCGTGAAATACCGCTACAGCCTCCGGCGCAAAGGCGGCCTGACGCTCAAACAACCGACTCACAGGCTCATCGGCAACAGCCTCCTCGTTGGTCGCATTCCATTCGTGAAGCAGCGTGTAACTCTCCGCTTCCGTAAGCATGGGCAAACTGGCTAGTGGTTGTTCCAATTCGGCAGCCATCGCTTCAAGGATGGTGCCGAGATGGCCCAGCATCCGTTCAATTGCATCCTGAGCAAAACGACTGCGGTGATAGACCAATTGAAGTCGCAGTTGATTTCCCGGATCCACAACAAGCGTTAGCGGGTAGTTTGTCCTTGCGAGGTGCGCGCCCAGGACAGTTACCGGACCATCCAGGTCGAGTGTTAATCCAGACCCGGCATAATTCTCGAATACCAGCAAAGTTTCAAACAGCGGGGATTTGCGATTCGCATCGCTCCATTGCTGTATTTGTTTTAGTGACGTGTGCTCATGCTCGAGCAAACCCGCAACTCTTCCCTGCACCTTCTTCAGGCAGGAGAGACACGATTCCTGTGGATCCAGCTCGATTCGGACCGGCAGCGTATTAATTAACAACCCTACCATCGACTCAATGCCCGGCATTTCATAAGGGCGTCCGGACACGGTGATTCCGAAGACGACGTCGTCTGCGCCACAGTATCGATTGAGCAGCAGAGCCCAGGCTCCCTGAACAAACGTGCTCATAGTCAAATGATGCCGCCTCGCGCACGCTTGAATTGTTTGTGTCAGTGAAGCGGGCAGCGACAACTCTCTCTCCTCAAAGTTCTCATCGGGGTTTGAAAGCTTGCCCGCGTTCTCATCAATTGGCAGATCATTCGGCAGCGCAAACCCTTCCAGCTCGTGCCGCCAGAACGTCTCAGCTTCAGTGGAACTCTGCCGGCCTGACCACTTAACGTACTCACCAAAATGATGTGCCGGCTTGAGGTCGATCGGTTGGCCATGTGCGAGCTTCTGGTAGAGCTGCGATACTTCGTTGCGCACCACGGACATCGACCAGCCGTCCAGAATAATGTGATGATTGCTGACAACGATCCAATAAGCGTTGTCTCGAGTTTGTAGAATTGCCACTCTCAGCAGCGGCGGCTGCGCCAGATCGAAACCGCGGACGGAATCGTGCTGCAGAAATTGCTCGAGGCGATCCTGCTGCTGTGACGCAGGCAGTTCCCGCCAGTCTTGTTCTTCAAAAGGAAGCGCAGCGTGGGAATGGACTATCTGTACAAGATGTTCGGAGTCGTCCCAGGAAAACGAGGTTCTAAGAATCGCATGGCGATTGACAATCTGCTGCCAGGCTTGTGCGAAAGCGCGCGCGTCAAGAGGCCCTTCGTAGGAGTAACACACTTGCTCGAAATACGCCTTTGAGCTCGGCGCATAAAGCGAATAGATCAGCATCGCTTGCTGCGTCGGAGTCAATTCGTAAACTTCGTTTGAGTTCTCAACCATCATTCTCTTTTTCGATTAACGACTCTGAAAACTGCTAAGAATTCTTACAGGATTAACATGATTTACAGGATGCTGTTTGATAAATGACGAAGTTGCATTTATTGTCCATTCGTCAATCTTGTCCATCCTGTTAACCCTGTCTGAAACCTGCTCTTGAGCGCGATCACAACTCTTCCGCAAACTGGCGTTGAGCTTCTTCATCAGAGAGTTGACTCAGCTCGGCCAACATTGCAGCCAACTCGTCATCTTCGGTTTCAGCCGTTTGCATTTCATAGATCGCACCGGCCAATCCAGCTACAGTTGGCGTCTCAAAGATGCGGCGCAGTGGCAGCTCCGTGGAAAAGCTGCTGCGCGTGCGCGAAATCACCTGCGCGGCAAGTAACGAATGGCCTCCGAGCTCAAAGAAATTATCGTGAACGCCTACGCGTTCAACTCCCAAAACCTCACTCCAGATGCCGGCCAGTCTTTCCTCAATCGGCGTACATGGCGCGCGAAATTCTGTCGCAGGCCGAGAATTGTCCTCCGTTCTCCCTTCCGGTTTTTCCTCTGCCGGCCACACTCGAGGCTTCCAACTCAGTGCCGGTAGGTCAGCGACGTGTTGTTCCGGATTGGCTACCATCGATCCAAGAATAAGCTTGAAGTCCTCGAGCATCGAATTGATGCTGACTGGATCGAATAGCTCGGTGCAGTAGGACAACCAAACGTCCAGGCCTTCCGCTTTCTCAACTACGCCGAGCGAGAGGTCAAACTTGGAGTTCCTGACTGCAACGCGCATTGCTTCCACGCTCATGCCCTGCAGCGTTAGCTCTGGCTGCAATTCGTCTCGCAGCACGAACATCACTTGAAATAGTGGGCTCCTGCTCAGGTTCCGCTCGGGTCGCAGCTCTTCGACCAGTTTTTCAAACGGAACCTCCTGGTTTGTATAGGCTCCCAGCGCAACTTCGCGCGTGCGTTTGATTACTTCCCGAAATGAAGGATTAGCTGAAAGGTCACCGCGCAAGACCAGCGTGTTAATGAAACACCCGAGCAGGGCTTCAGTTTCGACCAGAGTGCGTCCTGCGACCGGGACGCCGACCAGAATGTCATCCTGTCTACTGTAAAGAACGAGCAAGATCTGAAAAGCCCCAAGCAGGGTCATGAACAATGTTGCGTTTTCCTGGCGGCTCAACTCTCTCAACAATTCACTGAGGCTCGCGGGAAGCGAAATTGAATGTTGCGCGCCATGAGAAGTCGGCGCTGCCGGCCGTGGATAATCAGTCGGAAGATCGAGCGCGATCTGAGCACCGTCAAGTTGCTCTTTCCAGTAAGCGAGTTGGCGATTGAGAACATCACCGGTAACAGCCTTCCGCTGCCAATGGGAGAAGTCGGCATATTGGATTTGCAACTGGGGCAAAGCTTCAGCGGTGGGGCTGTGATAGAAGGCTTCGAGCTCCTGGAAAAATATTTTGAGCGCCGCCGCGTCTGCGATGATGTGATGGATCGAGATCAGCAGTATGTGCTCTTCGTCAGCTATCCGTAAAAGCGCGGCTCGCATGAGCGGCCCGCGTGCAAGGTCAAACGGTTTCTCAGTTTCAGTCTTTATGATCCGCTGTGCTTCTTGTTCGCGAGTCACCGCCGTTATGGAACTCAAATCCTGAAGGTTGAAAGGCAGGGCAACTGACGGCGATATTTGCTGCGCCGGCCGGCCATCCACAGCGATGAAGGTCGTCCGCAAAACCTCGTGACGGTTAGCAATTAATTGAATAGCTCGTTCTAACCTGGCGGCGTCCAGAGCTCCGTGCAAACGCAAAGCTCGGTTGATATTGTAAAGCGAACTGTCCGGCTCAAGTTGATCGATGAACCAGAGACGCTGTTGTGCAAAAGAAAGAGGAATGTCCTGGTCTCGACTCGCTCGCTGCAATGCATTGCTTGAGGGACTTTCGCTAACGCTTGCAGTCTCAAGTCCATTTGCCAACTCGCCAATGGTTGGTCCATCAAACAACATTCGCAGTGGCACCGTAGTTCTAAATTGCTCATTTACTCTGGCAATGACCTGTATTGCCAGAAGCGAGTGCCCGCCCAACTCGAAGAAGTTGTCGTTAATTCCGATTTGCTCCAGTCGCAAAACTTCACGCCAAATTGTCGCCAACTTTTCTTCGACCGCAGTTCGTGGCGCTTGGTATGAAGTCGCCAGTGTTGGCCGCAGCTCTTCCGGTTCCGGCAGTGCGCGACGGTCCACTTTGCCATTCGCATTCAGCGGCAACGCCATCAACTGCACAAATGTTGAGGGCACCATGTAGTCCGGCAAGTGGTTGACCATGAACGTTCTCAATTCGGTTACGCTGGGTGGGGTGTCCAGCGGTACAAAGTACGCAATCAGACGCATCGTTCCGCTGTTGTCCTCTTGCGCCACTACCACGTTTTCCTTCACGCCGCGGTGCCGTGCCAGAGTCGCTTCAACTTCGCCCAACTCAATGCGAAAGCCTCGCACCTTCACCTGACTGTCGCGACGCCCTGCAAATTCTATTTGCCCGTCAGAGCGCAGACGCGCCCAATCACCTGTCCGATACAGCCGCGCGCCGGGCTTATCGCTGAACGGATGATTCAGAAATTTCTGCCCCGTGAGCTCCGGCCGATGCAAGTAACCCCGTCCGACTCCCGCGCCTCCGATGTAAAGTTCGCCCGGGGTTCCCACTGGCACCGGCTCTTGCCTTTCATTGAGTATGTAGATTTCAGTATTCGCAATGGGCCGCCCGATCGGAACAAAACTGGTACCGCTCAGCGGTTCTGCGTCAGCCCAGAAAATTTTGTAAACACAAACAATGCCGGCGGTTTCGGTCTGCCCAAACATGTGCACGTGGCGTGCGGGATGACCGAATTGATGAATCCACGTATGCGGAACGTCCGATAACAAAGGCTCACTCGCTGAGAGCATGAGACGCAGCCGATTGTCGAGCAGCCGCGCACGCGATGTGCTATTAAGTGACGACAGGACGGCGGTGCAATTTCGCCAGAAGGACGGAACAGCATCCATGACCGTGATGTCCTCCTGCTTGATCATTTCAAACAGCGCCAGCGGATCTTTTCTTTGTTCGGAGCTGGCGATTACCACAGCGGCGCCCTGCGAAAGCGGAAGCAACAATTGGCGGCGCGATGAAGAGAAGGCAACGGACGCCGTGTGCAAATAACGGTCGCTATCGTTCAGGCCGAGCTCTCGTTGGAGCGCGAGCACGTAGTTCGCCAAACTCCCATGATTAATCATGACGCCCTTGGGTTCGCCGGTTGACCCCGACGTGTAAATCACATAAGCCAGGTCATGCGGCTTTGGACCATCAGGCAGGTTTTCACCAGATTGTTCGGAGATCTGAAGACGTTCCGTATCAAGCAGAACGTACCGAGCCGCAGCCGCCGCGACTTGTGCGGCAAGGTTCGAGGTGGTTAAGACTAAAGACACGTTTGAATCTTTAACCATCCAGGTCAGACGTTCCGCGGGATAATCGGGATCTAAAGGCAGGTAGGCGGCGCCGGATTTCAGAATCCCCAGAATGCCGACAGCCATATCCACTGAACGTTCAATGCAGATCCCCACCAAAGTTTCGGCCCCGGCTCCGCGCGCCCGTAGATATCGAGCCAGCTGATTTGCTCGCGCATTGAGCTCGGAGTAACTAAGTTTCTCGTTGCCGGAGACTACACCTGGCTGTTCCGGTCGACCCGCCACCTGCTCTTCAAACAGTCGCGGAAAGGTGTAGGTTAGGAAGTGGTCCATCCTCGCGCCAAAGCACTCCGACAACGGTTTGGGACCGTTGCCGAAAAGACTTCGTGGTTCGGGACCATGACTCTCAACAATACTGGACATGCTTTTTGGTATTAGTTCCGGCTAGCTACTTGCAGCGGTTCTTCTTTGCTAATTTTGATGATGTAACCAACTTTGTTCTTCAGGTCTGACTGCACTGAGACGTATATATCGCCCTGTTCATCCACGGTTACACCCTGAATATTTTTGAGCTGGCCACCAAACGCTGCGATCGTCTTCAACTCTTCATTAGGCGTGTAAACATAGAGTTTACCGGCCTGGCTGTCGGTGATGTACAGCGAGCCCTTTGAAAAGAAGATTGTCTCCGGCGAAAATTTATCTTTTCGATCAATGACACGATGTAGCTGGTGATTCCGGTCCAGTAAATAGAGAACGTTGTCCTTATTGTCGGCAATATAGAGGTTGCCTTTATCGTCAAACGTCATGCTCTCGGGCTTGGTGATTCCGAACTCTCTCCCGAGAAAAACGGAGACGGCCCCGGCCTTGCTGACCTGAAACACTTCGTGCCGGTCCCCATCGCCAACCAGGATCGATCCGTCGGGCGCGAGTGCGATGCCTTCGGTCGAGTACAAGCCTTTATCTTTACCGGCCAGCAGGCTTTGCTTGCCCTGCGCGTCAACTTCCCAAACTCCGCCCGCATCGTCGTCGCTAAAAAAGATGTTTCCCTCACCGTCGATTACCAGGTCTTCTGGCGACTCGGTTCCAAATTGGGAATCCAGCAGCTTTTTGACTCCCGCATCCCTGCTCCAGACCTCGAGAGCCACGCCGCCTTCATCAGCCAAATAAAGCTTTCCTTTATTCCACAGCAGGCCGTCAGGGGCGCCAAAGCCTGTCTTGTTTGTGGCAAAGACGCTGGCGTTGTAAGTCTGGTCCGTTATTAGTACCAGGCCGTCTTTCCCCACCTGGCAAGAGGTGAAAAAGAAAAGCCCGCACAGCACAACGCCCAAACATTTCAAGCCGTTTGAATCAAAACATTTTTGGTTTACAGCCATAATCGTTTCCAATCAGCCGAGCACGGCATGACGCTTGGCGGCCGCAAGCAGCGCCAGGAATTGGCGCACATGAAAGAGCGTGCTCGAAATTTCAAATACAAGCGCAAACAGGATCGCGCTCGAAAGCGCGCTGTACTTGAGCGTCAACAAGGTCACTTTGTCGAGCAGATGGCCCAGGCGAGTCCTGGCAATGAAACGAAGGGCCGTCAACTCCGAAATCGCAACCACTGCGCCGGCCGCAATGTCGACTGGAGTGTGCCCTCCGGTAATTAGTTTCCCTGCGAGAATGACAAACACAGTCCAACCCAGGGCGATCGCGCCGATTCGTCGAGATGCCAGGAAAATTCCGAGTGAGATGGCCAGGAAGAAACCGGCGTGGTCGCTGGGAAACGATTCAAGATTATTTGTTTCCACGTCACCAGTGAGCAAATCGCGATGATCTTTTTGACTGGTCTCATCGAGCGGGATGCGAACGTGCGTGCGTTTCATCTCAACCAGGTTGTCCCCTGCGAGATGATAGATCTTCTGAGATCTGACATTGGGCCGTGGTAGAAAAATCGTATGCGAAATTGTCTTGGTGGTAGCCAGAACGCAGACAGCGGCAACCAGCGTGATCATCAGGATCTTTCGGCGCGCTCGTATTTCATCCGTAGTCTTGCCGCTATACCAGGCGGCAAAGAAGCAGCAGCCAATGATTCCCGCCTTAATCAGGTCGTTGTCCTGAGAAAGACCGACCAGGCTGTCAAACAACCAGGAGCGTCCCGCCAGGCCGTTTACTTGCGAGAGTATTTGATCGTTCAGACCCGTGAGTCGTCCTGTTATTTCTGCTAGTAAAGTGGAGAGTGCAACGCTATCAATCAAAACAATCGCCTCCTATTCGGGTGCCAATTGGATTCTTTGGCGAAATCCTGATCGGCGGAAAAGTCCCAGTGGGAGCGAGCCTTCAGTGTGACAGAGTCCTCAAAAGGGTTGCCCTGCCAATAACTTTCCTGCGACTTCGTCTCCATAGATAGAAAATGGTAAAGGGCCACAATTGCCAGAAAAATAAGAGGTTAACTGGCTTTGGCAGGTGATTTAGGCGTAGGGTTTTGAGGTAGCGGGAAGCAGAGCCGGCAATGAAGCAACACGAGGATCAAAAGGAGCCAATCCGTCCCAGACACGATTCTCTGCAAGCTCGACGCCTGGCGCGACTTCATGAAGAAACTCCAGCAACCGGTTCCGGAAAATTGCACGGTCAAACTTGCAGGCATGTGCTCGCAGCACACCAGAATCCCACGAGCCAAGCTCAAAATCCTCTATCGCCTGGGCAAGCGAGGCCGTGGTTGGGTGATTGAAGAAAAGCCCGGTGACTCCTTCGACAACTGTTTCGAGCGCGCCGCCGGCGCGAAAAGCAATGACCGGCCGGCCCGCAGCGTTGACCTCCAACGGCGTCATGCCGAAATCTTCCTCACCCGGAAACAATAAAGCACGGCAGCGAGCGGCATAACGGGCCACGGCCTCATCCGGCTGGCGTCCTAAGAAACTGATCGATGGCCCAGCTAGTTTCTCCAGACGTGCACGATCCGGTCCATCGCCCACAATCAGCAGTCGGCGATTTAATCGAGTACAAGCCTCAATAGCTAGATCGATCCGTTTATAGGGAACGAGACGCGACAAGACCAGGTAGTAATCTTCCGGCGCGGCTTCAGGTTGGAAACGACTAACATCAATTGGTGGAGGTATCACCACGGAGTCGCGGCCATACAGTTTCTTGATCCGCGCGGCCACGATGTGTGAATTTGCGATGAAGTAATCTGGCCGTCGCGATGCTCGCAAGTCCCAGCGCTTTAGCCCAGCCAGCAGAATCGGTAGTAGTTTCCGAGTCAAGCGACCAAACCCGGCCCGTTCGCTGTAGTCGTCATAGCGCCAAACCCATCGCATCGGCGTGTGGCAATAGCAAACATGTATTGCGTCCCGGCGCTTTCGCAGCCCTTTGGCGTAACCGAAACAACTGCTGACGATGAGGTCGTAGCCGGACATGTCAACGGTTTCGACCGCGAGCGGATAGACAAGAAAATAGTGGCGGAAGTGGCGCTTGAGCGCAGGAAGGTGCTGCATCCAGGACGTCGTGATCTTCGCCTTGCGTAATTTGGCTGACAGTATCTCGGGGACAGCTAACGTAGAATGAAGCATGGCCCCCGGGAGCAATGCGTGGATCTCCTCGGCTACTTTTTCAGCGCCTCCCATCTGAGCGAAATTGTCGTGAAATACCGCGATTCTCGACATCGATGTGGTTGACCCTCGCCTCTCCGACCAACTTAGTTTGTCGGCGACTGGTTACTCTCAATGCGCGAAAAACTGAAGCCTGTCGATGCATTGAATTCCATCGCGGCCTGCTTCCCCGGAAGACGCGCGCGTGTCTCCAAGTAAAGCGCTTCAAAGCGCGCCATAAATTTATCGACTGTGAAGTTCCTCTCCACGCGCTGCCTACCATTAACGGCCAGACCACGGCGCAATTCCGGTTGTTCCAAAAGCGAAACTATTGCATCCACCAGCTTGTGCTGATCGCCGGCTGGAATAAGCCAGCCAGTTTCACCGTGCGTGATCAGTTCAGGGACGCCTCCCACGGACGTGGAAAGCACCGGCACTTCGCAGGCAAGTCCTTCAAGTGCCACCAGGGGAAAGGCTTCGGATTTTGAATTGAGCACCAGCAGATCGAGGGAACGTAGAATTGCGGGTACATCGTTTCGCTGTCCCAGAAACCTTACGCGCTCCCCTACTCCCGAGGTTTTAGCCTGACGTCTTAGCTGCTCGGGATAACCTTCTTCGCGGTTGAAGATTGACGAACCAACAATCAATAACGCTGCGTCCGGAATTCTTTTCAGCACTTCCGCGTAAGCAGCAATAAGTTCCAATTGGCCTTTGCCCGCGGATAAGTTGCCGACAATTCCGATGAGAAAATCGGTATTTCTCAGCCTCAGTTCCTTGCAAATAGCTCTTTCCTTTTTAGCGTTAGCAAGTCTCTCTACGTCAACAGAATTGTGAATCACTGCGACAGTGACGCGACGTGAGAACAAACGCAGCATGTCTCCACGAAATCTATCGCCGGCGACTTGCGAAACTGCAACAATACGGACCGGAGGAAAGAGGAGAACAAACAACCGAATAATCGTGCTGAACGGATGCTTCGGCAGGAGGTCATGGACATGCCAGACGATAGGAATACCTAATCCAATGGTGGCTGCCGACATCACCAGGCCCGCACGCAGGCTATTGGCATGAATCAGGTCAGGCTGATATTTGATGACGCGCTCGCGCACTTTCCCGATGACGGAAACGAAAGATGCGAGGTAACAAAGCAAACGATCGACGCGCCAGGTAAAGCGAGCTCGCAACTGCTCCACACCTACGCAATCCACGCCAACAGCTTTAGCCTGCTTCTGGAGTTCGCCTTCCGCGGGACACACCAAGACGCTCTCAAAGCGTTCCCGGTTTAGCCTTGCAAGAATCAAGAGCAGCACGCGTTCAGCGCCGCTGACTTCACTAGTGTGGTTGTAAAAGAGTAATTTCAAAGTTGTACTTTGCGACCTGGTAAATGGAACCGCTCCCGTTACTTGGTCCGGCCGTCTGCTCCCGCGCCTGCCTCCTCAGTTCGTGCTCTTCCCTCACCCGCGCTGATCCACCCGATCAGCAACCAGCCAACCGGCGCCACCGCATACAGCGAAAACGTCAGACCAAAAATGTTGTTAAGGATAAACATCGGCATTAGTGCGGCGATGATTCGGGCAATGGTTGCTTCGGGAGTGCCGGGCGAGCCTCGCCTGGTTTGCCGAAAGGCAAATAGAGTGGCGCGCCACAGGATCCATAGAAACAACAGAGCGGCTGGGATGCCACCCGCTACCGCCAGCACCAAAACGAAATTATCGATCGCTGTTTCGTCCGCGTTGTCGCTAAACTTCAAAGCGCCTAACGAGCCTGCGCCCAGCCCTGAACCCAATGGACGATAGGGGATAACGTTCGTAACCAAGTCCTGCCAAACTTCAAGACGCACATACAAACTATCTTCACCAGTCGGCTTCAGCGTCCCTCGCTGCGTATGCGAAATTAGTGTTCCGACCGTCTCACTTTCTTCTTTGCTCCACATCTCGTCTTCGGACGGTGGCTTAGCGAGAGTTACGACCAGCAGAACCGGGATGAGCAGTAAGACAAGTCGTACTGCCGCGCCGCGAAAGCTTCGCGCACCCAGCAAAATGAGACATAGAAAACCCAACATCAGACCGAAGATTGCGGTGCGCTGTCCGGTTAACAAAAGAACTGTTGCTAAGCCGCCAGCGCAAAGGAACCACGCACCGCTATTCAATAAACGCTTCGTCCCGGCGCCGAAGCCAAAGGCTATCAGCGCGCCCATCGCGATGTAACGCCCCCACTCTTCCGCGTTGGTGAAAGTTGCCAGCGGCCGCTTCACATGACCGACGCCGATGGAAACATAGAATTCAACATTCTCCAGCCAGTAGCGTTCGAATTGCGGGTAGCCGTAAATCAGTTGGTAAACGCCATAGAGTGAAGTGAGTATTCCGAGGGCAACGATCAACTGCAGGGCAAGGCGAATGAATCGCAGATTCGTTGCCTGGCCAAAGTAGAACCAGCTAACCGGCACCAGGGTTAACATGGCGCCCGACAGACCAATCATCAGTCCACCCTGCAGTGGATTAAATATTTGAGCAACGAAGATTGCCGACAGGGTAGTGACAACGCTCGCGAGCGGCGTAGACCGAATTATTTGAAATCGGTGTCGTTGCAACAGCATTCCGAGGGCCATCAACGTGACCAGAGGCGTGAGTACGTGGATGGGATCGAATTGGGAGTAGTCCACAATAAGATATTGAGCTCGTCTGATGAAACCGCGAAACGGCTCGAACAGGATCATGGCCATTAGTCCTGCTTCGAGACTTATCATGAGGGGAGCGGCCATCAGGAAAAGCAGAGCTCCGAGAATCCAGCCCCGCAGTATCTGTCCTCCGCCGATGACGGCCAGTACCGTAAAAGCAGCGACAGCCTGAATCGGCGCCAGCCACACAATTGGCGAGCGTCGCGAGACTGTCATTTCCGGGTAGACGTTAGCGCTCATTTCAGAAATCAGGTGTATTAGGCGTGGCGGGAAAAGGCCAACGCAAAAGCGATCTCAATTCATGCACCGGAATGTCGCTCATACGCGGTCGCACGTAACTCCAAAAGCTGCGGTCTCGTTCGCGAATCAACCAGAAGAAGGCAACGATCATCATTACGCTGTAACCGAGTAACGACGCGATCGCCGCGCCGGCAATTCCATACCGTGGCAACAAGGTCAGCAAGGCAACCACTGTGACCACGGCAGACGCCACTCGAGCTATTGTGCTCAACCCCGGATGTCCGAAGCCGTTGAGCCCACTGATTGCAATTCCGCCTGCAGTTAAGACAACTGAGGCAACGAGCAAGATGCGAAGTGTGCCTCCCGCGGCCAGGAAACTTTCGCCGTAAACAAATTTCAGCAGGTGGGGCGCGACCAGCCAAAGTGGAAGCAACACACCCAGGTGGGTATAGACAGTCAGGCGCAAACTTTTCGCCACTAGATTGTCGGCACGATCAGACTGCTTGTCGGAAGCAACTTCGGGCATTACTGCGTCAGCGACCGAACTCGCGAGTATGGCGGTGATTTCTGAAAGCCTAACGGCCACGAAATAAAGTCCGATCGCGGTGCTTGACGCCAAACCGCCGAGCAGCAATTGATCCATTCGCAAAGTAGCGAAGTCGGCAACTGTTCCCGGATAGCCGCGAATTCCGTAGCCCAAGGCGTCACGCCATTCGGACCAGCTTGGTCTCCAACGGGGCCGCAGTTCCCAGCAAACTCCAAACACACCCACGCCCATCGCGGCAAACTGTCCCGCCATCGCCGAGAGTGCGGCGGTTTCGACTGTGAGGTGGCCCATCAACCAGAGCACCAGATAGGCGGCTGCCTGCACTGCGAAAGTAACCAATCGCGAAGCACCGGCCCAGCCAAAACGCCGTGCCCCTTCAAGCAGACCTATCATCAAAAACTGGAGCAGAGCGGCGGGAATATTCAGCAGGTAAATGCGGACGAGGTGCATCGTCTCAGGACTGCGATGGCCCACCAGGTGCGGGATGATCACTTCGGCAAGCGCCAGAGTGGCCAAGCCAATGACCAACGTGAACAGGATTGCGTTTGAAAAGAGCATTGATACGCATTCCGGCTCCTTCGCCACCCAGTAACGATGCGCTTGCGTAAGACCAAAGGTAACCAACAAAGCGCAGACGGGCGGCCACAGCATCACCACCAGCAAATCACCACGTCCCGCCGGCCCGAGCGCCCAGGCGCTGAGTAGACTGGTCATTACGCCACAGAGAAGAATCAGGGCGTTGGCGCTGAGAACTAATTTTATGTTGCGCGCAATCATCTCAATCGGTTGGCTCTGTGTTTACTCAATGTCCCCTGTTTCTCTGTGGTTGGTTCAAGAGCAGCATTCACCACGGAAAGACAGAGGACACTACGGCGAGCATTTCAATCAGGCTTAGGCGGCACCCTCCGCGCTCAGTATGGCGGGGATCGTTCTGAGCAAAATTTTGCAATCCAACGCCAGTGACCAGCGGTCGATGTATTCGAGATCAAGCTGCATCCACTCTTCAAATGAGAGGTTGCTGCGACCTGATACCTGCCACAAACATGTCAAACCCGGCTTGACGCTGAAACGTCGCTTCTGCCATGCGACTTCCAATCCCAGCACATCTCGCATCGGAAGTGGCCGCGGTCCAACCAGGCTCATGTCCCCGAACAGCACGTTGATTAGCTGCGGCAACTCATCAATGCTCAACTTACGCAATACTCTTCCGATGCGTGTCATGCGCGGATCCTTGCGAATCTTGAAAATGGGACCCTCTTTCTCGTTGAGATGTTCAAGCTCTTTCATTCGCGCTTCTGCGTCCGCCGTCATAGTTCTGAATTTGATCATGCGAAAGCGGCGTTTGTTGTAGCCCATTCGCTCCTGAACGAAGAAGATGGGCCCCGGCGAGTCGAGCTTGATGGCAAGGGCCACCAGCAGAAATACTGGAAACAAAACAGCGAGCAGAAGTGACGAAACAACGAAGTCGAGAACTCTCTTGGCTTCCGTGCGCCAGCTTATTGAGGGCGCGCTATGAAGCGAAACGAGCGGCGCACCTTCAAACTCCCAAGCGCGCGACCGGGCCAGTTTATGCGGGAAAATATCGGAAAACAGGTGGACCATAATCCCCTGCTCCTCCAGGATCGTGATGGCCGACTCAATCCGCTCGTATTGTGATTTGATTGGTAGGGTAATGAACACTTCGTCAATCACTTCGTTTGCGACGATCCGCGGCAAGTCTGCGATTCGTCCCAGCCAGGGAACATCAAACTGTGCCTTCTCCTTCAAGCGTTTTTCCTCATCAACGTAGCCGACCAGCCGGTAACCGAAGTCGGTTCTATTGGCAACCTGTCTGGCAAGCCATTCGGCGCGCGGACCGTTGCCGATAAGCAACAGCTTTTTAATGTTGAGCCCGCGCAACCGCAAACGGCGCAGATTGAGGCGTAACAAGAGGCGCATACCCGCGATTTCGGCCAACGCCAACAAGCCAATGCAGAGGGTCGTGCGCAGAGTGATCGTTTTCCAGCCGCCTACTTGCGCAACGATTAGTAATGCAATTGATGCCGCAAAGATTGCACGGGCAATTTCTTTGATTTCCTCGACGAAGCTGCTCAGCCGATGGGAGCGATACAGACCCTGGAGCTCGAAGACGATATACCAAATTGCGAGCATCAAGGCACAGAGCAGGGCGTTGCCGACTTTCACTCGCGAGGAAAGGAAATCGAATGCGTAGGTGGAGACGTCAGTCTTGGCCGCCGGGGCGTAGTTGATGACAATCCCGATCGCCAGCGCCAACAAGGTCAGCGACAGGTCGGTCATCTTCAGAAAGAAGTTTGCCAGTTGTCCGTAACGAGCTGTCATAAGCACAACGGAAGCACATGGGTACGGACTCAGCGCCTGCTCAGGGGATAAAGAAATGTTGCCAAACTGGCCAACCGTACGTAGCGTTCAATTTTGCTGAGCCGGTTACGTGGCACAAGGATCATGTCGCCCGGTTGCAACGTCAGATCGTTTTCCAGATCGCTGGTGCGGTTCATTGTTTTGAAGTTCAAACTTCTGACTTCGGCTGTCTCTGCATTTAGTTTTCGAAATACGAGAATCTGCGACGACTTCGCGCTGTCCTTGAAACCACCGGCCAGCAACACGGCTTGGACTGCTGTCAGGTTTTCACGCAGCTCAAACTTGCCGGGCTGTGCCACTTCCCCTGCTACGACGACGTACGGTCTTTGAAACTCTCTCAGAACCACCGTCAACTCTGGTGATTGCAATCTTGTTCGGGCCCTTACCAGAATCCCGTTGCGAACCTGCTCGAGGTTGCGGCCGGCAACTTTCAAATCGCCACCCATTTCAAGAGAAATGTAACCGTCAGGCTGGACCGTGACCGTTTGATTAAATTCAGGCGTGTAACGATATTGAATATCGAGAACATCGCCGGGATGCAAAACGTAACGTTCCTCGGCCCCAAAAGTCCCCAGTCGCGGCGATTGTTTCTGGCCCACTTGATTTTGTGCTTTCACAGCCAGACCTAAGCTGGCCACCAACAACGCAATTACTATTGTTTTTCTAAGCAACACAGTTCGTCCTCGTCTTATAACCTTCGGTAGAGCCAGTTAGGCACGGGATATTGTCTTTGGTTAAGAACGAACCCGAGGAAATTCCCTCCGGCACTCTCAATCATTTGTTGGCAACGCTGAATCTGACCACGGCGAGTTTGCCCGGCCTTCACTACCACCGTCATGCCATCCACGATCGGGGCAAGCGTGGTCACATCCGAGGAAACAGCCGGCGAAGGACAATCGATCAGCACGTAGTCGAAGTTCCAACGCAGGGCTTTCAGGCATTTGGCGCGGTACTCGGGAACAAAATCCCAGTCGCTGGCCATTCTTGAATCGCGCCCCGCAACTTGAACAGTTGCTTCCCTGGGGGCGGACAGAGTAACCAGGTTATCTATTTCCGTCTCTTCGCAATGTCGCGAAATCTGATTTGCATCGACCAGATAAAGATCATGCAGTGCCGAGGCGTCGACGCGAACGACGCGGTTCTGAGTTTGCGTCGCCAATTCCTTAGCAACGAGATCCACTACGTGGCTCACGCCTTCGCCGGGCGTGGCGGAAGAGAAAGCCACAATTCGGTTACGCAGCTTGCCCTGGCTGTCGGTGACCTGAAAAACTGTTTTGATGAATTCGAGATAGAATCCCACGTTGATCATTTCCCCGGTCGCTCTTAAGTTCCCGTTGCTTTTTGGAAGTCGCCAGCGACCCATTCGAATGGTTCATGGACAATCTTTGGCTGAGAAAGTCTCGGTTCAGAAACCACTGGTTTCGAGGGCTCTCGGTTTCCTGTTGGAATCGCGACAGGAACAGCCCGCCGGACTCGGCTAGTCCTGGGCAAGGACGCCAGTACCCGTTTTCCAGTCAGAACTTCGAGCTCGCGCGGCGTCAGCACTGTGTCGCGCATGAATTCCGCGATGAGCACGCTACCCAGGCTGAGCAACACCCCGAGGAATACGCCCAGCAATAAATTCATTGGCCTGTTTGGCTTCACCGGCAGTTGAGGCTGAATCGGAGCCTCGGCTACGGAAACATTGGTAATCTTGTTCTGGTCCAACTCGTCCGTAATGCGCGCCTCTTCTTCCTTCTTTTGGTAAAGCTGGTAGTTGTCTCCAGCCTGCTTCACCTTGCGGCTGAGATCTTCGTATTGGGCAGTGATGCCTTCGAGACGAGAAAGCTGGGCCTCATATTGGCCCACCTGGCCGGCCAGCATTTCGAGCCGACCTTCTGCACCAGCCTGATCGATCCGCGCTCGAGAGAGTTCTGTTTCCAACGTTTGACGCAATGGATTCAGATCTGTTGACTGCTCGGTCGCCGTTTCCTTCGATGAACGCTCGAGTGCCGCTCTCGTGGTCCTGATCTGCTGATCGACTTCTCTTACCAGACGATCGTCCGGGCGGAACTTCGTGAGCAGTTGTGTGCGCTTGTTCTGCAACTCCACGATCATCGTATTGAAGTGTTCAGTGGAGGACTGGTTTGGCATAGCGCGGCTTTGCGTCACAATACGCGGGTTCACAGTCAGCAATTGCTGTTGAACCTTGCCGATTCGGTCATTGACTTCGCGAAGGAATGCTTTCGTTTCCAGTAGCTTTGATTTCGCTTCCGTAAGCTTTTGCACGGTTTGCTCTTTTTGCTGGGTCAGCGAAACTACGTTCATCGATTGCTGAAAACCCGATAGCTCTTTCTCCGCATTCTGAAGTTGGCCTTCAGCTTGATCGGCCTGAGTCTTAAAGAATTCGTAGGTGCCGGGAGGCCGGTGAAGCTTGACGTGTTTCTCCAGATAGAGGTCCTGAACCTTTCGCAGCACTGCGACGGCAAGTTGCGGCGAGCCCGACGGGTACCTAACCTCTATGATGTTGGCCTTTTTGACTGGATTGATGACCAGATCTTTACGAAGTTGATTTCTCGCTTCCTCAATCTGGGCCGCAGGCGTGCGGGTGGGTTCCTTTAAGCCTAACCTTTCGGAAATCGAGGCGCGGGGCCCATACAATCCGCATTCGGTGACTACCTGATTCAGCAGATCCTCGCTCGTCAGCAACTCAATCTCAGAATTTATCTGGTTCTCCGAGACCTCGTTGTCAAAGTAGGTGCCGGCAGTTCCCGTCGTGCGCTCCGGGGTGATGGGCACGTCAGATCTAGTGTTCTTCACCAGGATTTTCATGCGCGATTCATATTCGTTCGGCATGAGAAACGTCAGTACGGCTGTGCCCACCGCTACTGTGATGAACGTAGTGAAAATCAAGAGCTTGTGCCGAAACAACACGCCGACGACGTCGCGGACGGAGATCTGGGCCTGCTCGGATTTGATAGAGTTACGGTTGTTCATAAACAAAGGCTGCAGATGATTTAAATGGGCAATCGCCGATCTATTCCGCTTTTTCTGGAAGTGCTCGTCGCGAGTTCCGCCTGCTTCAGTTATGAGGGAAATGGTTGAAAGCTGAGGCTTTAGTACCGCGCTCGGGACTCTAAGGTCGCTCAAGAGCGATGTATTGCGGAGCATTTGTCAGGTTCAGAAGAAGACCCGACTGGGTAGCCTGCTTAATGGCTATCGTCTCACCCTGCCAAGAAAGAATTCGATAGGTTCCTCGAGCCACAGGAAGGGTTACGGCATGGTCGAGCCAGGAAGTTGTCCATGCCGCAAACCTGACGTCGCCGCTTTTTTGAAAAGCCAGCACGTAGTCGTCATCCGTTAGAACGACTCTTTCGCTAAACCGATGACCGCGCAGGAAACTACTCAAGGTTTGCGCAGCATGGTATGCCGGTTTGGAATCGTAGAGAGGATTGCGATTATCGTAAGCGGTGGGTAGCACGGTACCGAAGTGGTGCTCAATTTCTCCGGGGTTCCGACCATCGTCGTGCCAGTCGTACCAAATGGAAAGCGTGATGCCCTGCGATTGGTTTATCAGAAGTTGCCGAGCCAACAGTGCTCCCTGCTTTATCTCGCCAACATTGAACGACGCCGAGGAGTAGCCCCATTCACTGGAAATGATGGGCACTCGCTTTCCCGCCGGTGCGTACTTGTCAATCAATTTTCGCAACCGCGCGTAATCGTCGACGACGCTTTCGGGTTCAGTCTTCCGGTAGGGATGAACGGAAACAGCCCACCAGTAATTCAGCAGACCCGATTGAAAACACTGTTCGAGAAAATTGAAATCAATTCCCCAAACTGCCGGGCCGATGACTGGCTCGCCAGGCGCCGCGTCATGAATTGCTTTGCTGGTCTCCAGCGCCATTTTGATGTAGTCGGAGACTTTTGGCTTCGGCGTCCAAAAACCGGTATTGGGCTCGTTGTAGATTTCCCACAAAATGCCCCGGCCGCGATAGCGGCGCACGGCAGCTGCGGCCCAATTGGCGAAAGCGCGTCTGCCTTCATCGGTGAAGGGCGCGTGGTTATTGTCGTAGAGCTTATTTGAATAATCTAGTATAAACAGCGGGCGAATCTTGTATTCTTCGAGCGCGTCTAAGAGTCGATCATAGGACGAGAAGTCATATTTTCCTTTTTCCACCTCTGTGCCCTGCCAAACGAAATCCGTCCGCACCCAACGAAAACCCGCCGCCGCCAGCATTTTTATTTCACCGGGCTGTGGGTCTGTGAAATGAATGTTTACTCCGAGAGTTTCGGGAACGGCGGGTGCGGAAGTGTCGCTGGGCCATGGCGCTGCAGGATGAGCACTCGACGTACACCCTGAAAACAACAAGACACTGAACCAGAGAACTGTTAAGAATCGAATCATGCCACCTAATTTCTTGCGGACTTTTTCTGGATGATACGGTCAATGGCGATGCATCTCCCGAAGTTGCCACAATGGCTAAATGAGGCGTTGGGATACTATTATTGATCCGAAACTACAATGACGACACCAATGACAATGACATCAGAAGCATCAGTGAGCTTAGCTTCAACTGCGGAGATACGCGCCTGCTTTCCCGCACTCGATCGTGTTCACAATCAACTTCCAGTCGCGTATTTCGATGGCCCCGGCGGGACGCAGGTTCCCCGCCAGGTGGCCGAGGCAATGACCGACTATCTTTACCACCACAATGCAAACACTCACTGGGCTTACCCAACGAGCGAAGAAACGGACGCTTCGATTGAAGCTGCCAGGCAGGCGTGCGCTGATTTTCTCAATGCTTCATCGACGGAGATCGCCTTTGGCGCAAACATGACCACGCTTACGTTTCA
Source organism: Acidobacteriota bacterium (assembly GCA_030854715.1). Lineage (GTDB taxonomy): Bacteria > Acidobacteriota > Blastocatellia > Pyrinomonadales > Pyrinomonadaceae > PSRF01. The sequence goes on from JALYSR010000167.1 coordinate 29,018, forward strand.
CCTGGCGCGAGCGTTAGCATTTCAATATGGCCGCGACGATGAGATTGTCGTTACCGAGTTGGACCATCATGCGAACGTTGCGCCGTGGCAGCGCCTCGAGGCGGAGCGCAGGGTTAGAGTCAAAACTGTGAAGATGGTGCCGCAAACGGGCCAACTCGACTGGAAGAGTTTTGAGCAGGCGGTGACCAAAAAGACCAAGCTGGTCGCAATCGGCGCGGCGTCAAATGCCCTCGGAACTGTTAACGACATCGACCGCGCGATTCAGATGGCGCACGCCGCTGGCGCTTTGGTGTTTCTTGATGCCGTGCATTACGTGCCCCACGCACTTGTCGATGTTCGCGCGGTCGATTGCGACTTTCTCGGCATGTCTGCTTACAAGTTTTACGGCCCACACGTCGGCGTTCTCTTTGGAAAACGCGACGTGCTGCAATCGATTAACTTTCCCAAACTTAGTCCGGCGCCTGATGCTGCGCCAGAGAATGCGGAGACTGGAACGCAGAATCAGGAAGGCATGGTTGGCGCCGGAGCTGCTATAGATTTTCTCGCCTCGCTCGCTGGAGCAGTGGCGAGGCGCCCGGGGTTAACAACGGCGTATGCGGGATTACATCAGCGAAGCTTGGAGCTAGCCGCGAAACTGTGGGAGGGGCTTGCAAGGATAAGCGGCGTCCGGCTCTATGGACCAACGCCGGACCTGCCAAGGACGCCGACAGTGTCGTTCACTATCGCAGGTGTAGCCTCGACGGACGTAGCGCGCAAACTAGCCGCGCGTGGACTGTTCCTTTCGCACGGAGACTTTTACGCAGCGACTGTGGTCGAACGGCTGGGACTCGGACCGGAAGGTCTCGTGCGCGCGGGCTGTGCTTGCTATACGACTGCGGAGGAGATCGAACGGTTGATCGAAGGCGTGCGCGAAATTGTTGTGACTTAACAAAGTCCAAAGCCCAATGCCCAAAGTCGAAGCAGGATAACGAAGACTTTGGACGTTGGACTTTGGACCTATTCTCGAACAGCGTTAATGAAATCCGCCAGTAGCCCGTAAGCCGTGCTCTGCAAATTCGGCCGGTGAGAAGTAATTGTCAAACCCGGCATCATATCCAACTCAAAATGAATCGCGAGAGAGGTGCCTCTGACGTTTGACAGGGGATCGCTCGGCGCAACTTGCTCAGGCCTGACGCTCGCCGCCAGCTTTCCGTTCCCGCCAAGCCTCGCGCGCGCGATGAGCTTGAATGGTTTTCCCTGGGCCTTTGCTGCTTGCACCCTGCTGGAGTTCAGCTCGCGGATACCCTCTCTTGTCACTTCCTCAGGATTCAGTGAGACCTTCATCAATACGTTCGCCAGCGCGCAGACTTTAACTGTGGCATCCCAACCGTCAATGTCGTGGCCGGGATCAGTTTCAGTGACCCCGAGCTCTTGCGCTGTTTTCAGTCCCTCTTCAAAGGAGCGTCCCGCCTCCATCGTTTCGAGAATTACGTTCGTAGTTGAGCTGAAAACTCCGCTGAACCCTCGAAGCTTGACTGCCGGCAAACACTCACGGAAAAGTGAAAAAACAGGCGCGCTGTCTAATACGCTGGACTCAAACAGAAAATGTTTTCCATTTGATCGTGCCAGGTCGTCGAGTTCGTGATAGCCATGAACGATCACACCCTTGTTCGCAGTGATCGCGTGAGCGCCGGATTGCAAGGCGGCGCGCAGATAATCGATTGCCGGTTGTCCTGATTCAGGATTGAGCGATGTTGTCTCAAATACGGCGTCAGGCTGAGCAACCTGGAGCCATTCGCCGATGCTGTTTACAGATGAAGAGTCATTCTGAGATGCCGAGCCGGCCAGCAAACTCGAAATATCCAGACCTCCTGCTTCATTGTCCCCCCCTGATTTCGCAAGCCAACCAATGCGGCGGGTGGCAACGCCCGTTATTCGATACTCCACCCCATACAGTTCGCGCAGCTCCAACGATTTCGCCGCTAAGAGGCGAGCGAGCGCGCGGCCCACGTTTCCGAAACCAAGAAGACAGAGATTGTATTGTTTCATGCTTACTTAATAGACTCGCGCAAAGTTATAATGCACCTTAGTACAATCTGAGACAGAATTAACAGCGTTTACAAGATGAGATGAGAACAGTACTAACTTCAATTTAGTAATCCTGGTTCATCTTCTAATCCTGTCGAACTAATTCGATGAAACAATATCACGATCTTCTAAAATCAATTCTGGCAAATGGCACGGAAAATGACGACCGGACAGGTGTCGGCACCCTCTCACATTTTGGTTATCAAACACGGTTTGACCTGCGCGACGGATTTCCCATAGTAACCACCAAGAAAATCCCGTTTCGCTGGATTGCCGAAGAACTGTTTTGGTTCCTTTCAGGCGACACAAACGAAGCAAACTTGCGAGCAAGGGGAGTGGACATCTGGGCCGAATGGGCGGACGAAGAACATACCCGCCGTTTCAGCCGGAAGCCCGGCGATCTGGGGCCGGTCTATGGTTATCTGTGGCGCTCCTTCGGCGGTGCTTATCCGGAGCGTAATGGCATCGATCAAATTGCGAGTCTAATCAAGGAGATCGAACGCAATCCAAACTCGAGGCGCTTGATCGTGACGGGTTGGGATCCCCGCCAGGCTGATAAAGTTGACTTGCCACCCTGCCACACCCTGTTTCAGTTTAAGGTAGAGCAAGGTCGTATTCTGCATTGTCAGCTTTACCAACGCTCCGCCGACGCGTTCCTCGGTGTGCCGTTTAATATCAGCTCCTATGCGTTGCTCATGCATATGGTGGCCCACGTCTGCGGTCTGGACGTTGGAGATTTTGTTTACACTCTCGGCGACTATCACATCTATAAGAACCATGTGGAGCAGGTTGAAGCCCTGTTGGCACGTGAGCCTTATCCTCTGCCGAGACTTGAGATCCTCGATGAAGGCAAACAGCTTCGCGGGCTAGCTGGCTTGATGGCGTTGCGGTACGAGAATCTTAAGCTCGTTGGCTATCAATCCCACAGCAAGATCGCTGCCGCCGTCGCGGTGTAGGTTGGACAGACATTGCTGTCTGTCGCGTTTCCGCTAGTACAAGCAGTCCGATTGTCACATTCCTCGAGGAAATGGCAGACAAGAATGGCTGTCCTACTTTTATGATCATCGCTATTGTCGCAGTAGATAGGAACGGAGCCATTGGCAAAGGCGGGAAACTACCCTGGCACTACTCTGCCGACATGAAGTTCTTCAAAGAAACTACCATGGAGAATGCCGTGGTGATGGGCCATAGGACCTGGCGAACTTTGAAGGACCCGCTACCTAACCGCCTTAATATCATTTTGAGCCGCCAAGCGAACATTGAAACGCAGGACTCAGTGGTGGTAGTTCGAGATGTCGAGTCGGTTCTTTCAATGGCCAGGGATATCAAGTGCGACCTCTTTGTGATGGGAGGCGAACAAGTCTATCGATCTTTTTCACCTCACATCGAGAAATGGATCGTTACTGAGGTGCCTATGACTGTTGCAGGCGCTGACACGTTTGTGCCGCCGGATTATCTGGATGGCTTCACGCGGACTCAGATGAAAGAAATCGGCGAGGGCCTCAAGGTCTCGATCTACAGCCGAACCAAACCCGCCTAACGCCCGCGTCC
>JALYSR010000027.1 GCA_030854715.1 Acidobacteriota bacterium
TCAACAATATCCGATACCGTGCCGGCTCCCACCGTGCGACCGCCTTCGCGGATGGCGAAGCGCAAGCCCTTCTCCATGGCGATCGGTGCGATCAATTCAATCTCCATCGCCACGTTGTCTCCCGGCATCACCATCTCCACTCCCGCCGGCAAACTCGCCACTCCCGTCACGTCCGTCGTCCGGAAGTAAAACTGCGGCCTATACCCGGTGAAGAACGGCGTGTGTCTCCCACCCTCTTCCTTCGTCAACACATAGGCTTCTGCCTTGAACTTCGTGTGCGGCGTGATCGAGCCGGGCTTCGCGATCACCTGCCCCCGCTCAATGTCCTTCCGCTCCACTCCTCGTAACAGCAACCCTACGTTGTCGCCCGCCGTGCCTTCGTCCAAAAGCTTCTTGAACATCTCGACTCCGGTTACGACAGTGCTCCGGGTATCTTTAATGCCCACTATCTCTACCGTCTCGTTAACCTTAACCTTGCCTCGTTCCACTCTGCCCGTGGCCACCGTGCCTCGTCCCTGGATCGTGAAGATGTCTTCCACCGGCATCAAAAACGGCTTCTCCACGTCCCGCGCCGGGGTCGGAATGTAGCTGTCAACCGCGTCCATCAACTCTTCTACTGTCTTCTCCCAGGTCGGGTCGCCTTCCAGCGCCTTCAGTGCCGAACCCTTGATCACCGGGATCTCGTCTCCCGGAAACTCATAAGCGCTCAACAGCTCCCGCACTTCCAGTTCCACCAGCTCCAGCAACTCCGGATCGTCAACCGCGTCTGCCTTGTTCATGAACACCACCATCGCCGGCACCCCTACCTGCCGGGCCAGTAGTATGTGTTCTCTCGTCTGCGGCATCGGGCCATCCGTAGCAGCTACCACCAGAATCGCCCCGTCCATCTGCGCCGCGCCTGTAATCATGTTCTTCACATAATCGGCGTGGCCGGGACAGTCGACGTGCGCGTAGTGACGCGCCTTCGTCTCATACTCCACGTGCGCCGTCGCGATCGTGATACCTCGTGCTTTTTCTTCAGGCGCCTTATCAATCTGATCGAAGGCGATAAACTGCACCTTCGGATTGTTCTTGCCCAGCACCTTCGTGATCGCTGCCGTCAACGTCGTCTTGCCATGGTCCACGTGCCCGATTGTCCCAATGTTCACGTGCGGCTTACTGCGGTCGAATTTTTCCTTTGACATCGTTAGCTCCTCAAATCAGTGACAGGTAAACCCTTTGACTTCACTTCTCACTTGTCACTGTCACTTGTCACTTACTAGCTACTCCCTGAACCTTTGCGATTACTTCTTCAGCAACGGTTTTCGGCGCCTGCTCGTACCGTTCGAAGTGCATGGTCGAAGTTGCACGTCCCTGAGTAGCCGAACGTAGATCAGTCGTATAACCAAACATTTCGGAAAGCGGAACGAAAGACGTAATCACTTGCGCACCGCCGGGTCGAGGCTCGGTTTTTTCGATCTGTCCGCGTCTGCGCATCAGGTCGCCGTTAACCGCACCCATGTACTCGTCGGGCGTCACCACTTCAATTCTCATAATCGGCTCGAGCAACACCGGCTTTGCCTTTCGCAGGGCATCCTGGAATGCCAGCGAACCAGCGATTTGGAAGGAGCGCTCGTCCGAATCGACCTCGTGGTAATTACCAAACAGCAGGCGCACCCTGATATCCACCAATTCATAGCCTGCGAGGAAACCACGCTCCATCGCGTCCCGAATCCCATGCTCAACAGGCTTGATGTATTCCTTGGGAATCGCACCGCCTGTAATTTTGTTCTCGAATACAAAACCCTCGCCTGGAGCAGGTTCAATTTCAATCTCGACGTGTCCAAACTGGCCACGACCACCAGTCTGTTTCTTGTAGATTTCTTTGCCGGGAGCCGCCTGCGTAATTGTTTCGCGATAAGCAACCTGTGGTTTGCCCACATTGGCTTCCACGCCAAACTCTCGCTTCATCCGATCGACAATGATTTCCAAATGAAGCTCGCCCATACCGGCGATGATCGTCTGGCCAGTCTCCGGATCAGTGGAAACGTTGAAAGAAGGATCCTCCTGAGCCAGCCGGCTCAACGCCAAACCAAGCCTGTCCTGATCCTGACGAGTCTTTGGCTCTACCGCCACGCGAATCACCGGAGCGGGAAACTCCATCCGCTCGAGGATAATCGGCTTATTCTCGTCGCAAACCGTGTCGCCAGTGGTTACCTGCTTCATTCCACCGATGGCGATGATTTCCCCCGCGCTCGCATCTTCGATGTCTTCGCGCTTGTTGGCGTGCATGCGCATCAAGCGGCCGACACGCTCTCTAGTTTCTTTGATTGGATTGTAGGCGTAAGAACCCGCCTTGATCGTGCCGCTGTAAATTCGCACGAACGACAGCTGGCCAAGGTGCTTGTCGGCCATGATCTTGAAAACAAGACCCGAAAAGGGAGCGCTGGCATCCGGCGGACGCGCTTCAACCTGCCCGGACTTCGGATTGACACCTTCAACCGGAGGAATATCCAGCGGTGACGGTAGGTAGTCGACAACCGCATCGAGCAGGGTCTGCACACCTTTGTTCTTGAAGGCTGAACCTGTGACGACGGGAACGATCTTCAGTTCGAGTGTTCCCTTGCGCAGCGCTTTCCGAATCTCTTCCTCGGTGATGTGCTCACCTTCGATGTACTTGTGCATCAGGCCGTCGTCGACGGTGGCTACTGCTTCAATGAGTTTCTCGCGGGCGGTAGCGGCCACCACTTTGAGTTCCTCTGGGATCTCCGACGTTTCATACTCCGAGCCCTTGCTCTCGTCATTCCAAACCAGGGCTTTCATGGCGATTAGATCGACAACGCCCTTCAATTGATCTTCAACGCCAATGGGAATTTGGATTGCAACCGGGTTTGCGCCCAGGCGGGTAATAATTGATTCGAAAGAGCGCTCAAAGGAAGCACCGGCGCGATCAAGTTTGTTAATGAAGCAGATTCGCGGTACGCCATACTTGTCGGCTTGTCGCCAGACAGTTTCCGACTGCGGCTCAACACCGGCAACGCCGTCAAATACAGCTACTGCGCCGTCGAGCACGCGCAGAGAACGCTCAACTTCCATGGTGAAGTCGACGTGGCCGGGAGTGTCGATAATGTTGATGCGATGGTCTATGCCGTTGCGCTCCCAGTAGCAGGTCGTCGCAGCGCTGGTAATAGTGATACCGCGCTCCTGTTCCTGCTCCATCCAGTCCATGGTCGCCGTACCCTCGTGCACCTCGCCAATTTTGTGCGTGATGCCCGTGTAATAAAGGATACGTTCGGTGGTGGTGGTCTTACCGGCATCAATGTGGGCCATGATGCCGATATTCCTGGTCAGATTTAGATCTTGCTTGGCCATAAATCCCTGCGTGACAGGTCACGGTCTCTAGAACTTGTAATGCGCAAAAGCCTTGTTCGCGTCCGCCATGCGGTGCGTATCTTCTTTCTTCTTCACCGAGTTGCCGCGGTTGTTTGCCGCGTCGAGAATCTCGCCGGCCAAACGGTCAGTCATACTCTTTTCCCCTCGACCTCGGGCATACGAGACTATCCAGCGGATCGCCAGGGCACCGCGTCTTTCCTGATGAACTTCAATGGGCACCTGATAAGTGGAACCGCCAACGCGACGAGACTTGACTTCGACAGTCGGTTTCACATTATCGATAGCGCGCTTAAAAACCTTGAGCGGTTCTTCGCCCGTTTTCTCGCCAATCTGTTTCATCGCTGTGTAGAAGATGATTTCCGCGACAGACTTCTTGCCGCCCCACATGACGCCATTGATAAACTTGGTCACCAGCGGGCTGGCATAGATTGGATCGGGAAGTACTTCGCGTCTCTCTGCAACTCTTCTTCTTGGCATAGCTTCAGTCTCGGTTCTCGACTATTTTCCCGCCGCCTTGGGACGTTTGGCCCCATACTTTGAGCGTCCCTGTTTTCGATCTGCAACGCCTACCGAATCGAGCGTTCCGCGAATAACGTGGTAACGCACTCCGGGCAAATCCTTAACTCGCCCGCCGCGAATCAACACGATCGAGTGCTCCTGTAAATTGTGTCCAACGCCGGGAATGTAGGTGGTGACTTCAATCCCGTTTGTCAGGCGAACACGCGCCACCTTCCGCAGAGCTGAGTTTGGTTTCTTAGGAGTTTGCGTGTACACACGCGTGCAAACGCCTCGCTTCTGCGGCGAACTCTGAAGCGCGGGGCTGGCCGTCTTATACTTGACGGCCTGGCGACCCTTGCGAACTAATTGATTAATCGTCGGCACGTTTTGTCTTCCTTCGATTCACCCGGTCGCTACTGCTCCCGGTTTTGAGTCCTGCGCAGAGCGCAAAAGGGCGTTGCCTGCCTCTTTCCGGAACTTAACCGCGGGATGCCCTCTTGCTGGGGTCTCGCTTTGTCCGGCAGTCAGCGCAGACGAGCTGCCCTGTTAATAAGTATTTCTGTCAGGGATGTTCTGAATCACCAACGGGGCGGGTGTGGATTGTGGCTTCCCTCAAGCCGACTTTTCTGTGGCGTCGCATTTATCGAGACGAGAAGACCGAAAGTCTTTCACGCGTGCATCGGGTTGGAGCGAAATAAAAGCCAACGCGACCCGAGGCAACTTACGCTACAATAATTGTCAAACCGACTGCATTGATTGCCAGCCGGGCAACGCCTCCACACCGACAGAACCAACCGGACGTTGCATTGTTGACTTCAGACTGTGAGTCCGAAACCGGAAACTATAATGGGCAGGGCCGGAACTGTCAAGCGCAGGCGCGTGAAGGAGTTCGTTGGCAGTTCAACCCTGAGCTGGCCGTTCAAAAAGGGCGTCCGAAACCTTAAAGCGGGCCGTTTCGACCTCTCTCAACCATCTAAAGAGCTGACTTCAGCAAATGCCAGATTCCCCAGATAATTCCACCAAATAATAGAACCAGCAAGATTGCGATGCCCACGATCATTAACTTGAATTTCTTGTAGCGATTCTTGTCAGGAGGCGCTAGCGAGCCCTGCGGGAAATATGGTGGCGGAGTATATGTAGCCATTCGATTAATCCTATCTTGAAATGGCAGGCAATGCCCGCCTCTAAACAACGACCGATAATTTACGGTTTGCGGTTGCGATTCGAATTAGATTTGTTTGAATTAGATTTGGAAGACGACAACGTTGCTGATTCCGGATTATCGCCGTTAGCGTTCTTGTTTTCCTCGCCTTTCTGTTTCTTCAATAAGTCTTCCTGATGTTTCTTGCCAGCTTTGATTCGTTCCACTCCCTCGCGGGCTTCAGCAAGCGAATCCTCTGCCCGGTAGTTTTCCGGATCGATCTCCAGCGACTTTGAGAAAGCGGCTGCGGCCTCATCATACTGGGCCAACTTCATCAGTGCCGTCCCCAAATCGTAATAGATGTCAGCGTCGTCAGTCTTTACATGCGTGGCCAAGCGGTATTCCCGGACGGCTTCGCTGTAAAGGTGAAGTCCAGCGTAGGCCTGGCCCATATTGTAATGTGCCTCGGCGTCTTTGCTGTTTGCCTCGAGATACTTCTTATACTTCTCGATGGCTTTTTTATACTCGTCCTCAGCTTCCTTTTCCTTACCGACGGCGTCATACGCCAGGCCCAGTCGAAAATGGGCTTCCGCCAGCTCCGGATCTAATTTGATTGCTTGCTTAAACGCTTCGGCGGCCTTTTCGTCCTGGTCGGTGCGGTAAAACTCCTTGCCCTGATCCAGATAAACTCGAGCCTGGGATCGATCTCCCTCCGTCGTCTTAGCTGTTTCGGCTGAGGCGCTGGAATTTGCGTCTATGGTCTTTTTCCTCGAACAAGCGACTTGACCAAATAGCACAGAAAAGATGACGATTACGGCGATTAAGAATGGTCGCTTCATTCGAGTTACTCAGTTAAAATTGGGGAGATGCTCTGGCTCTCCACCTATCTACTTGAATTTTAAGGGTGAGTCAAACCGGGCAAGCGTCAACTACGCGGACGCTCGCGATTTGCAGATCATCAGGGCCGCAGCGAAATGCGGTCGCCAGCATCAGCCGACAAAGTTGTGGAAATGAACTGCCATTCCCTCTATTTTCCTATCAACTGCTACTTCTCGAAGAGTCCTGTCAGCCATCGGTCCTGGCGGACTTCATTGATTCGGAAGAAATGTGATATGGCCAAAGGAGTGGAAATGTTGAGATATCAGCCCCGCCTTATTCGATTGTCCCTGCCAATTGCCCTGGTAGGACTTATTGTCTTTGCATCTACAGCCTCAGCCCAAAAGGTGAGGAGAGACACCGTGGCATTTACGCCGCCGAACTTGAGCCTGTTGGCCGACCCGCAGGTGCTCACGGTTTGCGAGGGTGCGGGCCCGGCGATCGTACACCTGAATGCCAAGGCTACATCAGGTTATCCGATTCGGTATCGTTGGACGACCAATGGGGGGCGCATCGCGGGCGATGGCGCCGAGGTCTCATGGGACCTTTCGGGTGTCCAGCCCGGCTATTACCGGGCGTATGTTGATATCGACACAGGCAGCGGCGACGCAGCCTGCCAGGCATTTTCGTCCACTACGGTATTGGTGAATCATTGTCCACCGCGCCAGCCAGTCTGTCCAAACATTGTGATCCAATGCCCGGACCGAGCTGTCCTGGGTGAACCATTGACCTTCAGCACTTCCGTTACAGAACTACCAGCTGGTGGCGCGGCTACTTACAACTGGACCGTTTCAGCGGGAACAATTATAGAAGGCCAGGGCACGCCCTCGATTCGAGTGGCCACAACCGGACTCGCGGGTCAGACCGTGACGGCTACGCTTCAGATGGGCGGTTACGGACTCGACTGTTCGGCAACCTGCTCGGTCAGTTTTCCTGTACCAGTGGAGTGCCGGAAGTTTGACGAGTTTCCAGCCATTGCCTACAACGACGAGAAGGCCCGTCTCGACAACTACGCCATCGAAATGCAAAACGATCCGACGGCCACAGCTTATGTGATCGTCTATCCGGGACAAAGGGGACGTCCGGGCGATGTGCAAAGGCACACCTCGCGCGTTGTCGATTACCTGGTTAATTCAAGAGGCGTTAGTGGTCAGCGCATTGTGACCATTGTTGGCCCGCCGCGCGACGCGCTGCTGGTTGAGCTATGGCTTTGCCCGCAGGGAGCCAAGCCGCCAGCTCTAGCTCCGTAAGCTGGATAGCGCTTCAATGCCAAGGAGACCGGCGAGAGTGAATAACTCTCGCCGGTCTTTTGCTGTTATACTTTGCTTCCCAAGACGCCCCCTGACTCCCACGACGCTGCGAAACTATTCTCGTCGCAACCTGTCCAACGCAAACAACACATAGGAACATCGATGGAAGAATCTATGTTTGACGTTATTATTGTGGGCGCCGGCCCCGCTGGTTTAAGCGGGGCTCTCGTGCTTGGTCGCAGTCGTAGACGCGTGCTCTTGTGTGATTCGGGCCAACCGCGCAATGCGGCATCGCACGCTCTTCATGGTTTTCTGACGCGTGACGGCGTACCTCCGGCAGAATTCCTTCGCCTCGCCCGCGAGCAATTGAGTCCCTACGAAACAGTCGAACTCCGGCATACCGAAGTTACCGATGCGGGAAGGCTGCCTACCCATTTCGATTTGACGTTGAGCGATGGTCAGCACATTTCTTCGCGCAAACTGCTTCTCGCCACTGGCGTAGTTGATTATCTTCCGAAGCTTGCCGGGTTCGCGGAATTCTACGGCCGCAGCGTGTTTCATTGCCCCTATTGCGATGGCTGGGAATTGCGGGATCAGCCCTTAGCGGTTTACGGACGTGGGGAAAATGGCTCGGGCCTGGCGCTTGAATTAACACTGTGGAGCAACGACTTGGTGCTGTGTACGGATGGTCCATCCGAGTTATCCGACGAGCAACGGGGCCGTCTGGCGAGACATAATATTTCCATTCGCGAAGAAAAGATCGTACGACTTGAAGGGGTTGATGGGTTGCTGGCCCGCATTGTGTTCGCGGATGGAGAACCGCTCGCGAGGCGTGGCATGTTTTTCAGCATGGGCCAAAGGCAAGGCTCCGATCTGCCGAGAAAACTCGGCTGTGAGTTTACCGAAGAGGGCTGTGTCGATACCGGCGAGTATGAAGCGACAAATGTTCCCGGCCTCTACGTCGCTGGTGACGCATCACGTCTGGTGCAATTTGTGGTTGTGGCTGCCTCAGAAGGCGCGCAGGCGGCCGTCGCTATCAACAGGGAATTGCTGAAGGAAGATCTCGGGCAGTAAGACGCAGGTTGCCAAGCCGGGAATCACAACTCACTTTGAGGCTTGGATCAAGTGGGGATCAAGCGGGTTCCTCGCGAACAACGTCAGTCGGTTTCTTGTCCTCACGCAGGCCTTGGAATGAGGGATGCCTGATCAAGCCGTCCGCGGTCCATTCTGTAAATTCCACTTCCCCCACCAACTGTGGCTTGGCCCAATGAGCTTCGCGCAGTCCCGGATCTTTTGGCTTCACTGCAAACGGCATCGCTGTTTGCGAAATGCGGTCTAGTTTCTTTTGAAGTTCCAGGCGTTGCTTGATACTAAAGCCAGTACCCACGCGACCGGTATAGATCAACTTGCCGTGGTCGTAGACTCCAAGGATCAGCGAGCCAAAACCAGGAAAGCCTTTCTTCGAAGTTGTGTACCCGGCGATCACAAACTCCTGGCGCTTGATGCACTTTGTCTTCAACCAGGTTCGGGTGCGCGTGGACTCGTACGGCGAATTGGCGAGTTTGGAAACGATGCCCTCGAGGCCATATCCGCATGCTTGTTTGAAAAACTGCGCGCCGCTTCCTTCGACGTGATCGCTGTAACGCAGCGGCCCGTTTACCCTGAACTTACCGGAGGCGAATAATTCTTCGAGCAGCCCTTTACGCTCTCTCAATGGTGCTCTCGTGAGGTTGAAACCGTCGAGATAGACAAGATCAAAGATTTGAAAGACAAAGGCGGCAGTCCCACCCTTCATCGATTGCTGCAGCGCTTGAAAACTGCTGCGGCCTTTCTTATCCACAACCACAATTTCACCGTCGAGTATGGCAGTCGTGGCGGGAAACTTTTTCAAGGCTTGAGCCACATTCGGAAACTTCTCGGTCCAATCTTTCCCGTTGCGACTCCAGAAACGCGCCTGGCCCCTTTTCAAGGGGCAGATCATCCGATAACCATCAAACTTCAATTCGTGAAACCACTCATCTCCCTCAGGCGGTTCGCGACCTAAGGTTGCGAGTTGAGGCGCAATAGAGTCCGGCATGGGCGCTTTGCGCGCGCCAGTCAACTTTTGGATACGAGCGGTGGTTATTTTCGCCAAAGGAAAGCCGTTAAGTTTTTCAAGGTTTATGAGTCGGGCCTGGCCCGGTCACATATTCAACCACAAGCAGTAAGTTGAAACTTTAGGTTGTCTTTCTGAGCAATGGCAAGCTAAGACTTGAACCCGTCGTGATGGGCGATGCTTTGTATTTGTGCCTGCTACAATGCCGCGCCAGATGACGCCTTTGTTAGGTATGACGCAGCCCTCAAACAAAACAGAGATTTCCGCCGCTTACGACGAGTGGGCCGAAACCTACGATACCGACTTGAATCGTACGCGCGAGCTGGCGGCAAAAGCTTTAAGGCAGGCTGAGCTTAATTTCGGCGGGCGTAGGGTGATCGAAGCCGGTTGTGGCACGGGCCACAACACTGCCTGGTTAGCGGAAAGCGCTAAGAGCATTGTCGCACTGGATTTTTCTGAGGGAATGCTAAGGCGGGCAAGAGAGCGCGTCGATGATCCAAGCGTGCGATTTATCAAGCATGATGTCCGTGCCAAGTGGCCATTGCCTGACCGTTCAGCTGACGTGGTAATTAGCATGTTGATTCTGGAGCACGTGGAGCATCTCGAGCCAGTTTTCGTCGAAGCTGCACGGACACTCGAAGAAGGCGGTGAACTATTCATTTGCGAGCTGCACCCAACGCGTCAACTATTGGGAGGGCAAGCGCAGTTCACCGGCGCAAAAACCGGCGAGCGCCAGCTCGTTACGGCGTATCTGCACCGCACCGAGGACTATGCAAACGCGGGCGTTTTAGCAGGATTTGAACCAATCAGTGTAGTTGACTGGCGCGACGCGGATGCAAATCCGGACGATCCGCCGCGGCTATTGTCACTACACTATCGGAATTAAAAAGACCGGCGCGGATAACCACGCCGGCCTTGTTCGGTAGGCATTCCTGCCTGTCCCTTTTTGAGCCCTGCTATTTGCCGAGGAAACGGCGGACAAACTGGAAAGTCTGTCCTACTTTCTACTCGGGTACTTCTTCTACTTCGCCGTCAGCGCCTGCGGCAACCAGCGGCTCGCGCGCCGGAGGTGCTGCCATATCGTGGCCGCCAACGATGTCAGGAAAGTCATCCATCTCACGCTCGCGCGCTTGATCGATTGTTTCGTCGCGATCGATTTCCACGTTGCGGTAATACTCCATGCCCGTTCCAGCCGGAATCAACCGCCCCATGATCACGTTCTCCTTCAAGCCACGCAGGTAGTCGATACGTCCCGAAATGGCCGCCTCGGTCAGTACGCGGGTTGTCTCCTGGAACGATGCTGCCGAGATGAACGAGTCGGTTGATAACGAAGCCTTGGTGATACCAAGCAACAGCGGCTCAGCTTGGGCGACTTCGCCCTTCTCTGCGTTAACCCGTTCGTTTTCGTCAGTGAAGCGGAAGCGATCGACCTGCTCCTCGAGAAGGAAGTCCGTGTCGCCTACTTCCTTAATCTTCACCCAGCGCAACATCTGGCGGACAATCACTTCGATGTGCTTGTCGTTGATGTTCACGCCCTGCAGACGATAGACCTCCTGGATTTCGTTTACCAGATACTCTTGCAAACGCTGCATACCGAGCACGCGAAGGATGTCGTGCGGATTGAGCGGGCCATCCATCAAGGCCTCTCCGGCGCGAACTCGATCGCCTTCCTGCACGTTGATGTGTGTGCCGCGCGGGATGTCATACTCGCGCTCTTCACCATCATCGCCGGTAATGATCAGTTTGCGTTTTCCCTTGGCAATCGGACCCAGCGTAACTGTGCCATCGATTTCTGACATGACCGCGGTTTCCGCCGGGCGTCGGGCTTCAAACAATTCGACGACGCGTGGCAGACCACCCGTAATGTCCTTGGTCTTGGTTGTTTCGCGCGGAATCTTCGCAATGATATCGCCCGGCTCCACTTCCTCGCCGTCGATCACCATCAAATTCGCCCGCACCGGCATCTGGTAAGTTTTCAGCAGCTTGTTGCTGGCGTTGCGGACCTCCAGGCGCGGTTGCTTCTTCTCGTCAGGCGAGTCTTTCACAACCATGCGCGACTGACCGGTTACCTCGTCAACCTCTTCGTCAAAGGTGACGCCCTCTTTCAGGTCCTGATACTTAACGTGACCAGCGACCTCCGTCAGGATTGCGAAGGTAAACGGATCCCAGGTTGCCAGGAGTTGGTCCTGCGTTACGCGTGCGCCGTCCCCCACCAAAATGTGAGCTCCGTAAACGATCTGATAACGGGCCGCTTCGCGACCGCGATCGTCGATGATCGTTAACGAACCATTACGGTTCATGGCGATGCGTTCGCCCTTGCGGCTCTTAACCGTTTGCAGGTCAAGGTACTTGATAGTTCCATCCTGGCGAGCTTCGTGTTTGGACGACTCTTCCAGGCGCGCTGTACCACCGATGTGGAACGTACGCATCGTGAGCTGCGTGCCGGGCTCGCCGATAGACTGCGCGGCAATCACACCCACAGCCTCGCCAATTTCAACCGGGCGTCCCGTTGCCAGGTTGCGACCGTAGCACTTGATGCAGCAACCACGACGCGATTCGCAGGTCAGCACGGAACGAATGCGGACTCGTTGCACGCCCGACTGTTGAATTTCTGACGAAAGATCTTCGTCAATCTCAGCGTTAGCATCGACGATTACGCGGCCTTCAACCGGGTCAATAACGTCTTCCAGCGCGATGCGACCGACGATGCGATCTCGCAACGACTCAATCTCCTCGCCACCTTCAACGATTGCCGAGGCGGAAATGCCGCGGAGCGTGCCGCAGTCCGGCTCGCTGATGATGACGTCCTGAGCGACGTCAACCAGACGGCGTGTCAGGTAACCTGAGTCGGCGGTCTTCAGTGCCGTATCCGCGAGACCTTTGCGCGCACCGTGTGTGGAGATGAAGTACTGCAGCACGTCGAGGCCTTCGCGGAAGTTTGCCTTGATCGGCGTCTCGATGATTTCGCCCGAGGGCTTGGCCATTAAACCGCGCATACCGGCCAACTGGCGAATTTGCTGCGCACTGCCTCGCGCTCCCGAATCGCTCATAACCAGGATTGGATTGAGTTCGCCCGAAGACTTCTCGCGCTCGTCCATGGCCTTGAACATTTCCTTGGCGACTTTGTCAGTCACTTCAGACCAAATGGCGATGACCTTGTTGTAGCGCTCGCCCGAAGTGATCACGCCGTCGAGATATTGTTGCTCGACCGCGATGACGTCCTTCTCGGCTTTATCAACCAAAGGCTTCTTCGCATCCGGCGTCACAAGATCGTCGATGCCGATGGAAATGCCCGCCTTGGTGGCGTAAAGGAATCCAAGGTTCTTCAGATCGTCAAGCATCTTCACAGTCATCTCGTGGCCAAGACGAATGTGCGAATAGTTAACGAGTGATTGCAGTCCCTTCTTC
>JALYSR010000168.1 GCA_030854715.1 Acidobacteriota bacterium
AGCACAAACAACCCGGGCAGTCTCTCCCACTGCTTCGCGAATACGGCTAATCTGCTCCTGAATAACAGCTTTGGGAGACCAGTCGCCCCGCAGCTTACAAATGGAAAAAAGAAAATTCCGAAGTAACTGCGCGCCCAGAGGTGTATGTGCCACCTCCGGATGAAACTGTACTCCGAATATTCCTCGCTCTGTATCTTCAATGGCGTTGAGTGCGTCATCGGTGAGGGCCGTCAAGCGAAAGCCTTCGGGCACGGAAGTCATTTGATCGCCGTGACTCATCCAAACGTCCATCTCCGCCGGCAACCCTTTGAACAAACAACTAGTCTGATCCACAACTTTCAGACGCGCGTATCCAAATTCGCGATTAGGCGAAGCTTTGACTTGACCTCCCATGTCGAAGGCCAGGATCTGCAAGCCATAGCAAATCCCCAGCAACGGGCATTTGCAAAGCTCGAGCAGCCTTGGATCGGGTCGCGGTGCTCCTTCCTGATAAACAGAAGAGGGGCTGCCAGACAAAATAAGGCCTTTCGGCTGGCGCGCTGCAATTTTTTCCACGGGTGTATTGAAGGGCAGGATTTCGCAATAGACGCCCGCTTCGCGAACGCGCCGGGCTATTAGCTGAGTGTACTGCGATCCAAAGTCAAGTATTATGACCGTTTCGTGTTGATTATCCGGTATCAAAAAATAAGACCTCTGGCCACCATTTGTGCGTCTAACAACCACAGTCGGAAATGATGAAGCGAGGATTATACGTTTGGATGTGAATAACTCAAGAACTGAAGACGAATCGGGTAGTGGTGAGTTTGGCGTTATCGAGGTTATTTACAGAACCGAGCGCGGTAGGCGCCGGATGCTAGAGTCAACTTCGGTGATATCCGTCGGTAAATATGTGGGTTTTACCGATAACCCGTGCGCGCCAACCTACTTCGGACAAAGACTCTAGCCTCGGATCCGTAATGAAAGGGTCTTTCTGAAACTCAATTGTCTGACGATGCAGGGTGCGGCTCTTATTTATCAAACTTATCCAGTACCATGATTCGTAATCGTTTTATTGAACCAATGGGGAAACTTAGTCAAAACCGCAGTCTCAACGATCTCATAGTGTCAGTTGCGCTCGTGCTGCTCACTTCTCTTTTCAGCGGGATGACCTCTGGCGCCGCCCAAACGAGCAGCGGACTCAAAGGTGACCCTGAAACCACGAGTCGAGTGGTGCTCTCTCAGCCGATGACTCTGGCCTGGCGCTACGACTCCAATATAACTCTCAATCTCACGCCCGCTTACGATGAAGAGCGCGTTTATCTGCCACTCGCAGGCGGAACAATCGTCTCGCTTGGAGCAGCCACTGGACAACTTAACTGGCGCTCCGAAGTGGGCGGAGAACTTTCTGCGTCTCCCGCGGCCGACGAACGTGCAGTCTACGTGGCTTCAGAGACAGGAAAGCCCGAGAGCGGAATGCGTCGAGCCACCGGAGCTTTGCGCGCACTTGGCCGCGAAGGTGGCGTGACGCAGTGGATGCGGACGCTGGGCTTGCCGCTGAGAGGAAAGCTTACGCTTGCCAATGGGAAACTGTTCGCTGGTGGCAGCGACGGCAGAGTCTACGCCTTCGATAGCAGGAGCGGGTCAGCAGTCTGGTCTTATGATTACGGCGCACCGTTCAACTGCCAGCCGGTTGTTTCCGGCGGCCGCGTTTATGTGGGAAGCGAAGACGGTAATCTGCTGGTGCTGGACGAAGCCACTGGAAAACTTCTGTGGCGTTACCGTACCCGCGGCCCGGTGCGCGGACCGGTAGCCAATGGAAATGAAACCGTTTACTTCGGCTCCGGAGACGGTTACGTCTATGCAGCGAATGCGGCCGATGGCCGACTGCTCTGGCGCAAGCGAACGGGAGCATCAGTGCAGGCCGTAGTTCGCGCCGGTGAAGAATTGCTGGTGGCCTCGTTGGATAACTTTGTTTATAAGTTTTCGTTGCCGGGGGCACGATTATGGAAGCGGCAACTTCCCGGCAGAATTTCCTCGCAACCTCTGGTGACACAGGCGGAGGCTTTGTTTATGCCTCTCTCGGGCTCGGCGGGAGTTGTGCTGGAACTTCGTGATGGCCATCCGGTAAATTCCCTTCCGGTTGGCGGGGAGATTACAACCTCGGCTTCTCCGATCGCCGTGGGCCAGGTCGTACTTCTCACAACCGATCAGGGTTTACTTGCTTTCGCATCGCCCAGCGAGACGCCGCCAGCCAAATGAGGCAAGTATACAGAACCGGGCTACTGCTGTTTGACGAAAGAAAGGCGGGACTCAGAAGGTGCTAGGGCGACTTAGCTTCGACGTTGGCCTCGCTAAGTTCCGGACGACGGTGAAACATTCCAAACACTCGCGAAAGTAGTCCGTGCAGAATGTAAACTACAACGAGGATCAGCAGCACATGACGCGAGTACAGGAAAATCAGCATCCCTAAAGCAACGGCGAGGATTATGGTGCGCATGCTCCGACTGCGAGTTCCGACGGTTTTGAAAGCCGGGAACCTTAAGGTGCTAACCATCAACACGCTTAGAAAACCAACCAGCGCCATTAGTAGCAGGGAATAAATCCTAGCCCGTTCGGTTCCATAGGAAACGAGAGGCACCGGCGCGAAATGGATAATCGCGGCGATCAAGCCTCCGGCGACCGGGATGGGCAAACCTACGAAACTCTTCTTATCCATTTTTGTAGTGCCCTCAGCCAGAATGCGGGGCCTGGAAGATTGAACGTTGAACCGAGCCAGGCGAAATCCTCCGCACATGAGGTACATGAAGGAGAGGAACCAGGCCAAACTGTGTAAATCACTTCCCTCTTGCAGACTGGCGCCGTATCCCCAAACATACGCAAGCACCGCGGGTGCGAGACCGAAGGTTACGACATCCGCGATCGAATCCAGTTGCACTCCGATCTCAGTTGTCGTTCTCGTCATGCGCGCAATTCGCCCATCCAGCATGTCAAAGAGCACTGCCCAACCGATAGCTTTAGCGGCGTTATCGAGATAAAAAGCGGCCCGTACCAGATCTCTTTCCGTGCCGTATCCCACGAATTGAAAACCGCGCACCGCAGCCATGACGGCATAAAACCCCATGCCGATGTTTGCAGCCGTGAAAACAGAGGGGATCAGATAGACCCCCTTCCGCAACCCGCGTCGCTCGGGATTCTTTGGTTCCAAATCGGGTTGCGTTCGGCTGCCCGGCGTCATCGTATCCTCCCAATGATAGAGGTTCCGCCTCTCACTCGCGCGCCTTCGGTAATCAAGACCTCCACGCTCTGTGGCAATAGAATGTCAGTTCGTGAGCTAAACTTTATCAATCCAAAACGTTCCCCAAGCGCAACTCTTTCACCGGCGCCCTTCCAACAGATGATTCTGCGTGCCAGGATGCCGGCAATCTGCTTACACACGACCGTAATTTTCTCGCCTTTGATCGTAAGCGCGTTTTGCTCGTTAACCAAACTGGCATTTTCATCCGTGGCCATCAAAAATCTTCCCCTGGTATATGTCACGTCTGTAATTTCGCCAGCGATTGGCGCGCGGTTGATGTGTACGTCAAGCGGCGACAAGAAAATGCTAACCAGGGTTGCGGAACGGTCCCCTTCCTCAACCGGTCTGACGCGCGTAACGCGACCATCAGCCGGTGCAACCACGAGACTCGGATCCTTTGGCGGTTCTCTTTTGGGATCACGAAAAAAGAAGGCCATGAAGGCGGCCACAGTGCCAAACAAAAGTGCCACCGGCCAGAAACCCAGAAGCAGTAAAACAATCATCAAGATTCCGGGCACCAGGATGTAGGGAATTCCTTCTCGAACTATGCTCACTCCATTTTCCAGTAGCTGCTGCTGTCGACACTTGAGAGCCAACGCTGTAAGAAAGGGGACGTGTAACACCTCCACGTCCCCCAACAAGGTAAACCGATTCGGAGAGATTTTCTCCGGGCTGAATATTAATGGCTCACGCTTTGATTCTTCTGGTGTTGCATCATTATGGAATACATTTGATCTTTAAGGGCTAACTTTTTCTTTTTGAGCGTCACCTCTTCCAGTTGTTCTTCGTCGCTCGGATACGCCAGGGCTGAAAGTTCAGTTAATCGTTCTTCGTATCGAGTGTGTTCCCGGGCCAATTCCCGGAACTCAGGGTCTCGATTCATCAGCTCTTCCTTCAGCATATCCGTAGTTGTAATGTCCATTTCGAGCAGTTCTCCTTTCAGACAGTGGGACGGGCAAGATTAGATTTGAGGAGGCAGGCGATGATACCTCCATGGAATGTTCGGACACGAAAAAATGGTAGCCCAATTGTGGTAACGGATCAAGCGTTTTGCCCAAGTTGAATGGTCATCACTAGAGCGTCTTCGACAGGTTCTGAGTAATAGTTCCTGCGTCGAGACGCAACGCGGAAGCCACACTTTTCATAAAGTGCAAGCGCCGCAGCGTTTCCAGCCCTTAACTCCAGAAAAGCCGTCCGGACGGCCAAAAGCTTTCCTTCGGCCAGAATTCTTGTCAACAATTCGAACCCAATCCCGCTTCGGCGGTAGCCTTCGCGCACCGCCACGTTATTGATGTGAAGTTCATCGGTCCCCAGTCTCGCCACGATATATCCCGCCAAATTGTGGGAGCCCCGCTGCGGTCTGCTATTGGCCACCCGTGCGACCAACATTAAATTCCGATTGCTTCCTTGCAGCTCGGCGTAATAGGCCGTCCAGCCCCAGCGACTTAGCCCTGAGTTTTCCTCGATCTCCACGACCTCCAGAAGGTCGTGCTCAGTCATTCTGGTGATAGAAATCCCATCTCCCAGTGCTCTGACTGCTTGTTGCGTTATCGACATTGTCCTTTCAGCTCCGCGTCTGACGGTCGAACGTAAAACGCGCTGAGAGTTTGGGGTAACTGCATGTCCCCACTTTCAAATTTTTGAAGAGCCAGGGCGGCCACATGCGCAGCGAGTTTTGATTCCAGCGGCGCCAGGATCCAGCCTCTCTGGTTGTTAGTCGGCTGGGCACCAGACTGGTGTTCAGCGAAAACGATACCTTGCTGGTTTGCACAGTCTTCAAGGAGGTTGCGTTGCAAGTGAGCACCGCTTCCCGCCCACGCCAGATCACGAATCGTGCCGTACTTGTTAACCACTTTTTGGGGCGATAAATGAGCGGCTGAGTCCATTTCAGTAACAATACCCGACTCGGAAACAGAAAACATCTGGGCAAAGACTTCACCTCGTCCAGCCGGCAATAGAGCTACCGTCGCGCGCGACGACCCAGCCGCATAAGCTACGGCTTCAAGCGTCGGGATCCCGCCACAGGGTCGCCTTAACGTCACCGCAAGTGCCTTCAGTGTGGCAATGCCAATTCTCAAGCCGGTGAAACTCCCCGGACCCGAGGCACACGCAAAAAGATCCACGTCTTGCAGTGAAACACCTGCTTCCTCGAGACAATTACTAATGTCCCGCAAGAGACTATTTGAGTGAGAAACCTGGGGATCACCGATCCGGGTTGCAAGCTCTAACGTTCCCCGCCCTAAAAAAACACTTCCCCCGGGAGTTGCGGTTTCTAAACTCAAAATCAAAGGAATACTGGTCATGGTTACAGTTTTCATCAAAACCGTCGAATTATCTGGGACTAACTTCTTCTTCAAACTCTTTCCAGCATCGCCGCGACAACTTCCGTCGCGTCGCCTCTGATTCCCTTCAAGATTTGGGCTTGCGTCGCCACATTCAACGAGAAGCCCACCGCCCATCCGAGGCGATCCACTTTCTTCATTCTAGTGTTGGTAAACTTAAGGCGTGGCACCTTTGGTTCGGGAATATTCTCCATAATACCTCGAAGCCCTTTCATATACGCAAACAGGTAGCGGGTCAGTTTGCTTTTCTCTCATTCACACCGTGGCTTTAGCCCGGTGACAGAAACAACTTCTAATTCCTGTAACCGTTTTGAACGGTTTGACCTGGGCCGAGTTCGTAACCGATAAGTGAAAACGGTTAGAAACGGTTACAGATATCTTGGCTGGTTAGACAACGGGCTAAGCCACGATGTGAATGAGAGCATCGGCAAACCGGGAAGAGATCTCAAACCGAAGACCGCCATCCTGGATACTTACTTTCTTAAGAATCGCTGGTAGAACTCATCCGCCAAACGAGGGTCGAGCGTCTTGAGAAGGTTGTATTCGTTTAGGGCGCCCTGGTTGTCCCTCAGCGCCACATAGGCAATCGCGAGATTGAAGTGGGCCTCGCCATAGTTAGGCTTTAGACGAATGGCTGTTTTAAACGACGACGCTGCATCCTGGTGGCGCTTTGTTTTAAAGAAAACTTTACCCAGATTGTTATGGGTCTCGGCGCTCTCCGGCTTAAGCTCAAGCGTCTTCTTGTAGGCATCAATTGCCTGGTCAAACTGTTGCGCCTGATACAAAGCCGAGCCCAGACTGTTGTAAGCGTCGGCAAAATCTGTCTTCAACCGTATGGCTTGTTGGAAAGCGCTGACGGCCTCACTGAATTGCTTGAGATTGTAGTAGGCGATTCCGAGATTGTAGTAGGCCTCAGGAAAATCTGGTTTCAGTTGTAACGCCTTCTTCAGGGGCTCGACAGCCCCGGGATAATCTTCAAGTTTGTTTAAGACGACGCCCAGATTATTTAGCGCTTTGGCATAATCTGGTTTCAGCCGCAACGCTTCCTTGTAAGCCTCGACGGCTTTCCGGTAATACTCGACGGCCTGGGCCTTTTCGACTGCCTCGCCGATCTTCACATATGCGTAACCAAGATTATTTTGCGATATGGGATTGTCGGGTTTGAGCCGTATAGCTTCCAGCAACTCTGTGACGGCTTGGCGATCCTCGTTGAGGGCGATGAGTAAACTTCCGAGATTGGTTCGAGCTTCCGCGTAATCAGGTTTGAGGCGGATTGCCTCCCGATAGGCTTTTGCGGCCTCGGGAAATTTGCCCAACATGTAATAAGCATTTCCAAGGTTGTAGTAAGCATCGGCAAAGTCCGGTTTAGCTGCAGTGGCCTTGAGGAAAGTTTCGAGAGCCTTCGGATACTGTTCCGTAATGTAATAGCTAGCACCCAGGTTGTTTATTGCTTCCGCATCGCCGGGCTTCAAGCGTATGGAGTTAGTGAAGGCGTTGATAGCGTCGTTGTAACGACCGGCTTTATAAAAACTGGCGCCGAGGTTGTTATAGGCCACGGCATCGTCTGGTTTCAGTTTGATTGTCTTTTGCAAGGCTTCGATCGACTTCGCCGGCATGCCCAGCTTGTCGTAGACAAAGCCGAGGTTACTGAGAGCCGTCGCATTATCTGGTTGCAGCCGCACTGCCTGCTCATAGGCTTTGGCAGCTTCTGCATAACGATTCAAGCTCAGGTAACTATCGCCCAGAGCATTGTACGCGTCGCCCCAATCACCTTTAAGTCCAACGGCTTTTTGAAACACTTCCACCGCGTCCTGATATTTCTCGAGTGAACTGTAGGCGATTCCCAAATTGAATAAGGTGTCGGCATCGGTTGGCTTAAGCGCCAGCGACTTCCTGAATGAGTCGACTGCTTCATTGTTTTTGCCCGTGCTGAAATAAGCCGCCCCAAGGTTGTTGTAGATTGCCGCATCCTTTGGTGTGAATTTCAACGCGTTGAGGTAGGCCTCAATAGCGTGAGCAAAATCTCCCAGGTCGTAGAACGTGTTGCCCTGGTTCTTGAATGCTTCACCCTTGTCTTCGTTTGATGTGGCGACTGTTGCAGAAGGCACTACTGTCGTCTCACCGGGCCTCGGGCGAGGTCGAGTTCGATCGGGACGCGTGTTCCTGGCAACTTCCTGCCTGGCCGTAACCGCCGGTCTGGGCTGCCGTTTCACGACCAGCATCGCCGCGCCGCCAAGAACGTCGCGCACTCGCTGCGGCCGTTTAAAAACAATTGCCGCACCACCCATGATGTCTTGTCCCTGGAAAGCGCTGGCGCCGCCGGAAACCTGTAGCGCCAGAGCACTCACCATCGCCGAGCACAATGAGGCAACGACCAGCAGCGCGAGCGCACGATTCACGTCTGCTGATCTGATCATGACTCTGTGGTAGTTTGGGCGGCCCATCGGGGTTTGGAGGTGGGAATCACGATTAACGTTGTAAACACCAGGCGTTAATGCTCATCTGCAAAGACAAAATTTACCAGGCCATCAGGGAACTACTGACTACTGGCTGCTGTTTTGCTATCCACTCGTTTCCTGAAATCCGCCACCGTCTTCTTAAGGCCCTCATTCAGGGGGATGGTGGGATTCCAGGCAAGGAACGTCTGTGCGCGGGAAATGTCGGGCTTGCGCTGTTTCGGATCGTCCTGTGGCAGCGGTAGGTATTCGAGCTTTGAGTTGGAGCCGCAGATCTTCAAGACCTCTTCTGCCAGTTGCTTGATCGTGAACTCGCCCGGGTTGCCCAGGTTAACTGGCTCATGCACCCCATCGGTATTCATCAGTCGAATCAATGCTTCAACAAGATCGTCAACATAACAAAACGAGCGCGTTTGGTCCCCGGCGCCGTAAAGAGTCAAGGGCACCCCACGCAACGCCTGCACAATGAAATTTGAAACAACGCGGCCGTCGTCTTCCAGCATGCGCGGGCCATAGGTGTTGAAGATGCGCGCGATTCGCGTGTCCACGCGATTTTGTCGGTGGTAATCCATCATCAGGGTCTCGGCAATACGTTTGCCTTCATCGTAGCAGGAGCGCAGCCCAATCGGATTAACATTGCCCCAGTATTCTTCGGGTTGTGGATGGACCAGGGGATCGCCGTAAACTTCCGAAGTTGATGCTTGAAGAATTCGGGCGCGCACGCGTTTTGCGAGGCCGAGCATATTGATCATTCCCATCACGCTCGTTTTCACTGTCTTAACCGGATTGTACTGGTAGTGAACGGGTGACGCCGGGCAAGCAAGGTTGTAGATCTGATCCACTTCCAACAATATCGGCTCGGTTACATCATGCCGAATCAGCTCGAAGCGGTGATTGTCGAGCAGTTTCATGATGTTCACGCGCCGTCCCGTGAAAAAGTTGTCGAGACAAAGAATATCGTGCCCGTCGCCCAACAAACGTTCGCACAAGTGTGAGCCAATAAAACCAGCGCCGCCGGTTACAAGGATCCGCATTGTTTAGTTCTTTCTCCTTATCACTGGTACTCGATACTCGCATCGACCATTTCGCACCACAGATGGCCGATGGTGATGTGAGCCTCCTGTACCCTTGCAGTGCGCTTCGCTGAAACCACAATCGCAATGTCACAGGCAGAAGCTAGCGGCTCACCGGCCAGGCCGGTCAACCCGATAATTTTACAACCGATTGCCCGCGCCTTTTCAGCGGCCTCAATCACGTTTCGCGACTTGCCGCTGGTGCTGATTGCTATCAAAAGGTCGCCGGCTACGGCGAGCGCCTCCACTTGTCGCGCGAAGACCTGCTCGTAACCGTGGTCGTTGCTAATCGCCGTCAGGGCCGAGGTGTCAGTTGTTAGCGCAATCGCCGGGAAGGCGCGGCGCGGTTGTTCATACTGTCCGACCAGTTCAGCAGCGATGTGCTGTGCGTCGGCAGCGCTGCCGCCATTGCCGCAAAGCAGGATTTTTCTTCCCGCTGCGAGCGTCTCGCAGATAAGGCGCCCGGCGCCTTCAATCTCGTCGAGTTGAGAGTCGAGAAGTACCTGGATAGCTTCCTGATGCGCCTGGAGCGAGCGTGTCAGGAGCTCCGTGGAGTTTTCAGTTGTCAGGGAAATTTTGGGCACTATGAAGCTTTACAGAGTTTGATTTGATTTGGATGGACGAAAACTATCACAGTTCCCGCCGTAACTAAAAGGGTAAGCGAAACACAGCAGCGAGTCGCGGTTTATCCGCAGATCGCACAGATTGCACCGATTACCCCGATTAAATCTAACAACTGAGTTGGAGACCTGTATTTAGTCTGCTTAATCTGTGTAATCTGCGGAATCTGCGGATACACCTCGACTCGGAGTTGCGCTTTTGCCTTGCGGGTTTCTTTGCACGTTCTGCGTCTCTGTTACGGGTCAAGCCACTTGCACAACTCTCATTCGCAGATGTAGTCTTCGCTTCGCCTCTTTTCGAAATTCAATTGCCGCCTTATGACCATCTCAGCCCCAACGCCAATGCTGCGGCAGTACCAGGAGCTAAAACGGCAGCATCCTGGCACGCTGCTGTTCTTTCGTCTGGGAGACTTTTACGAACTCTTCTTTGACGATGCCGTGGTTGGCTCGCGCGAACTGCAGATAACGCTGACGGCGCGTCACAAGGAGCGCGGTGATGCGATTCCAATGTGCGGCGTCCCTCATCACTCGGCGGCAAACTACATTGCGCGCCTGGTGCGGAAAGGTTACCGCGTAGCGATTTGCGAGCAGACCGAGGACGCTTCGAAGACGAAAAAATTAGTGCGCCGGGAAGTAGTCAGGATTGTCACTCCGGGCACGCCAATCGATCCCCAGCTTCTTGAAGCACGCGAAGCCGTGTTTCTGGCTGCGGTTTGTAGTTCAGGCGAAACGGTTGGTGCAGCCTTTCTCGACATCTCCACCGGAGAATTTCGCGCGACGCAGGAAAGCGGAGCAAACGCCTGGGAAAAAATCCGCGCTGACATCGAATCATACACGCCGCGTGAGTTGCTCTTCCCAGCTTCACTTTCACTCTTGATAAAGGCGGGGTTAACCGGAAAACTCCAAACGGCTGCGCTACCACTGGAGGCGCCGGAGGCTGCCGACACTCAGGTTGGGGCGGAAGGAATACAGAGAGCGGACCCACGGCCCACCGACTTGGCAGAGTCTCAAATCGCCGCCCGTGGCTCTCAAAGAGATAGCCACCGCTCCAATCAGTTCCTGGACGCCACGTTAACTCCGAGCGACGATTGGCTCTGGCAAAAAAAGGATTGCGTCGAGTTACTACTAAATCACTTCGGCACTCGATCGCTCGAAGGTTATGGGCTTGATCGCAAGGACGAAGCCGTGCGCGCGGCGGGCGCCTGCCTGCGTTACGCCCAGGAGACGCAGCGAGCGGCGGCGGCTCACATAACGGACCTTGTTTATTTTGAGCCCTCGGATCACCTGGTACTGGATAACGTCACCGTTCGCAATCTTGAGCTGGTCGAATCTCTGGGCGGCGCCAGCGGCCGTACCCTGCTTAGCGTTATAGATGAAACCGTGACCGGAATGGGCGCGCGACTGCTGCGGTCATGGATGCTGAGGCCATGTGTGAAGCGCGGCGAAGTTGAAGCGCGGCTGGCAGCTGTCCAGGATCTGTTTGATTCACAAATTACCAGGGACAGGATTCGTTCCTCGCTTAAAGAGGTCTCCGATCTCGAACGTTTGATTGGGCGCATCAGTTTTGGTTCGGCCACGCCGCGTGACCTGAATGCGATCTTGAGATCGCTTAGCCAGGTGCCCGCAATTCGTGAACACCTCGCCGGCATGCAGTCGTCGCTGTTGCAAATACTGTCAGAGACGGCCGACGACGTTCCGGAGATTTGTGCCTTGCTGGCCAGGGCTATTACGGACGAGCCGCCCGTGAAGATAAGCGATGGTGACACGATTCGCGCGGGCTATTCGGAAGAGCTGGACGACCTGCGCTCCATTAGCCGCAACGCTAAACAGATTATCGCTACGCTCGAAGCCACCGAACGCACCCGTAGTGGCATCGCGAACCTGCGAATCAAATTCAATAACGTCTTCGGCTACTTCATCGAAGTTTCCAAAGGAAACGCAGCGCGAGTACCAGCGGAATACGAAAGAAGACAAACCCTAACTAACGCTGAACGCTTCACCACCCCCGAACTACGGGATTGGGAGAAGAAAGTGCTGGGCGCCGAAGAGCGCATCGTCGAAATTGAAAATGCACTCTTCGCTGACATATGTCGGCAAGTTGCCGCCGAAACAAAACGAATCCAGGCGACCGCGCGCGCGTTGGCGGCTCTCGATGCACTGGCCGGGCTGGGCGAAACCGCCGCGCGCCATCGATATATCAAACCCGCTCTCCATGATGGAGATGAGATTGAAATCATCCAGGGGCGGCATCCCGTTATCGAAGTTTTTAATGATGATCCTTTTGTCCCAAACAGCGTCTATCTCAATAACTCGACCGACCGGTTACTGATCATTACAGGTCCCAACATGGGCGGCAAAAGCACGGTGCTGCGGCAGACTGCGATCGTTTGCATCCTGGCTCAGATGGGCAGCTTCGTCCCGGCCGAGAAGGCGCGCCTGCCGATGCTCGATCGCGTCTGGACGCGTGTTGGCGCTTCAGACGATCTGACGCGCGGGCGTTCGACATTCATGGTCGAGATGACTGAGACCGCGGCAATACTCCACAGCGCAACGCCGCGTTCGCTTGTGCTCCTCGACGAGATCGGACGCGGCACTGCCACCTTTGATGGTCTTTCAATCGCCTGGGCCGTGGCGGAATATCTTCACGACTCACCTGAACATGCAGCCAAGACTCTATTTGCCACTCACTATCACGAGTTGACCGAACTCGCCGAACGATTGCCGGGCGCACAGAATTATCAAATCACGGCAACTGAGCGCGAAGGTGAAGTTGTGTTTCTACACCGGCTGGAGCGGGGCCGCGCTTCCAAGTCTTACGGAATCCAGGTTGCGCGCCTGGCCGGATTGCCTCCCGCCGTGCTGGCAAACGCGCGCGAGGTTCTGGCGCGGCTTGAGCGCTACGAGTTAGACGTGTTTGCTGAGGAGGATGCAATTGCAGCGCAAGCGGCCGTGAGGACTGCCGAGGCCCAAGCAAACGTGCGAACTAATGAAGCCCGCGCGGCGGCTCAAGGTAGTTCAGGTGGAACCAGCGGGGCAACCTCGAGCGAAGCAACGTCGAGCCGTTCGGTTTACGCAGGCGACGCTTTGGAAGCTGCGGCGCGCCGCGCCGGACGCAGGAAAGCAGTTGCACAAGCGTCGCTTTTCGATCTAGCAAATCAAAAAGTCATTGAAGAGATCCGCAACGTGAACCCGGACACACTCTCGCCTGAAGAAGCAAAGGAACTACTGCGCAAACTCCGCGAGCGGCTCTTATGACCTTCCAAACAAATTAGCTGCGGATTTACGCGCAGCGTCTTAATTTGAGTGCGACGACACGACCACCCCAGCGCGGCTGCCGCGCCGGGAACCCCGGCTGTCGTCGCTTTGGTCGCTGCGACATGTCGCAGCAAGCGTTCCTCAGAGGCCTCTTGACGAGACGCGGCGGCGGGCCGCCACCGGCCAAGCGGTGACAGGTCACCGCACTCCAAAGACAGAACCCGTTTATCTGCGTAAACCCGCGGCGGTCTTTTCTGCAGGCGGTGTATCGCTCACCGAAAACCAATCACCCTTGCCGTCGTTGGTGCGTAGCATGCGCATGATCTCGTCGAAGTTGAATGGCCGCGCGCCGCGTCGTCCAAATACCGAGACCTGATTCCCGCTCTCATCCACTGCCCGGTCGCGATCCAGCGGTTTGGAAATCGCCAGCGCTTCGCCTTTGGTCTTGAATGTTGCGATCAATACCGGCTTCGGTCGCGGACTAAAGCCCGCATACTCCGGCATCGTCTCCGGCGAAGTCAGCTGCACGATCCGCAAACCATTTTTGCCGTCGGCAACGTAAGCAAACAGGCTTGCGTTAGTCATCGCAATCTTCACCTGGTGCACATCGTTTAGTTTGCCGTCGGCGTTATACGTCTGATCGAGGTGCGGCTTGTCCGGCTGCTCAACGTCGATGATTGCAATTCCCTCCTTGCCATTCGCCACGTAAGCATAGGTGCGGGCCACGTAAACATCCCGAGCATCGGCGAGCGAAACGAACGCGCCCTGCACAAGTTTTGGCGAACCCGGCGTGCTTAGATCCAACACCTTCAATCCATCGTCATCCACAACGAAACCATAGCGAAACTGAACTGCAAACCCCCGGGGATTGTTCAAGGTCGCCGAACCGATCTGTTGGGCGATCCTTGGAGTGAGTGGATCCTCAAGATCGACGACAACCAGTCCGTGACCGGTGGTGATGTAGGCATAATTGCCGGCCAGCGTGATGTTATTGGCGTCGGCGAGGGCTCCGCCGGGGTTGAAAGCTCCATTTGGATACTTCGCCGGATCAAGCACACGCTTCAAATAATTATTTAGTGGATCGCCATCGAGTAACGTCGCGGCGTTAACGAGAATCAAACCTTCGTATTTATCCACCACATAAAGATAAGCATAGATCGGATGAATCGGTTGCTCTTCGTTCAATAGCTGCTTGCGCTCGTTGGAGGTCAATCCGGCTGCACTCACCGGATCGATTATCGTGCCATCGCTCTTGAGTCGGTAGCGCGCGGGATCCACCGCCAGAGTCGTGGGCGCGGCAACTGCGGTTGCAAACTTTGTCTTCACCCAAAACTTCTGGCCAAATCGCGAGACGGGAGCCGTAGTTATGCGTTCCGAGAAACCTTTCTGGTCGATCTGCGCTACGTCGTAAACGCGCAGCCCACCCTCGCCCGCGGCCACGTAAGCATATTCACCGCGCAACTGCACCTGCAGGACGCGCGGATTGCCCACATGTTCATATACCGTTTTTAGTTCACTGCCACCCTTAACAAATTTTTCATAATTGTCAGGATAGGCAATCCGATGAAGCGTGCTGCCAAAGACTGCCTGCGGTTCGGTCTGTTCAGTAGCGACCACAACTTCCAGCGCATCATCGGCGGCAACGTAAACATAGCGACCCATGAAGTTGACGAAGTTAGTTCCCTGCAACAGCAGTTGGGCCAGCCACGCATTGTTGTCGTTCTTTGCCGAAACGTGGCAGTCGGTGCAACTCTTCGTTTCGGTGGCGCGTACGGTGTGTGGCACATGCGTATTGAAGGCCTGACCGGCGAAGCCCTCGGCGGAGGTGGTCTGCTGCTGCGAATAAATCCATTCGCGGTTTTGATTCTGTGAACTGACCAGCACGGCTGACGAGGAACGCACAGGGGCAACTCGGTTTCCCGTTACAGTGCCATCGCGGCCCAGCATGAAGATGTCGTCGCGCAACACCTGGAAGTTGTATTGCGTGAAGTTGCGCGAGTCGCCGCCTTCATTGTGGCGATTCGGCATTTTCCTGTTCGCCTGCATCGACAAGTGACAACCAAAGCAACTCGTCACCCACGACGAGTGACAGGCGACGCAGGTCATGTTGCTGTCGCGATGGGCCAGCTCATTATCGCTTTTCGGGACGTCGCCCCAACGTAGATTGTCCTTGCGAATCGTTTTGGAATAACGCGATCGCTCGCTGTAGTCGCGTGAACCCGGAGTAATGGTGTCGAGCGTTTGCATTACACGCCACCAGCGGCCGGGCACAACCATAGAGTTCTGAACGATATCGCCGGCTTTCAGGTCCACTTCCTTGCCACTCTCGTCCTTCTTTTTGCGATCGCGCGCAATCTTTTGAAAGAGTGGAATCTTCGCTCCCGTTTCGTCGCGCACCCGAATTCGCGTCAGATCCTGGCCGACCAGTGGTTGATTCTGCGACCTGCGACGCTCCGCTGCTGGTCCCGTTGCCGTCGCCGCGGCCGGCCCGGAAGTAAACAGGGTCGCCTTTTGACGAATCGATCCGTGACAGTCCTCGCAGCCAATCTCGATCGCCGCGCGCGGCTCGTTGTAGAGATTTCCATCACCATGCGCGTCTTGACGGAAGTGGCAATCGACGCAGTGCATTCCCTTCTCCAGATGAATATCGTTTAGATGAACGGCCTTATTAAATTTTTCCGGATCACTCGACGAGATAAGATTGCCTTGCGCGTCGAGCAGGTTTCCCTTTCGATCCCGTTTGAAGACTTTGCGAAACATCCAGCCATGACTGTGGAAGTCTGCGAATTGAACGTTCTTCAGCTCTGCATTAAACCCGGCGGTCCCGGTTTGGGTTAAGAACCCCAGTTCCGACCACAGACCACGCAAACTCGAACCCTCCGGATTACGGTTCAGCTTGTCCTGCTCCTCATCTTGAGACGGTTCGTGCTGCTGCTTCGGGTACATCTTCTCGCCATCGCTCTCGTTGTCCCACCAGGTCATGCCGAGATAGGTGGCTACCATATTTGTGCCCGGGTGCATGTGACAGACCATGCACTGCGAAGTAGGAATCTGGCTGGTGAATTGATGTTTGATTGGGTGGCCCGATTCATTTTTGGGAATATTGATGTCAGCAGTTTGCGATGTGCCTGAGTTACCGCCGTCGTGGTAGAAGGCGGAGTGAGACGGGTCACGATCGTTGGCGTAGATCACGTGGCAAGCTGAGCAGCCTGACGAGCGGAAGTCTCCTGGATGATCGTTGGTGCCCAGGAAATTGAGCGTCGGATCCATCAGGCGCGTTTTCTGCAATCCGAGATAGACAGGATCGGTGCGCTGTGCGCTGCCAAAACCGCGTGCGCTGAGTCCCTTGTCCGGTTTGCCGGGGTCTTCTTCCTTATCCGGCAAGCCGACCTCCAACCGCCGCTTGCCTCCCCGCTCAAAGACGCGCAGCACGTTGCCCGGTTGCGAGATCTCCCAACGAGGAATTGGATCCAGGAACTCGAGTAAACCTTTGGTGCGCCGATTTTCGGCGGTAGGTTTTGGGGACTGGATTAGTTTTTGTGGTGCGCCGCTCTCGCTGTAGCTTTCACCCAAGCGCGCGTCCTTCACGGGAAAGCCGCCATTGTTATAAAGCGCAGCGCCCCAAAGCATGGCTCCATGGGCCATCATGCTGCGCGCCGCGTTTTTTGATTCCGCTTCGTGACAGCCGGCGCCGCCACACGTCGTCGCTGCCACCCGCAGGTCGCCCGGATTTACAAAGCGCACAAACTCCCAACTCTCCCTAGCGAGCAGTGTGTTGCTGCGCTCCGGATTAGCGCCGGTATTTTTTCCGTCGCGTTGCCATTCGCGAGGAAACTTAGGCCGAACGTGGGCTTCGTTCTTAATCCGTTGGATCTCATTTACATCATCGCTTCTCTTGCGCGGGACGGGATTGCCGCCGTGACATGTAGTGCATGTCAGTCCGACCGCGTCCTTGCCGTCTTTTAGTTTATCGAGTGTCTCCGTGGTGCCGTATTTATGCATCGGCTCGATCTGGCCATGGCAGGTGATGCAGCCTTCAAGTTTTGGAACTGGCGTCGACTGATCCTGGGCTGCGTTTCGGAAAAACTTGTTGGTGGCCTCCGATCGACTTGGAACTGCAACGCTACGCGGTCTGGACTCTTTTTCGGCGAACACCGCCGCCAAGCCCAGGACCATGATCAAGGCAACAGTTATGGATAGAATAAATTTCGGTCTACTCATGATTAAACCGGCGTCCACCACAAGAAGCATACTGCGCAAACCCGCCTAAACAAGATGCTTAAACCCTTTCATCAAAACACCAGCTTCAACTGCGCAAACAGCGAATAGAGCGGTTTGCGTGGGCTAATGACGTCGGGTTCGCAGAAGTCGCCGACGTTTGCCGGGCAGTTTCGCGAGCGATCCGTGAAAATGTCGCGAAAGCCACGCCCGGTCTGCAGCGTTGAAGCGCCAAACGTCATTGTCACGTTATTAATCAAGAACGGCCGATAGGCCACACCAAGACTGTAGTCGAATCCAATATCGTGACGGATGTGATTTTGAAACAGCACATACTCGAGCGGCTCCGTGCGATGAAAGCGCAGATAGTTAACGTTGAAAACTGCCTTAATGCGCTGTGTCAGTTCAACATCAACTCCAGCGTTGTAAATGAAGATGCCGGGATTAACAAAATTCGCCTGTCCCTGGGTTTTGCTGCTGCGCAAACTTGGCAAAATACTATTTGGCTGGACCAGGCCCACGCCCGTTTGCGTCAGACGGATGCCGTTGCGGTTCCAATACGAGAATTGCCCGCCAACGAAGTTTGGATCATCGAAGATGGCGTCAAATCCCGTGGCCTTCCTGTCGGTAGGATTCGAGTCGCCCTCTGCCCAGAAGAATGATCCTTTGAAGCGCAGGTAATCCTGGTCAACCGACGCTTCAACCGCAGCCATGTTTGATCTGATGTCTACCTCGCGACCGGCAATCGGATTTCTATTGTCGTGGCCGAAGGCGTAGTAGTAAGAGTGAGTAAGGTTCAGACGGCCCAGATGTCCATCGCCACTGAGGCCAAGATAGCCAACCCTGATCGCGTGCGGTCGAACGTCGCCGATCAAAGCCGGACGAACTAAAAATCCGTTGCGGTCATACTCGATGCTGGCGCGATCGTCGTTGTAGTGGAAACTTCCCTGGATCGTGTAGCCCTTGCGAATGAAGTCCTGCCGAAACACGTTGGCGATGTAAACATTTTGATGGCGCGTGTCGAAGCGGTTCAAGCCACTATTGGTGTCTTTCTCCAACATCGAGAAATATGCGGCGTTGTATTGAATGCGATTGTTGTCAGCGGAGCCAAAGAAGCGCAAGCCCAGATTATTATCGGAAAAAATGAAGCCGCGAAAATCGGACACAAATGGCTGGATGCCGGCGCGCACCGAGATGAAATCATAGTTGGCATTTATGTCGGCAAGCTTCACTTCGCCAAATGCCTCTTCAAACGAAACGTGCGTATCCGTGCGATTAGTGCCT